>NZ_JABWQS010000007.1:0-177649 GCF_014268545.1 Pseudomonas sp. SWRI81
GATCCACCGCCTTCGCGAGCAAGCCCGCTCCCACAGGGGGATTGCATCAACCCAAGGCTGTCAGCTCAACAGCACTTGGGCCCACCCTTGCCACCGTAACGGGCTTCTTGACGTTCGCGAAAGAACATCTCGTAGCTCATCACCGGTTTGTCCGGGTGTTTGGTTTGCATATGCTCGACGTAGGTGTCGTAGTCGGGCATGCCGACCATCAGGCGCGCGGCCTGACCGAGGTATTTACCGAGGCGACTCAGGTCATTGAACATGGTGCAATCCTCTGGTTACGCATCCGGCAGGGCCTGGAATGGCGATTCTTTATCCGTACGCTCTTTTTTGCCCCAGGCGGCGATGCCAACCTTGAGCGCGTAGAACAGGATGCTGAACACCACGAACAGGAACAGCGTCGTGAGCGTTGCGTTGGTATAGGCGTTGAAGATCACGTGCTGCATCTGCTCGACGCTTTTTGCCGGTGCCAGCACCTGACCGTTGGCCAGCGCATCGCTGTATTTCTTCGCCAGGGACAGGAAGCCGATCGCCGGGTTGGCGTCGAACAGTTTGATGAAGCCTGCCGTTGTGGTGCAGATCAGCAGCCAGGTGGCCGGCAGCAGCGTGACCCAAATGTAGCGCTGGCGCTTCATTTTGATCAGGACCACGGTGCCGAGCATCAGCGCAATACCGGCGAGCATCTGGTTGGAGATGCCGAACAATGGCCACAGGGTGTTGATGCCGCCCAGTGGATCGATCACGCCCTGATACAGCAACCAGCCCCACATCGCGACACAACCGGCAGTGGCGATCAGGTTGGCAGTCCAGGATTCGGTACGCTTGAGCGCCGGTACGAAAGAGCCGAGCAGGTCCTGCAGCATGAAACGTCCGGCACGGGTGCCGGCGTCAACAGCGGTGAGGATGAACAGCGCTTCGAACAGGATCGCGAAGTGGTACCAGAACGCCATGGTGTTTTCACCCGGCAGGACACTGTGCAGGATCTGCGCGATACCCACCGCCAGGGTCGGCGCACCACCGGCGCGAGCCAGAATGGTGGTTTCACCGATGTCATTGGCCACCGCTTGCAGCGCATCCGGTGTAATCGCGAAGCCCCAACTGGTAACGACCTGCGCGACCGAAACAACGTCACTGCCGACCACGGCTGCCGGACTGTTCATGGCGAAGTACACGCCTGGCTCGATCACCGAAGCGGCAACCATGGCCATGATCGCCACGAACGACTCCATCAGCATGCCGCCGTAACCGATGTAGCGGGCGTTGGTTTCGTTATCCAGCAGCTTCGGCGTGGTGCCCGACGAGATCAGCGCGTGGAAGCCCGATACCGCACCGCAGGCGATGGTGATGAACAGGAACGGGAACAGACCGCCCTTCCATACCGGGCCGGTGCCGTCGAC
The DNA here is from genome assembly GCF_014268545.1 of Pseudomonas sp. SWRI81. Taxonomy (NCBI): domain Bacteria; kingdom Pseudomonadati; phylum Pseudomonadota; class Gammaproteobacteria; order Pseudomonadales; family Pseudomonadaceae; genus Pseudomonas; species Pseudomonas sp. SWRI81. The sequence continues at coordinate 1,398 of NZ_JABWQS010000007.1, forward strand.
AAACTGCGTCAGCGCGGGCATTTTCAACTCGGGCATGGTCACCAGAATGCCGATCGCCAGCGCAACAATGGTGCCGATCTTCAGGAACGTGGAGAGGTAGTCACGCGGCGCCAGAATCAGCCAGACCGGCAGCGACGCAGCGACAAAACCGTAACCGACCAGCATCCAGGTAATCTGCACGCCGGTGAAGGTGAACGCCTTTGCCCATACCGGATCGGCGGCAATCTGCCCACCCAGCCAGATCGAACCCAGCAGCAGCAACACGCCGACCACGGAGATCTCGCCGATGCGGCCCGGGCGGATGTAGCGCATGTAAATACCCATGAACATCGCGATCGGAATGGTCGCCATCACGGTGAAGATGCCCCACGGGCTCTCGGCCAACGCCTTGACGACGATCAGCGCCAGCACCGCGAGGATGATGATCATGATCAGGAAGCAGCCGAACAGCGCGATGGTACCGGGAATCCGGCCCATTTCTTCACGCACCATGTCGCCCAGGGAACGGCCGTTGCGTCGGGTCGACATGAACAGGACCATGAAGTCCTGCACCGCGCCCGCCAGCACCACACCGGCAATCAGCCAGAGCGTGCCGGGCAGATAGCCCATCTGCGCTGCCAATACCGGGCCGACCAGTGGCCCCGCGCCAGCGATGGCCGCGAAGTGGTGACCGAAAAGAATGTGTTTGTTGGTCGGCACATAGTCCAGACCATCGTTGTTGAGCACGGCGGGGGTGGCCCGACGCGGATCCAGTTGCATCACATGGTTGGCGATGAACAGGCTGTAGTAACGGTACGCAACCAGATAAATGGCCACGGCAGCGACCACAATCCACAAGGCGTTGATCGCCTCGCCTCGGCGCAATGCCACTACGCCCAGGGCGCACGCTCCTACGATTGCCAGCACTAGCCAGGGTAAGTGGCGTAGCAGGCTATTATTATTTTTCATTTTTTTATTCCAGCCAGGGTGGACAAGAAAGACAGCCACCCCGAGTTTAGCGCTTACGGCGCCAAAGGCCATACCCCGACATTGGTCTATTCGGCCCGCCTGCGCTGGCACGCTTGAACAATGCGGGTCTATAGTCAGCGAACCTTCGGAGGATTGCGCCATGAGCGAGCACCCAGACAATCGTCGCCGCTTTAAACGTATCGAGTTCGATGCCAAAACCGAGCTGAGGCAGGGCGAGTACATCTGGCAGGTGAAGCTGATCGACCTGTCGCTCAAAGGGTTATTGGTCGAGAGACCGGAGCCTTGGCTGGGCGATAAGCAGGAGGATTTTTTTGTCGATATCCAGTTGAGCAAAGACGTCGATATCGAGATGGAAGTGCACCTGACTCACGAAGAGAAAGGCCATCTGGGCTTTGTCTGCAAACATATCAGCCTCGAATCTATCCAGCAGCTGCGACGGTTGATCGAGCTGAATTTGGCGGATGAGGCCGAGCTGGAGCGGGAGTTAGCGGCCCTGATCGAGATCTAGCGGCGCCCCAATCCCAATTTGAAATGAACCCTGTGGTGAGGGGATTTATCCCCGTTGGGGCGCGCAGCGGCCCTGAAAAGCGGGTCTGCTGCGCAGCCCAACGGGGATAAATCCCCTCGCCACAGAGCTTCGGAGTTCACTCAAACAATGCATCGAGGGCTTGTTCGAGGCGCGTCACTGCGATGATCTGCAACCCCGCCGGCGCTTCCTTCGGGGCGTTGCCCTTGGGCACGATGGCGCGCTTGAAACCATGCTTGGCCGCTTCCTTCAAGCGCTCCTGCCCGCTCGGCACCGGGCGCACTTCGCCGGACAAGCCGACTTCGCCAAACACCAGCAAATCATGCGGCAACGGCCGGTTGCGCAAGCTCGACATCACCGCCGCCATCAACGCCAGATCGGACGCGGTTTCCAGCACCTTGACGCCACCGACCACGTTGAGAAACACATCCTGATCGTGGGTCGGAATGCCGCCATGACGGTGCAATACCGCGAGCAGCATCGCCAAACGGTTTTGATCCAGCCCCAGCGTCACCCGCCGTGGATTGGCCAGATGGCTGTCATCGACCAGTGCCTGCACTTCGACCAGCATCGGCCGGGTGCCCTCCCACGTCGCCATGACCACGCTGCCCGGGACTTCCTCCTGGGCGCGGGTGAGAAAAATCGCCGACGGGTTGGAGACTTCTTTCAGGCCTTTGTCGGTCATGCCGAATACGCCCAGTTCGTTGACCGCACCGAAACGGTTTTTCACCGCACGCAACAAGCGCAGCCGGCCATCGGACTCGCCCTCGAAATACAGCACAGTGTCGACCATGTGCTCCAACACGCGGGGACCGGCCAGCGCGCCCTCCTTGGTGACGTGGCCGACGAGGAAAATCGCCGTGCCGCTCTGCTTGGCGTAGCGCACCAGCAGCGCCGCACTCTCACGCACCTGGGACACGCCGCCCGGCGCCGATTGCAGCTGCTCGGTGAAGATCGTCTGGATCGAGTCGATCACCATCACCTTGGGTTTTTCCTGGCGGGCGGTGGCAATGATGGTTTCGATGCAGGTTTCGGTCATCACCCGCAACTGATCCTGGGGCAGCCCGAGACGGCGTGCGCGCATCGCCACTTGTTGCTGGGATTCTTCGCCGGTGACGTACAGCGCCGGCATGCTCTTGGCGAGGTTGCACAAGGTCTGTAGCAGGATGGTCGACTTGCCGATCCCCGGGTCACCGCCGATCAACACCACCGAACCATCGACCAGACCGCCGCCCAGGACACGATCCAGTTCACCGGAAGCGGTGGAAAAACGTGGAATTTCTTCGATGCTGACTTCGGCCAGCGTCTTGATCTGCGCCTGCTGCCCGGCCCAACCAGTGCGCCCGGTGGGTGCCGTGGCGCCGCCGCTTTCGATCATGGTTTCGGTCAGGGTGTTCCAGGCACCGCACTCACCGCACTGGCCGGCCCACTTGGGAAAGGTTGCGCCACACTCGGTGCAACCGTACATGCGCTTGGCCTTGGCCATCTCGATCCCCCGGCAAAAACCGCGATGATAACGCAGCCATCGCCGATCAGCGCGGCGCAGCGCTGCGGATTTCGCCGCTGGCCAGACGTGCGGCGCTGTTGCCCAGCGGATCTTCGGCATTGAGGTCGGCACCTTTGGCTTTCAGCGCGTCAAGCAGCTCCAGGCGCTTGAACAAACCTGCATACATGGCAGCGGTCTGCCCCGCGCCGTTGCGCTGGTCAGGGCTGCAATCGGTGGCCATCAAACGTCGGGCAATCTGCACCTCGCCTTTGAAGATCGCCCCCATCAGCGCCGTGTTGCCGCGCTGATCCTGGGCGCAGGCATCCGCTCCGGCAGCAAGCAAGCGCTCCACCGCTGGCGCCTGACCGTGATAGGCCGCGAGGATCAACGCGGTGTAGCCCTTGCTGTCGCGGGTGTCGAGGGGATAACCGGCCTCGATAAACGTCTCGAGCATCGGTACGTCGCCGCGCCGGGCGGCATCGAACAGATAATCCTGCAACTGCGCCTTGACCGCCTCGGGACTCTGTCCGGCCAGCGCCGACCAGGACAGGCTGCCGAGCAGCAATAACAGATAAATACGCATACGCCGTCTCCTTGAACAGAACGGGGCCCGATTCAGGCCCCGCATGGCATGGCCGCGACAATCAGTCGGTGAGTTTTGCCGCCAGTGCCTTGACCCGGCTCAGGTCGCCCTTGGCCACTTTGGTCACGCCGCTGCCGTATTCCGGATCGGCCTTATAAAGGAAGGACAGGATGATGTGCTTGCTCTCATCATCGGTGGTGGCCAGCGAGCCGCCGAAGCTGTCGATCAGGTCACGACGCTCCTGCTGGCTGAACGAGCGATACAGATCACCGGCCTGCTTGAAGTTCTGCTCGCGCTGGATCTTCGCCTGCTGGGTGCTGCCCGTCAGTGCCAGCTGGCTGTAACGTGCCGTCTCGGTCTCTTCCCGTGGTTGCAGGCGGCTCGGCTGGTAATTGACCCCGGAGCGGCTGGCCCCGAAGTTCATCGCGCCATCCTGATTGCCGTTATTAACTGCAACTTTTGCGGCATTGATCGGCAATTGCAAAGCATTGGCGCCCAAGCGGTACATTTGCGTATCGGCATAAGAGAACACCCGACCTTGCAACAAACGATCTTCTGACGGCTCGATGCCTGGAACAATATTGGCCGGTGCCATCGCCACTTGTTCGGTTTCCTGGAACACATTGGCCGGATTACGGTTCAATACCATTTGTCCAACTTTTCGTTCTGGAACACCCGGCCATATCTTGGTTGCATCCAGCGGATCAAAATCAAACTTGGACAAATCTTGTGGCTTCAATACTTGAACGTACAAGTCCCACTTCGGAAAATCGCCCTTGTTTATATGATTCACCAAGTCGTTGGTCATATGACTGTAGTCCTGACCCTGAACTTTGCTGACTTCTTTCGGCGTGAGGTTATTGATCCCCTGCAAACTCTTCCAGTGGAACTTCACGTAATGCACTTCGCCCTTGGCGTTGATCAACTTATAGGCGTGAACACCGTTACCGTCCATTTGCCGATAACTGGCTGGCGTTCCCGAGTTGGAATACAACTCGGTCAGCGTGCGCGTGGCTTCCGGCACGTGGGAGAAGAAGTCGAATCGACGCGAGTCATCGTCGAGGTTGGTGCGCGGGTCGGGCTTGAACGCATGCACCATGTCCGGAAACTTGATTGCGTCGCGGATGAAGAAGGTCGGGAAGTTGTTGCCGACCAGGTCCCAGTTACCGTCGGCGGTGTAGAACTTGGTGGCAAAACCGCGTGGGTCGCGCAGCGTTTCCGGGGAGTGGTTGCCATGCACCACCGCCGAAAAGCGCACAAACACCGGGGTGCTCTGGCCTGCGGCGAAGACCTTGGCCTTGCTCAGATCGCTCAGGTCGTTGGTCACGGTGAAGGTGCCGTGGGCACCGGTGCCGCGCGCATGCACCACGCGCTCCGGAATGCGTTCACGGTCAAATCGCTGCAGCTTCTGGATCAACTGCACATCCTGCAGCAGCACCGGGCCGTTGGCACCGGCGGTTTGCGAGTTCTGATTGTCGCCGACCGCAGCGCCGTTATCGCGCGTCAGGGGCGCGGCATGCACGGAGAACGTCAACAGGCTGGCGGTGAGTACGCCAAGGGTGCGGCGATGGGGAAAAGCCCCGAGGCCAAGAGTGGGAGTCATATCAGGTTCCTCTGGTTGTTTTGGGCGCATCCAGGTGCGCCAACCAGAGGCTAGAGGGCTGAGCCGGCAAACATAAATAGAAAGTTCGTAAGGTCATGATTGAAAAAAATAGCTACCCGATCAGCCGGTTACGGCGTATTTCGCGCGCGATTAGTGGCACTTTGCAAACTAATCGAAAATTAATGTGTCGATAAAAACGGGCATTGTAAGGAGGTGTTTCGCGCAGGACGCGTTTGGCTGATTTACACTGCTACACCAACCTCATCTGTAACAAGGAAATAACCTATGGGCGTGCTAAGTGAGTTCAAGGCCTTTGCGGTCAAAGGCAATGTGGTCGACATGGCCGTCGGTATCATCATTGGTGCCGCCTTCGGCAAGATTGTTTCGTCGTTTGTCGGTGACGTCATCATGCCGCCAATCGGCCTGCTGATCGGCGGGGTCGACTTCAGTGATTTAGCCATCACGCTCAAGGCTGCCGAGGGTAATGCGCCCGCGGTGATGCTGGCCTACGGCAAGTTCATCCAGAGCGTTCTGGACTTCGTGATCGTGGCTTTCGCGATTTTCATGGGCGTCAAAGCCATCAACCGTCTGAAACGCGAAGAGGCGGTAGCCCCAACGCTGCCGCCGGTGCCGACCAAGGAAGAGGAACTGCTGGGCGAGATTCGCGACCTGCTCAAGGCACAGAACAATCGGCCCTGAACATCGTCACAACCGCTAACGGCACCCGCGAGGTGCCGTTTTTCTACCAGTAATTTTCCACTGCAATCTGTCCGGGCCGACGGGTCAGACTCAGGCTCATGTGGCGCTTTTTCAGCAGCGCACGGGTGTCATCGATCATTTGCGGATTGCCACACAGCATGACCCGCGAATGCTCAGGGCTCAGCTCCACGCCAGCGACCCGCTCCAGCTCGCCGTTTTCGATGAGTGCCGTGATACGCCCGTTCAGCGCCCCCGCCGATGCCTCTCGCGTCACCGTGGGGATGAACTGCAATTTGTGCGCATACTCACTCAGATACTCGCGCTGCTTCAGCCCGGCGATCAACGGCTGATACGCCAGCTCCCGGGCTTCGCGTACGCTGTAGACCAGAATAATGCGCTCAAATTTTTCCCAGACTTCGAAGTCCTGCAAAATCGACAGAAACGGCGCCACCCCGGTACCTGTGGCCAATAACCAAAGGTCCCGACCATCGTTGAAGCGATCCAGGGTCAGGTAGCCGAACGCCTGACGATCCACCAGTAGCGTATCGCCCACCTGCAGCCGAGTCAGCTCACTGGTGAACTCACCGCCCGGCACCACGATGGAGAAAAACTCAAGAAACTCGTCAAATGGCGACGACACCATCGAATACGCCCGCCAGACTATGCTGCCATCAGCCTTGGTCACGCCAAGCCTGGCGAACTGTCCGGCGCGAAAACGAAAACCCGCATCGCGGGTGGTGCGCAGGGTGAACAGGCCCGGTGTCAATGGCTGCACATCGAGCAAGGTCTGAATGGTGTATTTCTCTGCACTGGCGGTCATGGGCGTCTCCTACGAAGATCTGCCTACAGTGTCCCGCAAATTGGCCGGCCTAAACACCGATGATTGGTAATGGCATTCAGTACAGCGCCTGCATCGTTTGTGATTAGCAGTGAATGGACTTTAATCCTGAGCTTAAGATGACAGGTTAAATATTAACGAAAGACTCATAACCTTTAAGCCAAACGGCAGTAGTTTCAATTGCGAAAAAATCCACAGCTACTCGCAGGAAACATCCTACACTCCGTTGCGTGCCGCTTAATGGATCCAAGATGCAACTGTAAAAAATGGAGAGTAGGTATGGAAACGTGGAAAGAATCGCAGCTGAAACTACTGTCTTATGCCAAGGGAATAGATGCCGCTTACCCGATCCTGCAGAGATTCGCCGAAAACCTCGGTTTCGACTATTGCGCAATTTCGGTCACTTCGCCCCGTCGGGAAGTACTTCTGGACACCTTGCGAATCAACAACTACCCCAAAGAGTGGAACTTGCAATATGACAAACAGAATTTTAAATGTATCGACCCAATAGTAGCTCATTGCAATCATTCAACGCTGCCCATCGTCTGGGAGCAGTCGGCTTTTTCCGGCACGCCTGAACTTTGGCAGGCATTGCAGCAACATGGCTTGCAGCATGGCTGGTCACAGGCCTTTCATCACGAAGAAAGCGGGTTGTGCAGCGTCATCAGCCTGGCCCGACACAGCTGTCCGATCAGTGCACTTGAGCTGTATGAACACTTCGGCTACATCTTTTACGCCGCCAGCCACGTCAGTGAGCTGTTTATGCGGTCGATGCCAAAATGTCCCGCCAGGCCCTGCCATCCACGCCTGTCGCCCAGGGAGCTGGAGGTCTTGCAACTGTCAGCCGTCGGCAAGACTGCCTACGAGATCGCAAAGATCCTCAACCTGAGCGAGCGTACGGTGAATTATCACGTGAAGAACCTGATGGACAAGCTCGACGCCTGCAACAAGATTTCCGCAGTCCTCAAGGCTGCCAAAGCCGGCTTCCTCTGATCCCCTGCGCCTGGCATCGAAATAAAAACTTGCGGGTATTTACCAGGAAAAAAAAGTAACATTTACGCCCTCTCCGAGTGATGACGCACACCGCTTGCATCGCAGTCCACTCGGCCAGGTTGCGCCGCGCCACAGCCTGGCTGCGCGAACCCGCCGATTATCAGAGTCCCCGCCCCATGCCTTTGCTCGATACGCCCTTCGCCCAGCTCGATTTGATCCGCCAACCCGAACAGCAGAACGAACCGCTGCAGGCGTTCGATGCGGCCGATGAATACTTGCTCAACTATCTGGCGGCGCAGCAACCGCCGGCCAGCATGCGGGTTCTGGTGCTCAACGACAGCTTCGGCGCGTTGGCGGCAAGCCTGCTGGGCAAGGTCGACGTCAGCAGCAGTGGCGATTCGTACCTGGGTTTTCTGGGGCTGGAAAAGAACCTGCAGCGCAACGGTCACGCGTTTGATGCAATCCGCCCGATTCCTGCCAGCGAGCCCTTGGTCGGGCCGTTCGACCGCGTGCTGATCCGCGTTCCGAAAACCCTGGCGCTGCTCGAAGAACAATTGATCCGCCTGCATGGCCAACTGGCCCTCGGCGCTGAAGTGATCGCGGCGGCCATGGTCAAACACCTGCCACGTGCGGCCGGCGATCTGCTGGAGCGCTATATCGGACCGGTACAAGCCTCACTGGCGGTGAAAAAGGCCCGTCTGCTGATCGCGACACCCGAAGCCAAGGCACCGGCCGTTTCGCCCTACCCTTCTACCTATCGGCTCGACGAACCGGCAATCGAACTGCGCAATCATGCCAACGTGTTTTGCCGGGACGGCCTGGACATCGGCACGCGGGCCTTTCTCGCGCATTTGCCGAAAAACCTTGGCGGCGCTCGCGTGGCCGACCTCGGCTGCGGCAACGGGGTACTGGCAATCGTCAGCGCGCTGGACAATCCTCAGGCGCACTACACGCTGGTCGACGAATCGTTCATGGCCGTGCAATCGGCCGCAGAAAACTGGCGGGCCGTGCTGGGTGATCGCGAAATGATCGTGCGGGCTGACGATGGTCTGGCCGGGCAAGCACCGCAATCGCTGGACGTGGTGTTGTGCAATCCGCCTTTTCATCAACAGCAAGTGGTTGGCGACTTCCTCGCCTGGCGCATGTTCCAGCAGGCGCGTGAGGCGCTGGTGGTGGGCGGTGCGCTGTACATCGTCGGCAACCGTCACCTGGGTTATCACAGCAAACTGGCGCGCCTGTTCCGCGGTGTCGAACAAGTCGCAGCCACGCCCAAATTCGTCATTCTCAAAGCGCGCAAGTAACTCACGGACAAAAAAAACCCTCCGCAAGGAGGGTTGCAAAGCCGTTCCCGAAGGCGCCGGGACGGGGTGTTTCAGTGCGTGGTCAAGCCGGCCGCGTTCATGAACAGGCGCATCAGGCTGGCGGCGATAAACAGCACGCCCACACTGCCGACCCAGATCAGCGCCAACCAGCCGAGCCGCTGCCACAGCGGTTTTTTTTCGGCTTCTTCAATGTCGTGCAGGGAATGTTTGCCGGTCATTGCATCGTTCTCCGTTAAGCAGAGGCGTCACTGAGGACGCCTTCGCGAGCAGGCTCGCTCCCACAAGGGAAGCCCAGCAGCAGACTAGTGATAACCGTCTTCATGGGTGACCTTGCCGCGGAACACGTAATAGCTCCAGAAGGTGTAACCCAGGATGAACGGGATGATGAACAGCGTGCCAACCAGCATGAAGCCCTGACTTTGCGGCGGTGCGGCAGCGTCCCAGATCGAGATCGACGGCGGCACGATGTTCGGCCACAGGCTGATGCCCAGGCCGCTGTAGCCGAGAAAGATCAGTACCAGCGTCAGCAGGAATGGTGTGTAGTTGGCATTGCGTGCCACAGCCCGGATCAGACCGTACAGGGTCACCAGCACCAGAATCGGCACCGGCATGAACCAGAACAGGTTCGGCATGCTGAACCAGCGTGAGGCGATTTCCGGGTGCGACAGGGGCGTCCACAGGCTGACGATGCCGATCACCGCCAACAGCACGAATGCCAGTGGCCGCGCCAGATCATGCATTTGCTCTTGCAGCTTGCCTTCGGTCTTCATGATCAGCCAGGTGCAACCGAGCAAGGCGTAGGCCACCACCAGCGCAGCGCCGCAGAACAGCGTAAACGGTGTCAGCCAGTCCAGCGAACCACCGGCGAACTGCCGATTGACCACGGGCAAACCGTCGATGAATGCACCGAGCGCCACGCCTTGAAAGAAGGTCGCCGCGATCGAGCCGCCGATGAATGCCTTGTCCCACAGATGGCGTTTTTCATCTTTGGCCTTGAAGCGAAACTCAAAAGCCACGCCGCGGAAGATCAGGCCCATCAGCATGAAGATCAGCGGCAGGTACAGCGCCGACAGCACCACCGAATAGGCCAGCGGAAACGCCCCGAACAACGCAGCGCCGCCCAGCACCAGCCAGGTTTCGTTGCCGTCCCAGACCGGGGCGACGGTGTTCATCATCACGTCGCGGTCGGTCTTGCCGGGGACGAACGGGAAGAGAATGCCGATGCCCAGGTCGAAGCCGTCCATGACCACGTACATCATGATGCCGAAGATGATGATCACGGCCCAGATCAGCGGAAGATCAATACCCATGAGTCAAATCTCCTTGGTCAAGCGAGTGTTGTCTTCGTGTTCGCCGTCGCCCGGATCGTCGGCCGCAGACAATGGACGCGCCGGTGTACGTTTCTGGCCCGGACCACCGTCCGGCGTATCGCTGCCTTCGCTGATCTTCGGCCCCTTGCGCACCAGGCGCATCATGTAACCCAGGCCCGCGCCGAACAGGGCGAAATACACCACGACGAACATGATCAGGGTGATGCTCATCTGCATGAAGCTGTGATTGGACGAGGCATCCGCCGTGCGCATCAAGCCGTAGACCACCCACGGCTGACGGCCGATTTCGGTGGTGAACCAACCGGCAAGTATCGCAATCAGGCCGGACGGCCCCATCCACAACGCCAGGTGCAGGAACGGACGCGAGGTGTAGAGCGCGTCACGCTTGCGCAGCCACAGGCTCCACAGTCCAGTGAAAATCATCAGGAAGCCAAGGCCGACCATGATCCGGAATGACCAGAACACGATGGTCGAATTCGGCCGGTCTTTGGGCGGGAATTCCTTGAGCGCCGGTACTTGTTTGTCCAGCGAGTGGGTGAGGATCAGGCTGCCGAGGTAGGGAATCTCCACGGCAAATTTGGTGCGCTCTTCTTTCATGTCCGGCCAGCCGAACAGAATCAGCGGCGTGGCTTCGTCGCCAACGTTTTCCCAGTGGCCTTCGATCGCAGCGATTTTCGCCGGCTGGTGTTTGAGCGTGTTGAGGCCATGGAAGTCGCCAATGACCGCTTGAATCGGCGCGACGATCAGCGCCATCCACATCGCCATCGACAACATGGTGCGAATCGCCGGGTTGTCCCGGCCGCGCAGCAGGTGCCAGGCCGCTGAAGAGCCGACAAAGAACGCCGTCGCGATGAACGCGGCGGTGGCCATGTGCATCAAGCGATAAGGGAATGAAGGGTTGAAGATAATGGCCAGCCAGTCGGTCGGAATGACCTGGCCGTTGACGATTTCAAAGCCCTGCGGCGTCTGCATCCAGCTGTTGGACGCCAGAATCCAGAACGTCGAAATCAGCGTGCCCACGGCCACCATCACCGTCGAGAAGAAGTGCAGGCCGCGCCCGACCTTGTTCCAGCCGAACAGCATCACCCCGAGGAAACCGGCTTCGAGGAAAAACGCCGTGAGCACCTCATAGGTCAGCAACGGTCCGGTGACCGCCCCGGCAAAATCCGAGAAGCGGCTCCAGTTGGTGCCGAACTGGTACGCCATGACCAGACCGGAGACCACGCCCATGCCGAAATTGACGGCAAAGATCTTCGACCAGAAATGGTAGAGGTCACGGTAGGTGTCGTTGCGGGTCTTCAGCCACAGGCCTTCGAGCACCGCCAGGTAACTGGCCAGGCCGATGGTGATCGCCGGGAACAGGATGTGGAACGAGATGGTAAACGCGAACTGAATTCGGGCGAGATCGAGAGCCTCTAAACCGAACATATGGCTTCCTCTGTCAGGTAGTACGGGTGGCGGACCCGGAGGCCTGCACCACTGCCCCCACGGATATGGAGTGCGGCGAATTCGGATTCGTTCTTTTTTTACAACCATCGCAACGCAGGGAGTCTGGCCAACTGGCCGTCAGATCAATTGCGCGAGCGGTCTTGATCTGGATCAAGCAACGTTAAAAGAGTAGTCCCATTTTCGCCGATGAACTGCGTGGTCGTTTGCCGCGTGACAAGTTGTCTCATTGCTTCAGTGGTGAGGGGATTTATCCCCGATCGGCTGCGCAGCAATCGTCGCTTCGAGATTTGGGGGCCGCTGCGCGACCCAACGGGGATGAATCCCCTCGCCACAGGGTCGATTGTCATCAGGAAGAGATCGGTGTCGGGCTAAGTGAATTTCCGCCCAGTAGCAACTTCCTGTTACAGACTGGTGATAATCTCGCCGTTCCTTCGCCCAAGACCTGCCTTCAGATGCCCACTCAAGCGCCGCTGCTGTTACGTCATCACCGCCCCTTCCTGGCTTTCTGGCTGGCGCGGATTTTCACCGCCAGCGGCTTTCAGATGCTCACTGTGGCGATTGGCTGGAATCTCTACCAACTGACCGGCAACGTGCTGGATCTGGGCCTGGTCGGTCTGGTCGAGTTCGCTCCACGGGTGCTGTTCATGCTGCACACCGGGCACGTCGCCGATCGCTACGACCGGCGCAAGGTCGCTGCACTCTGTCAGTCATTGCAGGCCATGATTGCCCTGGCACTGGCCATTGGCAGTGCGACCGATCACGTCACGCGCGAGTTGATCTTCATTCTCGCGTTTCTGCTCGGTGCGGCGCGATCGTTCGAGATGCCAACGACCCAGGCGTTGCTCCCAAGCATCGTTCCCAGCGCCCTGTTCCCGCGTGCCGTCGCGGCCGCACAATCGGCGCAGCAGTCGGCAACCATCGTTGCTCCGGCCCTTGGCGGTTTGCTCTACGCGTTCGGCAGCGTCTGGGTCTACGGCCCGACCGTGCTGCTGTATGTGATTGCCTGCGCGCTGATGCTCAACCTGCCGGCCCGCCAGACGCCGCTGAACAAAGGCAAAGCCACCCTCGACTCGTTGCTGGCGGGAATTCGCTTTATCCGCAGCCGCCCGGACATTCTCGGGGCGATCTCGCTGGACCTGTTTGCGGTATTGCTGGGCGGGGCGACGGCGTTGCTGCCGGTGTTCGCCAAGGACATTCTGCTGACCGGCCCGTGGGGCCTGGGCCTGTTGCGCTCGGCGCCAGCGGTGGGCGCGTTGCTGATGTCACTGTTTCTGGCGCGCTTCGCGGTGGAGCGCAATGTTGGCCGGGTGATGTTCACTGCCGTCGGCATATTCGGTGTCGCTACCATAGCGTTCGGCCTGTCGACATCATTCTGGTTCTCATTGGCGGTGCTAGTGGTCCTCGGCGCTGCGGATATGATCAGCATGGTCATCCGTGCCTCGTTCGTGCAGCTGGAAACCCCGGACGAAATGCGCGGCCGGGTCAGCGCGGTGAACGGCCTGTTCATCGGCGCTTCGAACCAACTGGGCGAATTCGAATCCGGCCTCACCGCTCACTGGTTCGGCACGGTGCCGGCGGTGGTCATGGGCGGGATCGGCACGCTGGTGGTGACGGGAACGTGGATCAAACTGTTCCCGACCCTGGCGAATCGGGACCGGATGCATGTGCCGGTGGAAGAGAAGGTCTGAGGTTTTCAGGCCATCAACTCCCCCGCCACCTTCCCCCGCAACGCCTTGCCACCAAGTTGCTCAACCAGGGTCAAGGCAAACGCCAGCGCCCCGCCCGAGCCTTGGGCGGTGATGCAGTTGCCATCGACCACCACTGGTTGATCAACAAATGTACAGCCCGATAATTGATGGCTGGCGCCGGGCAAGCAGGTCATGCGCCGCTGGCGCAGCACGCCTGCTGCTTGCAGGGCGGTGGCCGGGGCTTCGCCGATGGCGGCGAACAGTCGTCCGGCGCTGGCTTGGTCCTTGAGCAGTTGTTGAAGCGGCTGATGCGCCGCCAAATGTTGTGAACCGACGGCACCGCCGGGCAACGCGATCAGGTCGAAGGTTTGCGCCAGCACATCGACCAGCATGCCGTCGGCGGTCAGGCGTGTACCGCGGGCGCAGGTGAGCATGCGTCGGCCTTCGATGCTGGCGGCAACGACTTCGATGCCGGCGCGGCGCAGCACGTCGATCAGGGTCACGCTTTGCAGATCGTCTATGCCCTCGGCGAGGGTAACCAGTGCTCTAAAAGTCATGGGCGCTTTCCGCTGGGTGATACCTGAAGCGTAGTCAGCTTCACCCGGATCGCGCAGCGTCAGCCGTTACTTGATGTAAAGCTGGGTCGACAGGGTGTTGCGCGGCGCATTGATCGAGGTATTGCTGAAGGAAAACGTGCCTTCCTGCTTGCCGGCCAGATCGAAGGTATAAAGAGAACCGACGGTTTTGCTGCCAGGGCTGCACTCGGTCAGATTGCCGTTATCGAAGGCACACACCGGCGCTCGGGTGCCGTTGACTTCGAAACCATCCAGGGCGACCCGTGGCTGGTTCTGCCCATAGCCGATTTCCAGCACATAAACCTTGATGTTCGGCCCGTTGTGATTGCATTGAGTTTGCGGCTGGTTATCGGCAATGTCTTCCAGACCACAGGCCGGCGATTGCACTTTGATCACCTTCACTTCGCTCAACGGCGGCGCAGACGCCGCGAACGCCGGGACTGCCGCGAGCAGTGCTGCAACCAATCCAGAAACTGTCATCCCGCCGTTGCGCATGCCTGCCCACTCCGAAAAATCAGCGCGCAGTATGGCGCAGTTATTTGCTGCGTAAAACTTCGCCGACGATCGACGCCAACATCCGCCAAATTCCTCACGCTGCTGGTATGATGCGCGGCTTTTTCCGGCCCACTACAATTTTCCAGGCGCTTGCGACGGTCTGTGCTTTGCTGTTGAGGTCGATACATTTACGGCGCCACGCGCGCCACGGGGAGCAGACATGCTGGAAAGGCTGTTTCAACTCAAGGCACACAACACCAACGTGCGCACCGAGATTCTCGCGGGCGTCACGACGTTCCTGGCCATGGCCTACATTCTGTTCGTCAACCCGAGCATCCTCGGCGAGACCGGCATGGACAAGGGTGCGGTGTTCGTCGCCACCTGTCTGGCGGCCGCCATCGGCTCGACGATCATGGGCCTGATCGCCAACTACCCGATCGCCCTTGCGCCCGGCATGGGCTTGAACGCCTTCTTCACCTACACCGTGGTGCTGCACATGGGCCACACCTGGCAAGTGGCGCTGGGTGCGGTCTTCATCTCGGCGGTGTGTTTCTTCCTGCTGTCGATCTTCCGCATCCGTGAGTGGATCATCAACAGCATCCCGCTGCCGCTGCGCTCGGCGATTGCCGCCGGTATCGGCTTGTTCCTGGCGCTGATCGCTTTGCACAACGCCGGCATCGTGGTCAGCAACCCGGCCACCATGGTCGGCCTCGGCGACCTGAAACAGCCGGCGCCGATTCTTGCCACCCTCGGCTTTGCCCTGATCGTCGCCCTCGAAGCATTGAAAGTGCGCGGCGCAGTGCTGATCGGCATTCTGGCGGTGACCATCGTGTCCATTGCCATGGGCTTCACCCCGTTCGGTGGCGTGACCTCGATGCCACCGTCGCTGGCGCCGACCTTCATGCAACTGGACATCAAAGGCGCGCTCGACATCGGTCTGGTCAGCGTGATCTTCGCCTTCCTGTTCGTTGATCTGTTCGACAACTCCGGCACCCTGATCGGCGTCGCCAAGCGCGCCGGCCTGATGGGCAAGGACGGCCACATGCCGAAAATGGGCCGTGCGCTGATCGCCGACAGTACCGCCGCCATGGCCGGTTCGCTGCTGGGCACCTCGACCACCACCAGTTACATCGAATCGGCAGCGGGCGTGAGTGCCGGCGGCCGTACCGGTTTGACCGCCATTGTCGTCGCGATGCTGTTTCTGCTGGCGCTGTTCTTCTCGCCATTGGCAGCCAGCGTTCCGGCTTTCGCCACGGCGCCGGCGCTGCTGTTCGTCGCCGTGTTGATGACGTCGGGTCTGGCAGAAATAGACTGGGAAGACATCACCGTCGCCGCGCCGGTCGTTGTGACCGCGCTGGCCATGCCGTTCACTTATTCGATCGCCAACGGTATCGCCTTCGGCTTCATCGCCTGGACCGTGATCAAACTGCTCGCCGGGCGCGCCCGTGAGCTGAACCCGGCGCTGGTGATTCTGTCGATTCTGTTCGTGATCAAGCTGGGTTGGTTCAACGCATGACATTCGATTCTCAAGCCTACGCCGAACAACTCGCCGCCAAGGTCACGCGCCTGCGTGACTTGCTGGCACCGTTCGCCGCACCCGAGCCGACCGTGTTCGACTCGCCGTTGCAGAACTTTCGTCTGCGGGCCGAGTTCCGCCTGTGGCGCGAAGGCGGCGAGCGTCACTATGCGATGTTCTCTCAGGACGATAAGCGCACACCGATCCTGATCGAGCAATTCCCGATCGCCAGCCTGCGTATCAACCAGTTGATGCCGCAACTGAAGGCGGCGTGGCAGGCCAGTTCGGCGCTGAGCCACAAGCTGTTTCAGGTGGAGTTTCTGACCACGCTGGCCGGCGATGCGATGATCACGCTGTGCTATCACCGTCCGCTGGACGAGCACTGGCACACCGCGGCGAAGCAACTCGCCGCGGACCTTGGCGTCAGCATCATTGGACGCTCCAAAGGCAAGCGCGAGGTGATTGGTCAGGATTATGTGGTCGAACGGCTCGAGGTCGGCGGGCGCACCTTCAGTTATCGCCAACCGGAAGGCGCATTCACCCAGCCCAACGGCACGGTAAACCAGAAGATGCTGAACTGGGCGTACGAAGCTTTGGGCGATCGCACTGACGATCTGCTGGAGTTGTACTGCGGCAACGGCAACTTCACCCTGCCACTCGCCACCCGTGTACGCAAAGTGCTCGCTACCGAAATCAGCAAGACCTCGGTCAATGCCGCCTTGAGCAACCTCAGCGAAAACGCTGTGGATAACGTCACCCTGGTGCGCTTGTCCGCCGAAGAACTGACCGAAGCGCTCAACGAAGTGCGCCCGTTCCGGCGCCTGCACGGCATTGATCTGAAGAGCTACGAATTCGGCAGCGTCTTCGTCGACCCGCCACGCGCCGGCATGGACCCGGACACCTGCGAGCTGACCCGCCGCTTCGACAACATTCTGTACATTTCCTGCAACCCGGAAACCCTGGCGGCAAACATCGCCCAGCTTCACGACACCCACCGCATCACCCGCTGCGCGCTGTTCGACCAGTTCCCGTGGACCCACCACATGGAATCGGGTGTGCTGCTGACCCGGCGTTGATCGCGGGTAGTTGTACGAGAAAGCCGTCGTGACTGACGGCTTTTTTGTGGGAGCTAGGGCGCGATATCGGTTTTACGCGGGCGCCCGCCTTTTTTGCCATTCGCTCGTGCAGCTGCGGTTTTTGCAGCACTGCTTTGACGTCCGTTGCGCGAAGCAACGACCGAAGCCGCCATCTTCATGAGTGAAGGGCTCGCCGAAATCATACCGGCGATTGAAATATCCAGGTCTTTACCCTCATGACAAAGCGCAGTGCCGGCGAAGCCGATCGTCAGGCTTGCATAATCGGCTGCGTCAAACCCATCGAACTCCGGATACAGCTTTACCGGCAGCAAAACACCGCTGCCATCCTCGAAACGAACGACCAGCGAGGATTCTTCGAAGGTCACGGAAACAGCCTGCAAACTGCTGGCTTGTCGTGCCTCGCCAAGTTTTATGGCGTCATCGAGCATTTCCTCCGTCAAGGGGCGATGCTCGGACGGTCTTGCCTTGATGACTTTCATAAATCGATTTCAACTCCTTCCAATTTGCCGAGCAGCGTCAGAAATACCCTGTCTTCTTCTGGGTCATAGCACGCCGATCCGATTCGGTAGGTCGTTTCGGTGACCGGCTTCATCACGGGCACTTCATTTGATTCGCAGTCCCATACCTGATTGTCGAGACAAGCGGTTTGCATGCCCGACCACCAGATTCCGCGTGCGCGACGCAGATGCGCCGATAGTCCGAATGACTGACGCAGGCCTTCAAGCACGGCTTGCGGCGGCCGACGGGACAGCGGCACGACATCCCAGAGATCAACGTCGTTGTGCCAGAAGCTGAAGCGCAATCGCGCACTCCAGGCGCCCGCATCCACATGGGCGTGCGGTGGGCAGTGCTCATCTCGCAACATGATGCATATCGACAATCCCTTGTAACTGCATACCTTCATGCTAACCCATCCGTTAGGTTTATAGATTACAAAACTCGATTTTCCTTTCGAGTCCGACGACCGGTGTATGAGAACAGATCTTCCGGAAGTCACAGAAGGCTAGCGGTTTCGTGGTAATCGAGGCCGCAGAAGGAACGGAAAAAACGTAAGCAAAGCTGTCGTTACACCTTGAAAAAGATGGATCGCCATAAGTTGGCGTGCGATCACCGAACAAAAAACATTACTGCCTAAGTAGTTCAATTGACCAATGTAACCAACTAGTACATTTTATCTCCACAGGCTGAAACCCCTCGGCCCAAGCCAAAAACAATAAGTGGAGTTCTTCCCCATGCGCCCTATCGTTCTGGTGCTTAACGGCCCGAACCTGAACCTGCTCGGCACTCGCGAGCCGGCGACTTACGGTCACGAGACCCTGGCTGACATTTCTGCGCTGTGCGGTCGCGCCGCTGAAGAATTCGGTCTGAGCGTGGAGTTTCGCCAGACCAATCACGAAGGCGAGTTGCTTGACTGGATTCACGCCGCTCGCGGCCGTTGCGCCGGGATCGTGATCAACCCGGCCGCGTGGACACATACCTCGGTGGCGATTCGCGATGCGTTGGTGGCCAGCGAGTTGCCGGTCATTGAAGTGCATTTGTCCAACGTTCATGCCCGTGAGCCGTTTCGCCATCACTCGTTCGTCTCGGCGATTGCCACGGCGGTGATGTGCGGGTTCGGCAGCCACGGCTATCGACTGGCGCTGGAATACTTCAGCCAGCGACTCAAGGGGTAAGCGCATGTCCGGATGCAACGCGATACTCGCCGGGCTGATCGGCGCCGGCATTCAGGCCTCGCGAACGCCCGCGCTGCATGAGCGCGAAGGCGATGCCCAAGGCCTGCGTTATCTGTACCGGTTGATCGATCTGGATCAACTGCACCTCGACAGCAGCGCCCTGCCCGACCTGCTGCTGGCGGCCGAGCGGATGAATTACACCGGGCTGAACATCACCTTCCCGTGCAAACAGGCGATCATCCCGCTGCTCGATGAACTGTCGCCGGAAGCCCGCGGTATCGGGGCGGTAAACACCGTGGTGCTGAAGGACGGCAAGCGTGTCGGCCACAACACTGACTGCCTCGGTTTCGCTGAAGGTTTGCGCCGGGGTTTGACGGACGCCGCCCGTGAAGGCGTAGTCCAGATGGGCGCTGGTGGCGCTGGCGCGGCAGTGGCCCACGCGCTGTTGGGTGAAGGCGTACGGCAACTGACTATTTTTGATGTCGACCGCGAGCGTGCGGAAAGCCTGGTGAACAATCTCAACCAGCATTTTGGTGTGGGGCGCGCGCAGGCCGGAGGGGATTTGCCCGGCGCGCTGGCGCGGGCCGATGGCCTGGTCAACACCACGCCGATGGGCATGGCCAAGCTGCCGGGCTCACCAGTGCCGGCCGAGTTGCTGCGCAAGGAATTGTGGGTCGCGGAGATTGTGTATTTCCCGCTGGAAACCGAGTTGTTGAGTAACGCCCGCGCCCTGGGCTGCCGAACCCTGGACGGCGGCAACATGGCGGTATTTCAGGCAGTGAAGGCGTTCGAATTGTTCAGCGGCGTGGTGCCGGATGCGCAGCGGATGCTGGCACACTTTCAAAGCATGAATGGTTGAACCCTGCCGCCACCCTGTAGGAGTGAGCCTGCTCGCGATAGCATTCCGTCAGCCGATACATATTTTTCTGACACACCCTATCGCGAGCAGGCTCACTCCTACACGGGGATGGCGTCAGGCCTGCAGGTAGCGCAACACCGATTCGCAGATCATCTCGCGATGACGCTGTTTGATGGCATCGTCCGGCAGATCGATCTGAAAAATCTCACCCAGCGTATGGCGGTTCGACACGCGATAAAAGCAGAACGAGCTGATCAGCAGATGCACATCCAGCGCATCGATACCACGGCGGAACACGCCCTCGTCAGCACCTCGCTTCAAGATCGTGCCAAGGGTATCGAGAATCGTATTGTTCAGTGCCTTGATCGCATCGGAACGCTTCACGTATTCGGCGTTATGGATGTTTTCGATGCTGACGATGCGCACGAAATCGACGTTGCGATCGTGGTGATCAAAGGTGAATTCCACCAGGCGCCGAATCGCCAGCTCCGGTGGCAGTTCGTCCAGGTGCAGGCGGTTTTCCGTGCTGCGGATATCGCCGTAGAGTTTCTCCAGTACCTCGACGTACAACTGCTCCTTGCTGCCGAAGTAGTAATAGATCATGCGCTTGGAGGTGTGGATGCGCTCGGCAATCGCGTCAACGCGGGCGCCGGACAAACCTTGCTGGACGAACTCGACGATCGCCTCCTGCAGGATGTTCTCGCGGGTCTTTTCCGGGTTGTTCTTGCGACTCTTGCGCGGCTCGGCGCTGGACTCGACAGCAGCAGCGGATAGTTCTGAATTCGTTGTCATTGCGGGCTCACGGCCATCACTGCACAGGCTGGCGATTATGGGCCGCGCGGCACACCGAAGGAAGCCACGCAACCGCTGTTTGGTCCCGCGCTTACGAATTTCCTACAACTTCGCCTGACGCACCGCACCACTGCGTGATTTGGCCATCGCCGCCAGACGCACCGCGACGTTCGCCGCGCCATATCCGGCATAACCGTTTTTACGCTGAATGATCTCAAAGAAGAAACGCCCTTCGAACGGCTCGGTGTAGACGTGAAACAACTCGCCGCCCTGGGCGTCACGGTCGTAGAGCACGTTGTAATAGGCCAGCTCGCTGAGAAACTCGTCGTCGAAATCGAAGCGCGCGGCAAGGTCGTCATAGTAATTGAGCGGGATATCCAGCAGCGGCACGCCCGCCTCTTTCGCCCGACTGACTTCGGCGAAGATGTCGTCGCAATCAAAGGCGATGTGATGCACCCCCGAGCCGCGATAGCTCGACAGCGCGTGGGAGATCGCGGTATTGCGGTTCTCGGAAATATTCAATGGCAAGCGAATCGAACTGTCACGACTGCGCAGTGCGCGGCTCTTCACCAGACCATAGGGGTCGGGCAACACCACCTCGTCGTCAGCCTCGAAATCCAGCAGGCTTTTATAGAACAGCACCCAACTGTCGAGGCTGTCCGCCGGCAGGGCCATGGCCATATGGTCGATGCGCTTGAGGCCGCCTCGGGCCACTGCGTCTGGCAGCAGGTTGAAGTCGGTGCCGTAGACATCGGCGTCTTCATCGACCAGATAAATCAAACTGCCGTCCGGCGCACGCACTGCCGCCAGTTCCAGTTCATTGGGGCCGACCAGTCCGCGATAGGGCTGGCCCTTATACGCGACGGCGCGGGCCAGTGCGCTGGCGCTGTCCTTGACCCTGATCGCCGTGGCGCACAACGACGGGCCGTGGGCTTCGAAAAAACTGTGGCCGAACGAATAAGGCTCGGCGTTGAGAATCAGGTTGATATCGCCCTGGCGCAGCAGGCTCACACTCTTGGAACGATGCTGCCCGGCCGTGACGAAACCGAGGCGCTGCAGCCAAAGACTGAGTTTTGCGCCCAGCGCCTCGTCGACCGCGAATTCGAGAAACTCGATGCCGTTGTACTCACTGGCCTTGGGTGTTTCGAAGAGGATCTCGCGATTAACCACCGGCGTGGCTTCCTGCTCCAGACGCTGGCGGGTCTTCTCTTCCAGGTACAGCAGCGAACGCAAACCGTCGGCAGCATTGGCCCGCGGCGGTGCAGCCCGGAAGCCATCGTTGAAAATCTCCAGAGACAGCGGCCCGGTGTAACCACTCTGGATGATCGGCGCGAGGAATCCCGCCAGATCGAATTCGCCCTGCCCCGGGAAGCAGCGGAAATGTCGGCTCCACTCCAGCACATCCATTTGCAGAATCGGCGCGTCGGCCATTTGCACGAAGAAGATCTTGTCGCCGGGAATCTCGGCGATCGCGCCTGGATCGCCCTTGAGCGACAAGGTGTGGAAGCTGTCGAGCAGCACACCCAGGCACGGGTGATCGGCCTGACGCACAATGTCCCAGACCTGTTGATAAGTGTTGACGTGACGGCCCCAGGCCAGCGCTTCGTAACCGATGCGCAAGCCACGGGCACCGGCGCGCTCGGCCAGCAGGCGCAGATCGTCCACCAGAATTTGCTGATCGCCGATGCTGTCTGCCGCTGCGTTGCTGCATACCAGCACCAGGTCGGTGCCGAGTTCCTGCATCAGATCGAACTTGCGCTCGGCGCGCTCCAGATTGCGCGCCAGCCGGTCACGGCGGCAGCCTTCAAAGTCACGGAACGGCTGAAACAGCGTGATGGCGATGCCAAGATCGGCGCACATCTGTTTAATTTCACGGGGGCTGCCGTCGTAGTACAGAAGGTCGTTTTCGAAAATCTCCACCCCGTCGAACCCGGCGGCGGCGATGGCTTCGAGTTTTTCCGGCAGGGTGCCGCTCAAGGAAACGGTGGCAATGGAACGCTGCATCTTTCAACTCCCGGACTGCGCCGCTTTTACATAAGAGCTGCCGAAGGCTGCGATCTGTTGATCCTCAAAAGCGAAGATCGCAGCCTTCGGCAACGCCTACATCGAGTAGGTTTTTATCGTGAGGAAATTATTGGCTGCATCCCTGCGCGCAGCAAATTAAAGTGTACTACCCGGTTAGTTTTGCGTGCGATTATCGAACACAATGGCGGTTTGGCGAATTGACGATTTTTCGTCCACTGCCCAACATCGACCGCACATTGAGTCCGGATCTGAACCACCGGTCGCAGCGTGCAAGAGAAAAAGCACACCAAATAAAAAATCCAAAAACGGGTGGAACACATGATTCCTTCACAGACTTCCCGCGTGGCTCCGGCCATGA
Source organism: Pseudomonas sp. SWRI81 (assembly GCF_014268545.1). NCBI lineage: Bacteria > Pseudomonadati > Pseudomonadota > Gammaproteobacteria > Pseudomonadales > Pseudomonadaceae > Pseudomonas > Pseudomonas sp. SWRI81. Next base: position 24,275 of record NZ_JABWQS010000007.1, read on the forward strand.
GCACTGCCACGGGTGGCATCGGCGACAAGATCCGCGGCGCCATGGCGGTCGGCAAGACCCGCTGGGGCATGCTGGCGCTGGTGTTTTTTGCCACCACTCTGAACTACATCGACCGCGCCGCCCTCGGCGTCATGCAGCCAATCCTCGCCAAGGAAATGAGCTGGACGGCGATGGATTACGCCAACATCAACTTCTGGTTTCAGGTCGGCTACGCGATCGGTTTCGTCCTGCAAGGGCGGTTGATCGACCGGGTCGGCGTCAAGCGCGTGTTCTTCTGCGCCGTGCTGCTCTGGAGCCTGGCCACCGGCGCTCATGGCTTGGCGACTTCGGCCGTCGGCTTCATGGTCTGCCGCTTTATCCTCGGTCTGACCGAAGCGGCCAACTACCCGGCCTGCGTGAAAACCACACGCCTGTGGTTTCCGGCCGGCGAACGCGCGGTGGCCACCGGCATCTTCAACGCCGGCACCAACGTCGGTGCGATGTTCACGCCGATGCTGTTGCCGCTGGTGCTTCATGTGTGGGGCTGGCAGGCAGCGTTTCTGTGCATGGCGGCATTGGGCGGGATCTGGCTGCTGTTCTGGGGCTTGAAGTACTTCAACCCGGAAGATCACCCGAGCGTGAAACAGTCGGAACTTGATTACATCCAGCAGGAAGTCGAACCGGAACAGGCCCGCGTGCCGTTTTCGAGAATCCTGCGTATGCGCGGCACCTGGGCCTTCGCCATTGCCTATTCGCTGACCGCCCCGGTGTTCTGGTTTTACCTGTACTGGCTGCCGCCGTTCCTCAATCAGCAATACAACCTGGGGATCAACGTCACGCAGATGGGCATTCCGCTGATCATTATCTACGTCACCGCCGACTTCGGCAGTGTCGGTGGCGGCATCCTGTCCTCGTTCCTGATCGGTCGCGGAATGAATTCGATCAAGGCGCGACTGCTGTCGATGTTCCTGTTCGCCTGCTGCATCATCGGCGTGGTCATGGCGGCCGGCTCGGCCAACCTGTGGGTGGCCGTGGCGGCGATTTCCCTGGCGATCGGCGCGCACCAGGCCTGGACCGCGAACATCTGGAGCCTGGTGATGGATTACACGCCCAAGCACATGATGAGCACGGTGTTCGGTTTTGGCGGGATGTGCGCGGCCATCGGCGGGATGTTCATGACCCAAATCGTCGGCCACATCCTCACTGTCACCCACAACAACTACACGGTGCTGTTCACGCTGATTCCGGCGATGTATTTCCTCGCGCTGACGTGGATGTACTTCATGGCACCGCGCAAGATTCCGACCGTTACCGAATAACCTGCCAAACCCGTCCCCTGTAGGAGTGAGCCTGCTCGCGATAGCGTTGTATCAGTCAACATCTTCAGCGACTGATACACCGTAATCGCGAGCAGGCTCACTCCTACAGGGATTTGCGTTTCTTCAGCGCCGACTCTGCTGCCACGCCGCCGCCAGGCCGCTGCAGCAGATCACCACGATGCCGATCACGGTCAACCCGCTCGGTGTGTGATCGAACAGCAACCAGCCCAACAATCCCGCAAACACGATCTGGCAATAACCGAACGGCGCCAGCAAGGCCGGTGCGGCGTGACGGAAGGCCTGGGTCAGAAACAAATGCGCAGTCATCCCGCAACTGCCCAGCGCCAGCATTAGCGCGGCATGGGGCAGCGTCGGCACTTGCCAGAAGAATGGCACCAGCGCGCTCATCACCAGGGTATTGCACAGACCTGCAAAAAAATTGCTGGTGGTCGGGCTGTCCACTTCGGCGAGCTTGCGGGTCAGCAATTGATAGAAGCAGAAAAACAGTGCCGAACAGAACGGCAGCAATACCGCCGGGGTGAACAGTTCACCGCCGGGATGGACGATGATCAGCACGCCGATGAAGCCGCAAATCACCGCGATCCACTGCCCGCGCGTCACCCGCTCCTTGAGCAGCGGCACCGACAGCGCCGTCACCAGTACCGGCGCGAGAAAGTTGACCGCCGTGGCTTCCGCCAGCGGGATGTACAGCAGCGCCGTGGTGAAGAACAGGCTGGTGCCGAGCAGGCACAGCGCCCGAACCAACTGCCACAACGGTTTTTTGGTGCGCAGGACACGCAGCCCGGACTGTGGCAGAAAAATCCCCGCCATCAACAAGGTGTGCACCAGATACCGCGCCCACACCACCATGACGATCGGATAGAAACCAGACAGGTATTTCGACAGCGCGTCGTGGCTGGAAAACAGAAATGTCGCCACGACAATCAGCAAGATCCCCTTGAAGGGCTGGTTGACACCGGAGAGCGGAGTGCTGACGGTCATGGGCAATCTCTAGGAAAAAATACGCTGGCGAACACGGTCGCGCTGGCGGCAATCGATTTGGCAAGCATAGTCGGCAGAGCTTTCAACAACCGCACAGGTCGCACTCTTCTTCGCCGGGAAACTGCCGTTGAGCACAAATGTGAGGCAAGATTCCCGCCACTTCGTCGCACGCCAAGCCTGCAACATCACTGACTGCTGTCGAAACGGCGGGTTCACGAAAACGCCTGCAGAAATTCACCCAAGGATTGAATTCGCGGCCCGGTCGACCGTCAATAACAAGCCCGCCTGACGAGGGCGCGTGTGAATGGACGGACGACCGGACTGGCGCCACACTCACACACCAGCAACACTCATCACCACCTGCCACTTCACCCGCACCAAAAGAGGATTCCCACATGCTATGGAAAAAAGGCCGACGCAGTGACAACGTCGTCGACGCGCGGGGTGATGACGCAGGCGGTGGCGGCGGCATGCGCTTCGGTGGCGGCAAAGGCCTGAGCCTGACCGCGATCGTGTTGATCGTCGGCATCGGCTGGCTCACCGGCCAGGACCCGATGCAGATCCTCGGCCAGCTCACCGGGCAGATGGAGCAACCGGCGCCCACTTCGCAAACCCGTCAGGCGCCTCCGGCCAACGACGAACAGGCCGAATTCGTCCGCTCGATCCTCGGCGACACCGAAGACACCTGGGGCCCGATCTTTCAGCAGGCCGGGCGCCAATACAAAGACCCGACGCTGGTGCTGTTCAGCAACCGGGTGAATTCGGCGTGTGGCATGGCCACGTCGGCCACCGGCCCGTTCTATTGCCCGGCCGACCAGAAGGTGTATCTGGACATGGCCTTCTTCGAGGAAATGTCGCAACGTTTCAAGGCCGCCGGAGATTTCGCCCAGGCCTACGTGATCGCGCATGAAGTCGGTCACCACGTGCAGACGCTGCTTGGCGTCTCGGCGAAAATCCAGGCTGCGCGCCAGCAAGGGCGGCAGATGGAAGGCGACGGCGGCTTGCTGGTCCGTCAGGAATTACAGGCCGACTGCCTCGCTGGCGTCTGGGCCTACAACGCACAGAAGCGCCTGAACTGGCTGGAACCCGGCGACATCGAAGAAGCCTTGAACGCCGCCAACGCCATCGGCGATGATCGTTTGCAACAACAGGGTCAGGGCCGCGTGGTACCGGACTCGTTCACCCACGGGACGTCGGCGCAAAGGGTGCGCTGGTTCAAAACCGGATTCGCACAAGGCCAGGTAAGCCAGTGCGACACCTTCGCGGCGAAAACCCTGTAAATGCATAAATGGCTTCTCGCTCTACTGATCCTCGGCAGCACGGCGCAGGCCGCCGGGGTCGACGCAATCAGCCCCGGGCGCTTGCAGTTCAAAGCCGGCGAAATGGCCGTCGGCATCGGACCGGCGCCGGAAAAAATCGAGCGCGTGGTGATCGTCATTCACGGTCGGCTGCGCAATGCCGAGACCTACCGCAAAAGCGCGGAAAGTGCCGTCGAACTGGCGGGACAGACATCGCACACACTGGTGATCGCCCCGCAGTTTCTCAACGAAAGCGATGTGCCGCTGTATTCGCTGCCGGCAACGCTGCTGCGCTGGAAAGGCAACGAATGGATGGCGGGCGGCTTGTCCACAGGGCCGAATCCGTTGAGTTCGTTTGCGGCGCTGGATGAAATCGTCGCACGGGTCAGCGATCGCAAGCAGTTTGCCGACGTGAAGCAGATCGTGATTTTCGGCCACTCCGGCGGCGCTCAGGTGGTGCAGCGTTACGCCCTGCTCGCCAAGGACCAGCCGGCGCTCAAGGCCAACGGTATTCGCATGCGCTACGTGGTCGCCAATCCTTCATCGTATGCGTACTTCAACGAACAGCGGCCGGTGGCGTTCGATCACGCGCAGTGCCCGGGCTTCAATCGCTGGAAGTATGGCCTGACCGACATGCCGGTATACGCCGGCGGGCAAACCCCGTTGCAGGTGGAAAGCGCTTACGTCAAACGTGAAGTGATTTATCTGCTGGGGCAGCAGGATGTCGATCCCGAACATCCGGCGCTGGACAAAAGCTGTGAAGCCGAGGCGCAAGGCGCTTACCGGTTGATGCGCGGGAAGCTGTATTTCGGTTATTTGCTGCGCCGCCATCCCGAGGGGATCAATCAGCGGCTGATTGAAGTGCCCGGAGTGGGGCATGACGGGGATGGGATGTTGACATCGCCTGAGGGGCAGAAGGCGTTGTTTGATCAGTAGGATTTGTGTTGCCTGAACCGGCCCCTTCGCGAGCAAGCCCGCTCCCACATGGGTGCTGTGCCTTGCACAAAATATCTGCGCACTGAAGATCCAATGTGGGAGCGGGCTTGCTCGCGAAGGCGCCCGGTCAGGCAATGAAATCTCAACCCTGAAGCATCCGCCGCAACTCCACACAATCCCTTGCATGCCAATCGGTCAATTCCGGCCACGGGTTATCCGGCAAGTTAACCAACACCGTCCGCGCCCCCGCCGCTCGCCCGCAATCAAGATCAAAGCGGTAATCGCCCACCATCACCATCTCGCTGGCCGGAACATTCCAGGCTGCTGCCAGTTTCAGCAAACCTCCGGGATGCGGTTTCGGCGGCGCTTCATCGCGCCCCAGCACATCTTCCACGGCAAAGCAGTCCGCCAGACCGATCGCTTGCAGCGTCACATGCGCCAGCTCCCGCGCATTGCGCGTGAGAATGCCGAGGCGATAACCACGCGCATGCAGATCACGCACCAGCTCCACCGCGCCGCTGGCCGGGGTCGAACCCAAGGCCAGATCGCGCTCGTGTTCCAGCAGCCAGGCGTGTTTGGCCGCGGCCTCATCCGGCGGCAATGCGGCGAGATGAGTAAGGATGTCGTCTTCGGCTGGAATCGCCAACGCCACGCGAATCGCCGCAAAATCGTGCACCGCGACCGTCAGCGTGCCGTCCATGTCGAACACCCAGTGGCGCACCTCGGCCAGGCTCATGCCCAATCCTTGCGATGGCGGATCAAGCCTTCCTGCGTGACCGAGGCAACCAGTTGTCCGGCGCGGTTGTACACGCTGCCCCGGGAAAAACCACGGGAATTGCCGGCCCACGGACTGTCCATCGCATACAGCAGCCAATCATCGGCGCGCAGATCATTGTGGAACCACAGCGCGTGGTCGAGGCTGGCGACCTGCATGTCTTTCTGCCAGACCGACTTGCCGTGGGGCAGCATCGAAGTGGTCAGCAGGCCGAAGTCCGAAGCGTACGCCAGCAGGTATTTGTGCAGCGCCGGAATATCGGCCAAGGCACCGTCAGCGCGGAACCAGACAAATTTCACTGGATCGGCCGGTTGCGGGTTGTACGGATCTTTTTCGGTGACCGGGCGCACTTCGATCGGCTTCGGGCACAACAGCTTTTCGCGCATGTGCTCGGGAATCAGGTGCGCCCGCTGCTGGGTCAGCTCCAGCTCCGAGGGCAGGTTTTCCGGACCGACCACCACCGGCATCTGGCTCTGGTGTTCGAAACCGGCTTCGTCGTACTGAAACGACGCACTGCAGGTGAAAATCGGCTGGCCCTTCTGGATCGCCGTGACCCGACGGGTGCTGAAACTGCCGCCATCGCGCACACGATCAACCGAATACACCACCGGCAACTTGGCGTCGCCCGGACGCAGAAAATAACCGTGCATCGAATGCACGTGACGCGCCTCTTCAACCGTCTGACTGGCTGCCGACAGCGACTGGCCCAGCACCTGGCCACCGAACAGCTGACGGAAACCCAAGTCCTGGCTACGGCCGCGAAACAGGTTTTCTTCGATCGGTTCCAGGGTCAGCAAATCGACCAGATCTTCCAGCACTTGGCTCATTCAGACTCTCCTCACACACAGCAATGCCGCGCAGTCTTGGCTGCGGCGGCCGATTCAGGTTATGGCCCGGGCCAATGATATGGCCGCCATTGTAAACGTCCGTGTCGGCTTATCCATGCAAGGTTTGCAGCCATTGTTCGCGGGTGATGCGGTACAGGATATGTCTGCGCAGCGGGTGATCGACGGCGAGTTTCGGATGATCGAAATCATCCTGCGGGTCGTGATGCATGCCGATCGCCTGCATGACTTTCTCCGACTGCGCATTGTTCTTGGCGGTGAAGGAAACGATTTCTTTCAGCGCCAACCGATCAAAGCCGCATCGCAGAGCCGTCCACGCCGCTTCACTGGCGTACCCCAGCCCCCAATGTTCTCTGGCCAGACGCCAGCCGATCTCCACGGCCGGGGTGAACGGCGCGTCAAAACCGACCACGCCGAGCCCGGTGAATCCGATGAATTCGCCGGTGTCCTTGCGCTCCAGCGCCCACAGGCCAAAGCCGTGCTCGGCAAAATGCCCGCGGACCCGGCCGATCAGCTCGGCACTTTGCAGCCGGCTCAACGGCGCCGGAAAATAGCGCATCACTTGCGGATCGGCGCACATCGCCGCAAATGCCGGCAAATCCTCGTCCTGCCACTGACGCATCAGCAAACGTGCGCTTTGCAGTTCCAGTATCGGCTCCATCGTGCCCCTCCATTTCCATGCCGCCAGTCTACATCGCTGGTAGGATCCTTCATTCTTTCCTACGTCCTGCACGAAATAAGTCATGCCGCTGCCGCTGATCTACCACGAAGACTACAGCCCCGAGTTCCCGGCGGATCACCGCTTCCCCATGGACAAGTTTCGCCTTTTGCGCGATCACCTGATCGACAGCGGCCTGACCCGCGATGCCGACCTGCTGCGCCCGCGAGTCTGCCCCAACGACATCCTCGCCCTCGCGCATGACCGCCGCTATATCGAACGCTACATGAGCGGCGAGTTGTCCCGCGAAGACCAACGGCGTCTCGGCTTGCCATGGAACGAGGCTCTGGCGCGGCGCACGGTGCGGGCGGTCGGCGGTTCGATTCTGGCGGCGGAAAAAGCCCTGGAACATGGCCTGGCCTGCCATCTGGCGGGCGGTACTCACCACGCCCACTACGATTATCCGGCCGGCTTCTGCATCTTCAATGACCTGGCGATCATCAGCCATTACCTGCTGCAAAGCGGTCGGGTGAATCGCGTGCTGATCTTCGATTGCGACGTGCATCAGGGCGACGGCACCGCGCGGATTCTTCATGACACCCCAGAGGCGATTACCGTTTCCCTGCATTGCGAAAAGAATTTTCCTGCGCGCAAAGCCGAAAGTGACTGGGACATTCCACTGCCCAAAGGCATGGGCGATGCCGACTATCTGAAGGTCGTGGACGACACGCTCAATTACCTGTTGCCGTTGTATCAACCGGATCTGGTGCTGTACGACGCCGGCGTCGATGTGCACAAGGACGACGCCCTCGGTTATCTGCAATTGACCGACGCGGGCGTCGCCGCCCGCGATGAAAGCGTGATGCGCCATTGCCTGGGTCGCGACATTCCGGTGATGGGCGTGATCGGCGGCGGCTACAGCAAGGACCGCCACGCCCTCGCCCGCCGCCACGGCATCCTTCATCACAGCGCACAGCGCGTATGGGATTCACACGGCTGTCATTGAAACGTGCTGCGTTACCCACAATCGCTGTGGAACTGCCTGTGGATAACCTGAGTGAAAGGCACTGCGGGCCTTGGTGGCTGTGGCTTTCAGAAGACTGGTTAATAATTGGCCACTGCGCAGTCCCTGTAGGAGTGAGCCTGCTCGCGATTGCGGTTGATCAGCCAGCATCAATGTTGAATGTGATTCCGCTATCGCGAGCAGGCTCACTCCTACAGGGGTTTTGCGCTGTTAGAATGCGCGCCTGTCCCGCCATACCGCAGCGCACGCCCATGACCCAGAACTCCGTCCCCATCAATGCTCACGTCGCCATCATCGGCGGTGGCCCTGCCGGCCTGATGGCCGCTGAAGTGCTGAGCCAGGCCGGCGTGCGCGTCGATCTCTACGACGGCATGCCCTCGGTCGGGCGCAAATTCCTGCTGGCCGGGGTCGGCGGCATGAACATCACTCACTCCGAAGCCTACCCGGCGTTTCTCTCGCGCTACGCCGACCGTGCGCCGCAGATCGCCCCGCTATTACGGGCGTTTGATGCCGATGCGCTGTGTCGATGGATTCACGAACTGGGTATCGAAACCTTCATCGGCAGCTCCGGCCGCGTATTCCCCACCGACATGAAAGCCGCCCCGCTGTTGCGCGCCTGGCTCAAGCGCCTGCGCGACAGCGGCGTGGTGATCCACACCCGCCATCGCTGGCTCGGCTGGGATGGGCAAGGCGCGCTGCGCGTCGACACGCCACAAGGCGAAATAGCCGTCGAACCCGATGCCACCCTGCTCGCCCTCGGCGGCGGCAGTTGGTCGCGCCTGGGTTCGGATGGCGCATGGATGCTGGCGCTGGAGCAACGCGGTGTGGACCTGGCGCCATTGCAACCGAGCAATTGCGGCTTCGAAGTGCAGGCCTGGAGCGAGCTGATGGTGAATAAATTCGCCGGCGCGCCGCTGAAAAACATCGCCATTGGATTGAACGACGATGTGCCGCGCTTGGGCGAATGCGTCATCACCGCGACCGGGCTGGAAGGCAGTCTGATCTACGCACTGTCGGCGCCGATTCGTGAGGCAATCAATCGCGAGGGGGCAGCGGTTATCCACATTGATCTGCTGCCCGGCCGGCCTGTGGATAAATTACAGGCAGCGCTGAGCAAGCCACGCGGCTCGCGCTCGATGGCCAAGCATCTGCACAGTCAGGTGGGAATTGATGGGGTGAAAGCGGCGTTGTTGCGTGAATTGACCGATGCCCAGACCTTCGCCGATCCGGCGCTCTTGGCGCGAGCAATCAAGGCGTTGCCGGTGACCTTGGTGAAAACCCGTCCGCTGGATGAGGCGATCAGCAGTGCCGGTGGCGTTAAGTTCGAGGCGATGGATGAGCGCTTGATGCTCAAGGCGATGCCGGGGGTGTTTTGCGCAGGCGAGATGCTTGACTGGGAAGCGCCGACAGGAGGCTATTTGTTGACCGGGTGTTTTGCCAGTGGGCGGGCTGCCGGTTTTGCAATGCTGGAATGGTTGCAGCGTAAGGGCTGAAGACCGTGCGTTACCAGATCGCGAGCAGGCTCACTCCTACAGGTAACGCATAGGACCTTGTAGTAGTGAGCCTGCTCGCGATAGCAATCTGACAGGCGCAGCGATGTTTAAGGCTTGCGCTTGCGTGGGCCAGTGTTGAACACCGGCACCTTGCGCACAGGCTTGATCGCCGGTTCTGGCGCTTGCGTGTCGCCGCTGTCGACCCACTTGCCCAGGTTGCGCTTACCGCCGCCACCGCCCGACGCTTTCGGCTTCTTCGGTTTCTTTGGCTTTTTGATCACCTGACCGCTGGCATCGGTGTCCGGCACGCGGTGTTCAGGCTCGAAGTCCGGTTCGTTCTGGCGTTTCAAGGTCTGGCGAGTCAGCATTTCAATCGCCGACAGCATGTTCACTTCATCGGCGCACACCAGCGAGATCGCCTCGCCCGTAGCGCCCGCACGGCCAGTACGACCGATGCGGTGAATGTAGTCCTCGGCCACGATTGGCAGGTCGAAGTTGACCACCAGCGGCAGGTCTTCGATGTCCAGACCACGGGCGGCGACGTCGGTCGCCACCAGAATCTGCACTTCGCTGAGTTTGAAACGGTCCAGCGCGCGCTGGCGGGTCGCCTGTGGTTTGTCGCCATGGATACCGTCAGCGTTCACGCCCAGGCCCTGGAGTTTTTCCACCAGTGCATCGACGCCATTACGGGTCTTGGCGAACACCAGCACCTGCTTCCACTTGTTCTTGCGCATCAGGTGCACGAACAGTTCGGCCTTGCGCTTCTTGTCCACCGTCACAATCCACTGTTTGACCGTGTTGGCGGCAACGTTGCGCGGGCTGACTTCGACGCTCAGCGGGTCGTTGAGCATCTGCCCGGCGAGCAGGCGGATGTCATCGGAGAAGGTTGCGGAGAACAATAGCGTCTGGCGCTTTTTCGGCAGCATGCGGTAAATATTCGCCAGTTCTTCGGAGAAGCCCAGGTCGAGCATGCGATCGGCTTCATCCAGCACCAGCGTTTGCAACTGATCGAGTTTGAGCGCGTTCTGGCGGAACAGGTCGATCAAGCGACCGGGCGTGGCGACAAGCACATCGACGCCGCCGCGCAGCTTCATCATCTGCGGGTTGATGCTGACACCGCCGTACACCGCATAAGTGCGCAGCGGCAGGTTTTCGGCGTACTGGCGCACAGACTCATGAACCTGCTCGGCCAGCTCGCGGGTCGGCACCAGAATCAGCGCACGCGCCGAGTTGGCGCTGACTTTCGGCCCTTCCATGGCCAGCAACTGCAACAGCGGCAAAGCGAAACCGGCGGTCTTGCCAGTGCCGGTCTGGGCCGCGGCCATCAGGTCACGACCGGCCAGCACCGCCGGAATGGCTTGCGCCTGCACCGGCGTCGGGGTCTGGTAGCCGAGCGTCTCGAGGGAGCGCAGCAAGGGTTCGATCAGGCCAAGGGAGGCGAAAGTCATGGGAGTACCGTAGGAAAAAATGACGCGGGGATGCAATGCCGCGCAGTTTACCCTAATTCGTACGCGCTTCCGTCGGAACGGCTTTCTCCTCCACTGCCGAAGGCTGCGCCGGCCGCCGCCACTGCGGCAGGCTGATCAGCAGCACGGCGCTGATGATCACCAGCATTGCCAGCGCCTCCTCTATGCCAATCGTCTCGCCGACAAACACGATGCCCAGCAGCACCGCCACCGCCGGGTTGACGTAGGCATAACTGGTCGCCGCCGCCGGACGCACGTGCTTGAGCAAATACATATAGGCATTGAAAGCGATGATCGAACCAAAAACGATCAGATACGCCAGCGCCAGCCAGCCTTCGAGCGGTGGCATGGCGTGCAACTGCTCGCCACTCACGACGCTGCCGATCAACAGCACCACGCCACCGACGAGCATTTCCACGGCACTGGCCATTGCCCCCGCCGGCAACGGCAGGTGCCGGCTCCACACTGAACCGAGCGCCCAGCTCGCGGCCGCGAGAATCAGCAACGTCGCCCCCAGCGGACTCGATTGCAGGTTGGACCCCATGTTGAGCATCGCGATGCCAATGATCCCCAGTACTACCCCGGCCCATTCCAGTCGCGTGTTCCGTGCGCCCCAGAAATAGCCGCACAACAACGTGAACAGCGGCACCGTCGCCACGGCCAGCGCAGCGACGCCGGACGCCACGCCCGTATGCTCGGCGACACTGACCGCACCATTGCCAAAGCTGAGCAGCAGAATCCCGATGATCCCCGCCGCTTTCCACTGCGCCCAGGTCGGCGCCGGCGCACCGCGCCAGCGCAGAAAGCCGTACATCAGGCTGCCAGCGATGACGAAGCGTACCCCGGCCAGCAGCAGCGGTGGCCAGTGCTCCACGCCGATGCGAATCACCAGATAGGTCGATCCCCAAATCACATACAGCGCAAAAAACGCGGCAATCAACGGCAGGGAAAAACGGCGCAAGGCAGGCATGGGCAACTCGACAGTCAGATTTCTGTGGACGGATTATTCTAGAAAGGCCGCCGCGCAAAAATAAGTTACAAAACCTGTTTATCTGGCCGGTACACTTTTGAAATCACGGAGATCACCGGAATAAACCGCGATTTCGAAAGTCTGGCATTTTCAAGAGGTGCGCCTTGGATAAATACGACCGCATGCTGCTCAGCGCCCTGTTGGAAAACGGTCGCGCGTCCTACGCCGATCTGGCGCGCAAAGTGAATCTCTCCGCCCCCGCCGTCGCCGAGCGCGTGGCCAAGCTTGAGGCGTCCGGGGTGATCACCGGGTATCAGGCGAAAATCGACCTGGCGAAAATCGGCCTGCCGATCCAGTGCGTGATCGAATTGCGCCTGAACCAGCATGGCAACCAGAAGACCTACGACGAACTGATCAAAATCCCGCAAATCACCGAATGCCACCGGGTCACGGGCGACCCGTGCGTGATCATGCAGGCGGCAGTGGGTTCGATGCCGGAACTCGAGGAGTTGATCAATCGGGTGGCGACGTTTGGTTTCAGCAAGACATCAATCGTGCTGTCGAGCGCCGTCGAAAAGCGCGTGCCGCTCGGCCATATCGAAAGCAACGGCAAATAATCAGGCACCCCGAAGTCCAAATGTGAGAGCGGGCTTGCTCGCGAAGAGGCCGTATCAGACAACAACGCTTTGAATGACACACCGCATTCGCGAGCAAGCCCGCTCCCACAGGGGCCTTGTGTCGGGGTCAGGGGTCAGGGGTCAGGGATCAGCGATAGCGCTGCAAATGCTCGCCAACTTTCGCCGCAGGGACTTTCTGCAATTTGCACAGCAGATCGTGGTTGAGTTCACGCACGCCGTGCTTGCTGCGCAACTCATCGGCCAGATGCGCCATCAGATTGGCCGCCATCTCGGCATCGGCCATGGCGCGGTGAGCCTGGCCGGTGTGCGGCAGACGCGCGAAGGTGGTCAGCGTGCCGAGCTTGTGATTCGGCGCCGCCGGCATCAGCCGCCGCGCCAGCAACAGCGAGCAGGCAAAATTCTGCAGACGTGTGCGTTTGATCCGCCCCAGTTCGAAATCCCAGAACTTCTGGTCGAACGAAGCGTTGTGCGCCAGCAATGGCGTGCAGCCGACAAACTCATTGACCTCTTCCATCACGCGCTCGGCCGGCGGCGCGGTGCGCAGCATGGCGTTGCTGATACCGGTCAGTTGTTCGATGAACGCGGGGACGCGCACGCCGGCATTCATCAGGCTCTGGTAACGCTCGACGATGCGGCCGTTTTCCAGCATGACCACGGCGATTTCCGTGGCGCGGCAACTGCTGTTCGGCGACAGGCCGGTGGTTTCAAAGTCGATGACTGCAATGCGTTCCAAACCGGGTTCAACTCCGTTCAAATCAATTCTTGAGCAACAGTGCGCCTTCGATCGGCACATAACGGCTGGCGGCGCGAATCAGCGAGTTGGCCGTCAGGCCGGGCACGCCATAAGCGACCGCTTGCACGCCGTGTTTGTTGATGATGCGTTCGAGCAGCATGTCGAAATCGCCATCACCGGAGGCCAGGACGATTTCGTCGACGTGGTCGGCGGCGTCCATGATATCGAGAGTGATGCCCACGTCCCAGTCGCCCTTGGCCGAGCCGTCGCTGCGCTGGATGTAGGGCTTGAGCTTCACGGTGAAGCCGAGATTGCGCAGGATCTGCTGAAACTGCTGCTGCTTGCTGTCGCCCCGGTCGATTGCGTAGGCATAGGCCTCGACGATTTGCCCGTCCTTGCTGATGTCCGCCCACAGCGCGGCGTAGTTGAAGTGGCAACCATAGGCCTGACGCACGGTGTAGTAGAGGTTCTGCACATCGGCGAACACTGCGATTTTTTTCACCGGAGTTCCTGGGCGCACGAGCGCACGAAGCGGGATCAGGCGATCGGGCCTGAAAAAGGCGCTCAGTATGCCAGCCCGAAGGAAGGTTCCGCGAATAATCGGCCACAGGCGCAAAGGTGCTGCTGACGAGTGGTGAGTGTGGCGAGGGGATTCATCCCCGCTGGGCTGCGCAGCAGCCCCGCTTTTCCTGATTAAAGCGAGGACTGCTGCGCAGTCCAACGGGGATAAATCCCCTCGCCACAGTGTCTATGTCAGCCTTCAGAGGATATGTCAGCCTTCAAAGGCTGTGTCAGACGAAGGAATCGTCATCATCGAAGAACGATGAATTGTCAGCGCTGTAATCGGCGTCGGTAAACCCGGCCTGATCGTTGCCGGAGAAGCCGTTGTCCGCCACACGCTGCTCATCGCCCCAGCCGTTATTGCTCTGGTCGGCCACCTGCGCCGGTTCTTCCTTGATCACCTCGACGATTTCCTCAGGCGCCTGGTTGTGATGGAACAGGCTGCTGATGCCCTGCGCCAGCATTACACCGCCGGCCACGCCCGCGGCGGTTTTCAGCGCGCCGCCGAGGAAGCTGTTGCCCGCTGCCGGGGCTGCCTGCTGCGCATAGTTGGGCGGCGCGGCGCCGAAGTTCTGTTGAGGGGCCGGCGCCTGGAAGCTCTGCTGCGGCGCCGGCTCACGCCAACCGCCAGTGGACGCCGGGGCATTTTGCGTCGACGCCGGACGCGAACTGCCGCCGCCAAAGATACTCGACAGGAAACCACCCGCCCCGCTCGGTGCAGGCGCGCTGCCCAGGGCCTTCGCCGCTTGCAAATCGGCCTGCAAACGCTGGACTTGCTCGGTCAGTTGCTTGTTCTGTTCGTCGAGGCTCTTGAGCGCTGCCTCTTGCACCAGAATCGCCTGGGTCATGAAATAGCCTGCCGCCGGCTGGCGGGTCAGGTGTTCCTTGATCCGCGCCTCGGCCTGGGCGTCGCGCGGGGCTGCCTCCGTTTCGGCCTGTTGCAGCCGGGAAAACAGTCCATCGATCAGGGTTTGCTCTTCGCTGTTCATGGCGACCTCGTAGATTGCCGGGGATAACGTTGCCCTCGTCCACATTGGCCGAGGTGCCTCCCTGTAATGGAGACGGTGACAAAACGTTTCAATGACCTTTACCGAATGTTTACGTTTGTGTCGCGCCAGTCATCATCGGTTAAAGTGAGTCACTGTTTTCGACCTGCGATACCGACTGATGAATGCCCTCGAAGTACTGCGCGATTCTTTGTATTTTTTCAAACGCCATCTGGGCAGCATCGTGCAGTTGTGCCTGCCGCTGGTGATCGTCGAGGCGTTCCTGCAACAGGCGGTCGATCACGCCACCGGACCCGAGAGCTTCTCGGGGATCAGTATCATCGTCGGCCTGCTGGTGTATCCGCTGTACACCGCCGCGCTGATTCTGTTTCTCGATGCGCGCAGCCGCGGTGAGTCGCCGCGCAACCGCGACCTGCTGGCGATGGCCGCGACCTTGTGGCCGCGCTTCGCCGTGCTCACCGCGCTCAACACCTTGCTGATCCTGCTGGGGCTGTCGCTGTATTTCCTGCCCGGGCTGATGCTGATGGTCATGCTCGCCTTTGGCGAATACCTGCTGGTGCTGCGTGGCCTCGGGCCGCTGCAGGCGATGAAGGAAAGCCTGCGCCTGACCCGTGGGCATTTCTGGCGCATTCTGCTGTGCATCCTCTGTGTGATGACGCCCTTGTGGTTGCTCAAGGGCGCCACCCTGGCGGTGTACCCGGAGCCGCAAAACCCGCTGGTCGCCGTGCTGATCGACAGTGCCCACAGTTTCCTGCAACTGTTCACCAGCGTGGTGCTGTTCCGCCTGTTCATGCTGATCAGCCAATTGCCTGAGAAAAATGACGGAGCGGTCTGACCGCTCGCCGCTTGGGCTTCGCGGTTGCCGTCAGGTATGCTCGGGGCCACTTTCTGTAACGCTATAAGCCGAGCCATGACCCGTCTGCTGCGCTACACCCTGTTGCTCGTTGTGCTCGCCATCGTCTTGCTCGGCGTACTGACGTTCAGCCTGACCTGGCGCCCCGCCGCCCGCGAAACCCTGCCAGTCAGTTGCAGCGCCACGGCGCCGACACTGGTGCCGGGGCAAGCGCTGAAAGTCATGACCTGGAACGTGCAGTTTCTCGCCGGCAAGCGTTACGTGTTCTGGCATGACCTGGCCCAGGGCGACGATGAAGCGCCAACCCTGGAAGACATGGCGTTCAGCCTCGACGAAGTGGCCCGGGTGATTCGCGACGAGCAGCCCGACGTGGTGTTGTTGCAGGAACTCGACGACGGCGCCAAGGCCAGCGATTACCAGAACCAGCTCAAACTGTTGCAGGACCGACTCGCCGATCTGTATCCGTGCAGCGTCAGTGCATTCGACTGGAAGGCCGATTTTGTCCCGCAGCCCCACCTCTACGGCAGCGTTGGCCGGCAACTGGTCACGTTGAGCCGCTATCGCATCGAACACGCCGAACGCCTGCAATTGTCGGTGGCGCCAGGCAATTTCATCAGCCGCCAGTTCCAGCCGCGCAATGCCCTGCTGGCGAGCAAACTGCCGCTCAGCGATGGCGGGCAACTGACCGTTTTCAATACCCATCTGGAGCGCGCCCGGCAGCCGGACGACACTTTGCGCAGGCAAGTGAGCGCCGTGGCCAAGGTGCTCGACAAATATGAAAGCCAGGGTCTGCCATGGCTGATCGGCGGCGACTTTAATCTGCTGCCCCTCGGCCAGTACCGCCGCCTGCCCGCCGAGCAGCGCACGCCTTACGCCGCCGACAGCGAACTGCACCTGCTGTGGGATAAATATCCAATGATCCCGACCAACAGCGAAGCCAGCGGTATCGACCGCGCCCGGTGGCTGACCCACTACCCCAACGATCCTGGCCTCAACGGCCCGGATCGCACGGTGGATTATCTGTTTTACAGTCCCAGGATCAAACGGCTCCAGGCGCGGGTCCGGCAGGACGACACCTTGCGGATCTCCGACCACCTGCCGGTGATCGCACGGTTTCTGCTGCCGGCGGCGCCCTGACCCCAAACAGTACTCAACGGCCCGACCGCCTCGAATTCAAGACATGGAAAAGCATGAAGATCTTATTGGTATGCAAGGACATCGGTGGCTATGCGCGCAAGCTGGCAGAGCACCTGAGTAGCGATCATGAGGTTTGCTTCATCGATACCGCTGCGCTGGCCAAACCTTTCGATCGCGCGCCGAAGATCTTGCGGCGCCCGCTCAATCGCTGGTCGCAGTTGCGCCAGTTCAGCAAGGCCGTGATGACTGGCGGGCGCTTCGACATCGCCCTGATCATCAATCCGGCGCAAATCGACCCGAAGCAACTGGCGACAGGGCTTAACGCTTGCGAGCGCAAGATCGCCTATCTCTACGACAGTTTCAGTCGCTGGCCCATGAGCCGTGAAGCGTTGGCGGTGTACGACGAAGTGTTCTCCTTCGACCCGCAGAATGCCGAGCAATACGGTCTGAAAACACTGCACAACTTTATTTACGACGACTACGTCGAGGATGGCGATGCCGGCGAATATGCCGCCTTTGTGGTGATGGCCGGGAAAGATCGCGTGCCCGCGCTGGAAGGTCTGGCCAGAGCATTCGATCAGTTAGGCGTGACCAACTACAAATTTCTCGTGCAATGCAAACCGATTCCCGGCGCGCATCCGGGCATCACCTTTTTCGAGCAAAGAATGTCACTGGAATCGGTCGGCGATCTGGTGAAACGCTCGCGGATCATTCTGGACATTTCCAAGCCCGGCCAGGCCGGTTTGAGCTTCCGGTTTTTCGAAGCCATGGCCGCGCGCAAGAAAGTCATTACCACCAATAAGCATGTGCTCGATTACGACTTCTACAACCCGGCGAACATACTGGTGATCGATGAGACGGAGCCGGTGATTCCGGCTTCGTTCATCTCTGCGCCGTATGTCGACATCCCCGAGCCGATCTACCGCAAATACACCTTGCAAGGCTGGGTCGATACCGTTCTCGCATCGAGATAGTCGTCGTTCGCTTCAGAGCCCCGGCGGAACGTAGCCCGGAACATAGCGAACGTTGGCACACTTGCCGTGCAATATCCGCCCGTCTTCGATCAGGAACCGGGCGATTTTCTTCTGCTGATTGATCTTCGCCTGCAACTTGCAGGTAGAACTGTGCCCGACCTGTTGGTAGTGCTCGGTGTACACCATGCCATTGCCGGTATGGTTCATCGAAGTGCCGGCCGCTTCGGTGGTGGTCCAGCTCGCGGACTTGTACCAGGTCAGCACGGCCAAGGGTTCGCCGTTCGGAGCGGTTTCCTTTTGCATCGAATCGGGTGTGCCGAACAGGTCCAGCGCTTCCTGAAGGTCGCGTCCTTCCCAGCGGCTTTGCGCAATGCTGGAACAACCGGTCAAGAGCAACCCCGCCAACAGGGTTGTCAGCGATAAGCGTGTGTAAGTCATTGGATGCCCCGGCTTATTTTTTCAGTTCGAGCAGGCTGTCGATGTTGTCCATCATCTGGCTCTTTTGCTGAATCGGCGCGAGCTTGAAGAACATCTGCTGCAGCATCTGGATCATCTGCAGATATTCCATCTTGCCCACGGCGGCCATGTCGTTTTTGGCGCGACTGCCCGGCGCACAGGCAAACTTCAGCGCTTGCTGGACCCAAAACTCTTTCGGGGTCTGCCATTGATTGGCAACTTTCAGATGACGCAGGGTGTAAGCGAGACGCTCGATGGACTGGCCATTGATAAACCGTACCTTGCCCGTAGAGCACTGGGCTTCGATGTTGTAAACGTCGATCATCGGTTTGCCGGGTTCTTCATACACCAGCGTCACGGCAACCATGGTCGCGCCTTTGGTTTTTTCCGAAGGCACCACCGACATCGCATCGGCGACGTACATGATGTTTTTCTGGGCAACGCCGTTGCCGTAGATAATCCACCAGTCGCCAATCGGGTTGGGCTCTTCGGCAGTTGCCGAACCGGAGGCGAGCAGCAGCGCAGCCGACAAGAAGATCGACTTCTTGAACTTGAAGAAAGATGACATGGGCAGTTCCGTTCCTTGGGCACAAGTTGCCAGGCAGCAACACTTGTTGTGGGTCAGGCCGCGATTTTGGGAGCCTGAACAAACAAGGGCAATTAGCACGGATGGGCTAATGGCACGTGGCTATTGCTGTTCAGGTTCCCCTTGGTTTCGCCCGCGCCGTCGCTTCGGCCACCAATGGATCGTCCGGCCAGTAATGCTTCGGATAGCGCCCCTTCAGATCCTTCTTCACCTCGGCGTAGGTGCTGCGCCAGAAGTTCGCCAGATCCTGCGTCACCTGCACCGGTCGCCGTGCCGGTGACAACAGGTGCAGCTTGACGACCTGCCGGCCGCCGGCGATGCGCGGCGTGTCGGCCAGGCCGAACAACTCCTGCAAGCGCACCGCGAGGATCGGCGGATACTCGCTGTAGTCCAGGCGAATCGACGACCCCGACGGCACGCTCAAATGATGCGGTGCCAGCTCATCAAGCTTCTGCGGCAGCGGCCAGGGCAGCAGGTTGCGCACAATGCTCGATAAATCCAGCTGGGAAAAATGGCTGAGCCGCGAGACTTTGCCCAGATACGGCAGCAGCCAGTCTTCGAGGGTGTCGAGCAGCGTCGCGTCGCTGACATCCGGCCACTGACTGTCGTTCTGCGTATGCAGATCCAGCTGGCGCAACAGCGCCACCCGCGCCTGCCACTGCCGCAACTCCGGCGTCCACGGCAATAACTCCAGGCCCTTGCGCCGCACCAGATTGACCAGCGCCTGACTGCGCGCATTTTCATCCAGCCCGGTCAACGGCTCACGGCTGAGAATCAGCTCGCCGACCTTGCGCTGGCGCTCGGCGCGCAGCACGCCTTCGCGCTCGTCCCAGTCCAGTTGATCGACGTTGCGCACCTGTTCTGCCAGCACTGAATCGAACAGCGCCGGATCAAAATCCGCGGCCAGATAAATCCGCTCTTCGCGCTGCCCCTGGCGGCTGCCGAGGTCGGCGATGACGATCCACGGTTCTTTCATCAGGCTGTCCGCTTCGGCGAACAGCGCCGCGCGTCCGTTGGCCAGACGATATTCGGCGCCACCGGCACGTCGCTGCTGGGCGACGCGATCCGGATAGGCCAGCGCCAGCAACGCGCCGAGCCAGCGCGGATGATGGGGATCGCTGACCGGCTCGCTCGTTTTGCCACGCAGGTACCCGCGATACTGCCGCGCCAATTGCCGGGCGCGTTGCACCCCGCCCTGCGTGCCACGACCGGCGCGTTCCTCGCCCGAGAGCAAGACCAGGCGACTATGCAAATCCGCGCCAGCGCCGCGCAAGATATCGCGCTCGCCGAGCAACGCGGCGACATCGCACGCCATGTTCGCCAATCCCAGCGCCTGACCGCGCAACAGCAGATGGGCGATGCGGGGATGGGCCGGCAACTCGGCCATCGCCTGGCCGTGGCCCGTCAGCGTTTCACCGTGCAAGGCGCCGAGGCGCTGCAACAAATCCTGCGCCTGGGCATAAGCCGCTGCCGGCGGCACGTCCAGCCAGACCAGTTCGGCCGGCGTGACGCCCCAGCGCCCCAGTTGCAAGGCAAGGCTGGCGAGGTCTGCCGAGAGTATTTCCGCACTGCCATGCGCGGCCAGTTGTTCGTGCTGATCCTGCGACCACAAGCGATAGCAGACGCCCGGTTCCAGGCGCCCGGCCCGCCCGGCTCGCTGCGTGGCACTGGCTCTGGAAATCCGTTGAGTGTCGAGGCGTGTCATGCCGCTGCCCGGATCAAATCGCGGCACCCGCGCCAGCCCCGCATCGATCACCACACGCACGCCGTTGATGGTCAGGCTGGTCTCGGCAATGTTGGTCGCCAGCACCACTTTGCGCTGGCCGGGCGGCGCCGGATCGATGGCCGCGCGTTGCGCATTCAGGTCCAGCTCGCCGTGCAACGGGCACAGCAAGACGTCTTTGCGCTCGCCGATGGCGTCCGCCAGTTGCTGATGCACACGACGGATTTCCGCCTGCCCCGGCAGGAACACTAGTAGGCTGCCGGTCTCATCGTGCAGCGCTTCGAGTACCGTTTGTGTAACGCGCTGATCGATGTATTCGCCGGGCTGAAACGGTCGGCCCCAGCGCATCGTCACCGGGTACATGCGCCCTTCGCTGCGCAGGATCGGCGCATCGTCAAGCAAGCCGGCCAGACGCTCGCCTTCGAGGGTGGCCGACATCAGCAAAATCTTCAGCGGTTGTTCAGCGCGAAACAGCTCGCGACCGTTCAGACTGAGCGCCAGCGCCAGATCGGCGTCGAGGCTGCGTTCGTGAAATTCATCGAAGATCAGCAGGCCCACGCCCTCCAGCGCCGGGTCATCCTGCAAACGCCGGGTCAGAATGCCTTCGGTAACCACTTCGATACGTGTCTTGGGGCCGACCTTGCTGTCCAGGCGAATGCGATAACCGACGGTTTCACCGACCTTCTCGCCCAGTTCACTGGCCAGACGTTCCGCTGCCGCGCGAGCCGCCAGACGCCGCGGCTCAAGCATGACGATGGTCTGCCCGGCCAGCCATGCTTCTTCGAGCAAGGCCAGCGGCACGCGGGTGGTTTTACCGGCGCCGGGTGGGGCTTCGAGTACGGCTTCGTGGCGTGCCGCGAGGGCTTCACGCAGGGCGGGTAAAACATCGTCGATCGGCAAAGAAATCATGCTGGCTCCCCAGGGCGTGCCCACAGTAAATTGCGAGTCGCGTTAAAGCTGTGAGCGTGCCAGGCAAGGCGCGGGACGCAGGTAAGGGTCGTTTCCTTGCCAAGTCCCGCAACGCAGCATGGCGCGTTCACAGCTTTAGCCCGCAGGGCCGAACCCCGATGGAGTTCATAAGCCTTCACGCGGTGTCGATCTGGAGAAAACAACTTCAATCCTCAAGGTATTTCGGTAGGGGTGAGACGAGGCCGCAATTTACTGTGGGCACGCCCTGCCATCGGCGAGTATAACGGCGAACTGCCGGGCGTTCGTCAGGGTCTTAACTTCACACGACGAAGCTTCGTTCTCAGATGACTCAGGAGACATTTCCATGCGCTTACCCTCTCGCCTGATCGGCGGTGTTCTGGTCGCTTCCCTGCTCACGCAGATCACTGCATGCGGTTCGATTTTCTACCCGGACCGTCGCGGCCAGATCGACGGCAAGATCGACCCGGCGATTGCCGCGCTCGATGCCGTCGGCCTGCTGTTTTACATCATCCCGGGGCTGATCGCGTTTGCCGTCGATTTCGCCACTGGCGCAATCTATTTCGAACCGGGGCACACCGCGCAGATCGACCCGGCCAAGCTCAAGCCAGCCATCGGCCCGGACGGTCAGGTCGATAATCACAAGTTGCAGACAATTCTCGAGAGCGAGCTGGGCCGAGCTGCCGTTGAAATAAATAAGGCGCTGGATGATCCACGCCTGATTCAACACAAGGGCAGCACCCAGCAACTGGCGATGTTCGGCCTGCAACCGGCCGCCTGAAAAAGGAAGTTCAATGACATCCAGCCCCGAACACGCCCGCCTGCTGCGGCTGGCGACCCGCGCCTCGGTCGCAGTCGCCTGCACGCTGATTGTCGCCAAGGCGATTGCCTGGTGGCTCAGCGGTTCGGTGAGCATGCTCGCCGGCCTCACCGACTCGGCGCTGGATGGCGTCAGCTCGCTGCTCAATCTGCTCGCGGTGCATTACGCCTTGCGGCCGGCGGATGACGATCACCGTTATGGCCACGGCAAGGCCGAATCGCTGGCGGGCATGGCGCAGGCTTTGTTCATCGGTGGCAGTGCGCTGCTGATCGCGTTTCAGGCCTATGAACGTCTGAAAACACCGGAGCCGATTGGCGCGCCATGGCTGAGCATCGGCGTCATCGTTTTTTCGCTGCTGCTGACCGCCGCGTTGCTGATGTTGCAACACCGGGTGATCAAGCAGACCGGCTCCAACGCCGTGCGTGCCGATTCGTTGCATTACCGCTCGGACATGTTGCTCAACGGCAGCATCCTGATTGCGCTGGTGCTGGCCGGGTTTGGTTTTGCGCAACTGGATGCGTGGTTCGGCCTGGGAATCGCCGCGTACATCCTCTGGAGCGCAGTCCAGATCGCTCGGGAAAGTTTTTCAGTGTTGATGGATGAGGAACTGCCGGCGGATGTCAGTCAGCACATGCTCGAACTGGCGTGCAATGTGCCAGGGGTGCTGGGCGCGCATGACTTGCGCACGCGCATCTCCGGTAATCACTGGTTCGTGCAGTTGCATCTGGAACTGCCGGGCGAACTGACGCTGTCAGTCGCCCATGGCATCAGCGATCAAGCGGCGGCGGCGATTCACACGTCTTACCCCAAGGCCGAGGTGCTGGTCCACGCCGATCCTGTAAAAGCAGCTACAAGCGACAAGCCTCAAGTTGCAAGCTTGTAGCTGAAAACTTGCAGCTAGCAGCTACTTCTATCTGACTTGATACCCGCGACTGCTCAGGCAATTGCCCTGCGCCTGGCGGTACGCCTGGACCACTTCGGGCGCCGGTTGGTAGGTCGCGGTGCGCGGGTCGAAACCGCTTTGTTGCACGGCGTACTGGTAGCACTGGTAACCGTCCTGCTGCACCTGCTGTGGCGACTGGCCGTTGGCCGGATACGCCTCGACGTCATAGCCTTGAGATTGTGGCGGCGG
Source organism: Pseudomonas sp. SWRI81 (assembly GCF_014268545.1). Lineage (NCBI taxonomy): Bacteria > Pseudomonadati > Pseudomonadota > Gammaproteobacteria > Pseudomonadales > Pseudomonadaceae > Pseudomonas > Pseudomonas sp. SWRI81. Next base: position 47,587 of record NZ_JABWQS010000007.1, read on the forward strand.
CTGCACCGGCGGTTCGACCACCACGTAATCCTGCGTGGCTTGCTGATAGGCGTAATAGGAGCCGGCGGCGAGAAATAACAGCGAACCGCCGATCCACACCTCACGGGCATAATCGGGCAAATACTGGATACGGATCCCGCGCGGCGGCTGCACGACGATGTAGCGCGGGCCTTGCGGGCGATACCAGTAGCCGCCGGAATAGAAGTAATCCTGGCCGCGATACGGCACGCGGTAATCGCGATCCGGGAAGCGCTCGATCACCTGCCCCGGGCGATATTGCGGGCCTGGTCCCCAGCCATTGCCATGCCCGTTCGGGCGCCCCGGCCAGCGGTCGTCATCGGGCCGAGGCCGGGTCTGCCACTGCTGATTGTGGTAACCGTTTTGCGGGCGCTCGTCGCGGTAGTAGCCCGGACGCGGTTCCTCGGTCTGGCGCACGGTATCGGGCCGCGGCTGAATCGGCAAATTGTTGTTCGGTTGCCGGGGCGGCTCTGGCCGATTGTCAGGACGGTCGCGGTTCTGCCACTGCCCGTCGCTCTGATGAGACTGGCCGTTGTGCTCGAACTGACGACTGTTGTCGCCACGAATGATCTCGTTGTTCTGCCCGCGCGGCGGCTGCTCGCCGCCACGGCCCTGACCGATGCCCTGATGTTCCTGGCCACGGCCATTGCTGTCGGGGCCACGATTCTGCGGCTCATCGGCAAGCGCTTGCGCACTGACACTCACACACAGCAAACCAACACCGGCCAGACGCCAGATACGCGAATTCATGCTTTTCCTCACGGCGCGAGAGCCTGTCATTGGGAGGGCCTGTTGCTAAGACTCAAAACCGGTACACCGGGTTCTGCAACAGGTTATCAGTCGCGCAACTTATTTATTGAGGCGACAAGATGAAATCGCAGGCAAGAAAAAAGGGAGACCCGTCGGCCTCCCTTCTGGAGTACTTCGTCCTGGCTCGACGCTTTTGACGTCGGCTCACCTCACGCCGTCTTCTGGACAGTGTGCAGCTCGGGGGCCGGCACAACCCCGGTGGGGGTGGCGGCCGCGGCGGGCCGGATTGGGCGGGCCGCGTGGACTGTGTTACCGAGCAGTGATTCTGGTGATAAGAATAGGCCGGACGCCGCGACAGATGATTGCGAAGATTGCTCAAATAAACACCACTTGCGCAATTTTTAACCCTGGATAGATAATCTGCCGCAATAGTTACAGCCAAGGACAGATTGATGAGCAAACTCGACCGTTACGACTTGAGCATTTTGGCGGAATTGCAACGCGACGCCCGCATCTCCAACCAGGAGCTGGCCGAGCGCATCGGTCTGTCCCCCTCGCCTTGCTCGCGTCGGGTCAAGCAACTGGAAGACGACGGCTACATTTCGCGGCAGGTCGCGCTGCTTGATCGAAAAATGCTCGGGCTGAGCCTGACCGCGTATGTGCTGATCGGCATGGACCGGCATACACCGGAGCGCTTCGAAAATTTCGAGGCAGCCATTCGTACGTTGCCGCAGGTGCTGGAGTGCAGCCTGGTGACCGGGGTGGACGCCGATTACCAGTTGAAGGTGGTGGTGCCGGACATGGACCATTATCAGAAGTTATTGCTGGGGCATTTGACCCGCATTGACGGGGTGACGAGCGTGCGGTCGAGTTTTGTGTTGAACCAAGTGCTGAACAGCACCGAGTTGCCGCTGACTCATCTGCGCAGCTGAAACCGCTTTCGCGAGCAAGCCCGCTCCCACAGGGAAATGCATTGCAAATGTGAGAGCAGGCTTGCTCCCACAGAGGAATGCATTCCAAATGTGGGAGCGGGCTTGCTCGCGAAGGGGCCGGCACAGGCGACCCAGATCAATGCCACCCCCACCGACCATGACGTATACTCGCCGCCGCCCTTTCAGCCCTGCCCCCGCGCCGGAGATCGCCGATGGATCCAGCACTGCTCGAAGAATGGATGATGACCGGTCTGGTCAGCATCCTGATCATTTTCATGGGTTTCATCGTCTGGGATCTGGCGAAGAAGTCCAAGGCCGGACGGTTCGGCTCGTTCATTCTGTTTTTCGTCCTGGGCCTGGGCGTGGCCGCGTTCATCATCAAGAGTGTGGTGATCGGCCTGATCGAGTCCGGCGCTCTATAAACGCGCCGGCGCTTCTTTCCACTGGCCCTGATCGAGGCCCTCGATGGTCCAGTCGCCGATCCTGACCCGCACCAGACGCAACGTCGGCAGCCCGACCGCCGCCGTCATGCGCCGCACCTGACGGTTGCGCCCCTCGCGAATCACCAGTTCCAGCCAGCTCGTCGGCACGCTTTTGCGAAAGCGTACCGGCGGGTTGCGCGGCCACAATTGTGGTTCATCCAGCTGCCGCGCTTCGGCGGGCAAAGTCATGCCGTCATTCAGTTCGACACCCTCACGCAAGCGCTGCAACTGCTCGGCCGTCGGCTCGCCTTCCACCTGCACCCAGTATGTCTTCGCCAGTTTATGTTTCGGATCGGCAATCCGCGCCTGCAACTGGCCATCGTTGGTCAGCAGCAGCAACCCTTCGCTGTCGCGATCCAGACGCCCGGCCGGATAGATGCCCGGCACATCGATGTAATCCTTGAGCGTCGCCCGCCCGTCACCGTCGCTGAACTGCGTCAGCACATCGAACGGCTTGTTGAACAGGATCAGCCTGGGCTCGGCCGGCGGCGCTTTCGCGACACGGCGTGGCGAAGAGGATGGCGGCTTCACACCGGGACGGCGCGAAGGAGGACGCGGGGGACGAGACATGGACAAAACAACATCTGGCGATCAGGGCTGACAATGCTAGTGCCCCGACCGCCAAATGACCACGATTAACCGTTAACGGAACGGCGGCTCGTCGAAGCTGCGCAGTTTGCGCGAGTGCAGCGAGTTGAGCTCGGTGCGCAGCAGATCCACCGCTTCGATGCCGATCTTCAAATGCTGGCTGACCGCGCGTTCATAGAACGCGTTGGCCGAGCCGGGCAGTTTGATTTCGCTGTGCAGCGGCTTGTCCGAGACGCAAAGCAGCGTGCCGTATGGCACCCGCAGGCGATAACCTTGCGCTGCAATCGTGCCACTTTCCATGTCCACGGCGACCGCGCGGGACAGGTTGATCAGTGGTCGCTCCTGAGCCCAGCGCAACTCCCAGTTACGGTCGTCGTAGGTCAGCACGGTGCCGGTGCGCAGGCGTTTCTTCAGGTCGTCGCCCTTCTCGCCAGTGACGTTCGCAGCCGCCTGTTGCAGCGCCATTTGCACTTCGGCCAGTGCCGGGATCGGAATGTTCGGCGGCACCACACGATCGAGAATGCCGTCACGGCGCATGTAGGCGTGGGCCAGCACGTAGTCGCCGATGGTCTGCGACTGACGCAGGCCGCCGCAGTGGCCGATCATCAGCCAGCAATGCGGACGCAGCACGGCCAGATGGTCAGTGATGTTCTTGGCGTTGGACGGACCGACACCGATGTTGACCAGCGTCACGCCGTGGCCATCGCTGGCGATCAGGTGATACGCCGGCATCTGGTACCGGTGCCAGACCACACCGGCGGCAATCGCCGACGCCTCGCCGTGATCCATGCCCTTCTCGATGATCACGTTGCCCGGCAAGACCATGCGCACGAAACGCGGGTCGCGGCGCAATTGTTCCAGGCCATGGACGATGAACTGGTCGACGTAGCGGTGGTAGTTCGTCAGCAAAATCCACGGTTGCACATGACGCCAGTCGCTGCCGGTGTAATGCACCAAGCGGCGCAGCGAGAAATCCACCCGCGCGGCATCGAACAGCGCCAGCGGCAGCGGATCGGTGTTCTCCCAGTCGTAGAGGCCGTCGGCAATGCCGTCGGTAGCAGCGGACAGGTCGGTACTCGGGAACACCCGCGCCAGCACCGCGGCGGTAACGCCGGAACCGGCCAGTTCATCGCCCTGCTCGACCACATACGGATACGGAATGTTCTGCTGGCTGACGCCGACTTCGACGGTCACGGTGAAGTCGTGCATCAGCGGTGTCAGTTGTTCGAGCAGGTATTTGCGAAACGCCGCCGGGTGGGTGACGGTGACGCTGTAAGTGCCCGGCAATTGTACTTTGGCGTAAGCGCGGGTGGTCTGCGGGACTTCGCCCTGGCAATGGTAGGTCAGACGCAGCTCGGGATAACGAAACAGGGCACGCTGTGCAGCGTCGGGTTCGACGCGATCCTTGAGGTAACGCTTGAGCGCCGAGTTCAGCGCCGTGGTGGCCCGCTCATGCAGCTCGGCGAGACGATCCACGGCTTGTTCGGCGGTTTGAACGACAATAAACGCTTCGGTCACGATCAGCTTCCTGTGTTCTGACTTGCAGAGCTTCATCTTGCCTGCATCGTGATCTCACGGGAACAGTGGCATGTTGGCAACCCCACAAATATGTCGGTCGCATACAGACCCTGTAGGAGTGAGCCTGCTCGCGATAGCGGTCTATCAGTCGATATTGCATTGACTGTCACACCGCTATCGCGAGCAGGCTCACTCCTACAGGGGATTTGTGTGCATTCAGAAAAGCTGTGGGGTTGAGCGGGCGACGATGGCTTCGACATTCAGCCCGCGCGGCAACGCGCCGTAGACGCGGCCGCCACCGCCGAGACGACTGGCAATAAAGGCATCACTGACCACCGAGTTGCCAGCCTCCAGCAGCAATTTGGCCTGCAAGCCCAGGGCAATGTCTTCGGTCAACTGCCGCGCCCGATATTGAATGTCGCTGGTGTCCTTGAACTGCGCCTGCAATTGCTGGATATGCGCCGCCAGACGCTTGTCACCGTGCCCGTCACCCAATTCGCTGAACAACACGTCCAGCACACCCGGTTCTTTCGACAGCGCGCGGAGCACGTCCAGACACTGCACATTTCCAGAGCCTTCCCACGTCGAGTTCACCGGCGCTTCGCGGTACAGGCGCGGCAGGATGCTGTCCTCGACATAGCCGGCACCGCCCATGCATTCCGCCGCTTCGTTGATCATTCCCGGCGCCCGCTTGCAGATCCAGTATTTGCCCACCGCCGTCACCAGCCGCGCGAATTGCGCTTCGTGGCGATCGTCCAGATGATCCAGCGCCTTACCCATGCGCAGGCTCAGCGCCAGCGCGGCCTCGCTCTCGAGCGCCAGATCGGCCAGGACGTTCTGCATCAATGGCTGTTCGCTGAGCAATTTTCCGCCAACCATACGGTGTGCACAGTGATGGCTGGCCTGGGTCAGCGCCTGACGCATCAGCGAGCTGGAACCGACCATGCAATCGAAGCGAGTCATCGCGACCATTTCAATGATCGTCGGCACGCCGCGCCCTTCTTCGCCAACCATCCATGCCAGCGCGCCACGAAACTCCACTTCACTGGAGGCGTTGGACCGATTGCCGAGTTTGTTTTTCAGGCGCTGGATGTAGAACTGATTGCGTGTGTCGTCCGGGCGATGACGCGGCAGCAGGAAGCAACTCAAACCCTTGTCAGTTTGCGCCAGGGTGAGAAACGCATCGCACATCGGCGCCGAACAGAACCACTTGTGTCCGACCAGCTCATACGCCTGGCCCGGGCCGCTGGCGCCGACCGGATACGCCTTGGTGGTGTTGGCGCGCACGTCGGTGCCGCCCTGTTTTTCGGTCATCGCCATGCCGATGGTCACACCGGCCTTGTGCGCCATGCCGACGTTGCGCGGATCGTATTCAGTAGCAAGGACTTTCGGCAGCCACTGTTCGGCCAGCTCTGGCTGCAAGCGCAAGGCCGGCACGCTGGCGAAGGTCATGGTCAGCGGGCAACCGCTGCCGGCCTCGGCCTGACTGTGCAGATAGGTCATCGACGCGCGGGCGACATGCGCGCCTTCCTGCGGATGAGCCCACGGCAGCGAGGTCAGGCCATGTTCGATCGCGGTGCGCATCAGCTCATGGTAAGCCGGGTGAAATTCGACCAGATCGATACGATGACCGTAGCGGTCATGGCTGGCGAACACCGGTTTGTTCTGGTTGGCGAGGAACCCGGCTTCCATCAGCGGGCCGCCGGCGAGTGCGCCGTAGGCGTCGATCCGCGACTCGGCCCAACCGCCGCCGAACCGCCGCGACCACTCCTGCAAAGGCAGGTCGATGCGGTACAGGTTGGTGCCGTCCAGCGTCGGTGGCTGGTTGGTGACTTCGTGGGTTTCGGCGAACTGATGCAGGTTCATGGCAGGGCTCCTTGTTCAGCAATGCCACCAGTTAAGCACTGGTGCTTTTTTGAACAAAGTGTCATATGCGCCGTTTTTGCGGCGCTTTTACCCCCTCAGCAGCTAAGCACCCGACGCTCCAGCGCAGCCTGCAAATCCTCGAATTTCACCGGTTTATGCAGATAATCGATGGCCGCGCCAGGAGCGCAGGGTTCACGGTCAGCCGTCAACGCCAGCATGAACACCGGCACATCGGCGCAGCCGGGCAAGGCGTGAATCTGGCAGCACAACGACGCGCCTTCGTGGCGGGACATCTGGCAATCGATCAACACTGCATCGAAGGTCTCGCGCTGCAGGCAGTCCAGCGCCGCCACGCCGTTGTCGGCGCTGCGTACGCGAAAGCCGAGCTTGAGCAACATGCCGCGCATCACCAGTTGATTGACGCTGTTGTCGTCGACCAGCAGCACCGTGCAGTCCTGCGGTGCCCGTGCGCAATCACGCGTCGGTGCTGGCGCTGTCTCGACCAGCGGCAGCGCAAATTCGACGTCCAGTTGAAAGCGACTGCCGCTGCCCGGCTCGGAACGGTGCGTAAGCTTGCCACCGAGCAATTCCACCAACTGCCGGCAGATCGCCAGGCCGACGCCCAGCCCGCCGTACTCGCGGGTCATAGAGCCGTCGAGCTGGAAAAAACGCTGATACAGCGTCGCCTCACCCAGATCGGAGAAACCGATGCCGCTGTCGATCACCGCGAACGACAGCGCCAGATGATTGCCGATCGAGGGCTTGCCGGTCACCCGCAACGCCAGCCCGCCGACCCGCGTGAATTTGATCGCGTTATCGAGCAGGCACTCCAGGCATTGCGCCAGTTTTGCGCTGTCGCCGAGCAGGCGATCCGGCAGAGTCGGCAGCACCTCGACCTTGAAGTCCAGCGACTTGCTCGCCGCGTTGCCCGCGAACTGCGTGCGTAGTGCTTCAATCACACCGCGCAGGCTGAAACTGGCCGACGTCGCTGTCAGCTTGCCGGCCTGCAATTCGGTGAGGGTGAGAATGCCGTTGACCATACGCATCATGTCCCGCGCGGAACCGGCGGCGGTCTGTTGATACTGCTCAAGTTCTGCGTCCATCTCGACGGTTTGCATCAGCTCCAGCGAACCGATCACACCGTTCATCGGCGTGCGCAGCTCGTGGGTCAGGGTCGCGAGGAATTCGTCCTTGAGCTTGTTGCTGTGGGCCAGTTGCTGGTTGAGCACTTCAAGTTTCTGCCCGGCGTCGTACAGGGTCTGCGCCTGTTGCTCGCGCATCGCGTTGATGCGGTCGGCCAACGCCAGCGACAGCAGCGCCACTTCGATGGCCGAGCCGATCTGGCTGGCGTACATGGTCAGGAACACGTTGGGCAGTAGACCGAGCACCATCAATGTGTTGACGATGCCGCCGAGCAGAAACGCCGACCAGGCGATGATGAAATAACGGGCCACGCGCAAGCCCCGCCACCAGGCCAGCAGACCGGCGGCGAAAATAACGATGGTAAAGGTCAGCGCCAGCGTCGTCGCCAGGCGCAACGCCAGTGCGTAACTGGCCATCAGCGACAGACCGACCACCAGCGCGCCAAACGCAATCAGGGCTATCAGCAATCGGTCGAGCCAGCGGCTGTGGGTCTTGGTCTGCAGGAAACTGCGCGCGAACTGACTGCCGAACAAGCCTGCGCAACCGATGAAGAACGGCGTCGCAGCGTTCGCCCACCACGGGTTGTCGGGCCAGAAATACTCCACCGCCGCGCCGTTCACCGACAGCTGATAAAGGCCGAACGAAGCAATGTAGAAAATGTAATAGAGGTAGCTGGTGTCGCGCACGCTCAAGAAGATGAACAGGTTATAGACCAGCATCCCCAGCAGCACGCCATAAATGATGCCCAGCACATACAGGCGCACCGGCTGGTCTTCGAGGTACGCGGTACTCGACCACAACGTTACCGGTGCCTGAATCGAGCCTTCACTGGCCAGTCGCAGGTACACGGTCTGCTGTTGATCCGCCTTGAACGCAAGGTCGAACAGGTAGTTGTTCTGGCGGATCTCACGGCTGGCGAAGGGCAAGGCGTCGCCGGTCTGGCGGACCAGACGATAATTGCCCTGGGCATCGGCCAGGTACAGGTCGAGATGGTCGAGCGGTGGATACGCCAGCTCCAGCAGCCAGGTGCGCTGGGCGGCGGGATTGCTCGGGCGATAATGCAGGTCGATTTTCAGCCAGAACGCCGAACGCGAATAACCGGCGTTGAGCGTGGCTTTATCGTGCGGTTTGAACTGGCCGGCGGCGGCTTGCGCGCGAACATCGGCAATGCTCGCCTGACCGCTGGGGTCTTCGAACACTTGCAGTGAGCGGCCCAGAGGCAGGCTCTGGGTGAATTCGTCGAATTCGACGGCGCTCGCCAGGAGGGGCAAGCAGAACAGCAACATCAGCAAATAGCGCATTGAAGCCCCAGCGTGGCTCGTCCGGTTGTGTCAGGAAGCCCCCCATTCCCTTTGAGTAGACGTAAAACCGGTATTACCTGTTATTGGTTTGGATCCAGACTAGCATAGCCGTTGATGGCCATTGAGCACCATTGAAATTTTTCCTACAAAGGCTCTAGAACGGGCGTTTCAGAGCAAAGCGGCGGGCTAGAGCTGTTGGATTGGTCAACTTGCGACGACAGCCTCATTGATAGGTGACCAATTGTGGCGAGGGGATTTATCCCCGTTGGGCTGCGAAGCAGTCGCAAGTCCATCCAGCGATGGTGTGTCAGAAAGAACCGGATTGCAGGGTTTGGGGCCGCTTCGCAGCCCAACGGGGATAAATCCCCTCGCCACAAATGTGCTCCAAATAAAGACTGCGGGGTTGTCCGACAATCTGCTCGCAAACACCGTCAGTACTGAACCCGAAAATCAGCTTTGGTGGTAAGCTCGCGCACCATGAATATCTACAGCTCCCGCCCCGTTGTCCTCTGTCTCTCCGGCCACGACCCCAGTGGTGGCGCCGGCTTGCAGGCAGATATCGAAGCCCTGCTCGCGCAGGGTTGCCATGCGGCTCCGGCCGTCACCGCCCTGACCGTGCAAGACACCGTCAACGTCACTGACTTTCGCGTCCTCGATCGCGAGTGGGTCCTGGCCCAGGCCAATGCCGTGCTCAACGACTCCGAAGTCGCGGCGGTGAAACTGGGCATGCTCGGTTCGCTGGCGATGGTCGACACGGTGGTCGAACTGCTTTCGGCGCACCCGCACCTGCCCGTCGTTTGCGACCCGGTACTGCGTGCCGGCGGCGGTGGACGCCTGGGCAAGGACGAGGTCGGCTATGCGATGCGCGAGCGTCTGCTGCCGCTGTCGATCATTGCCACCCCTAATCTTCCTGAAGCCCGCATCCTCGCCGAACTGCCCGAAGGCACTGCGGATGAGTGCGCGGAAAAACTCCTGCCTTTCGTCAAAAACCTGCTGATCACCGGCGGCCACGGCGACGAAACTGAAATCCACAACCGCGTGTACAGCCGCGACGGTCTGCGCGAAACCTTCATCTGCCAGCGCCTGCCGGGCAGCTATCACGGCTCCGGCTGCACCCTCGCCAGTGCGCTGGCCGGGCGCCTGGCTCAGGGCGAACACCTGGCCAGCGCCGTGCGCAGTGCCCTGGATTACACTTGGCGGACCCTGCGCGATGCCGAACAACTGGGCAAAGGCCAGTTCGTCCCGCGTCGCCTGCCGCTGGATTTCTGCTCGTAACGTCGTGAGGTCTGCCTGATGAAACTACGTGGCCTGTATGCCATTACCGACAGCCAATTGCTGGCCGGCAAGTTTCTGTCTTATGTCGAGGCGGCGCTGGAAGGCGGCGTCACCCTGCTGCAATACCGCGACAAGAGCAGCGACGAGGCCCGCCGCCTGCGCGAGGCCGAAGCACTGCGCAACCTGTGCGAACGCTACAAGACGCAGCTGATCATCAACGATGACGCCGAACTGGCCGCGCGCCTCAACGTCGGCGTGCACCTGGGCCAGACCGACGGCCCGCTGTCACCGACCCGCGCCCTGCTCGGTTCGAAAGCCATCATCGGCTCGACCTGCCACGCGCAAATCGCGCTGGCCGAACAGGCCGCCAAAGAAGGCGCCAGCTACGTCGCCTTCGGCCGTTTCTTCAATTCCAATACCAAGCCCGGTGCGCCGACGTGCAGCCTCGAACTGCTCGCCGAGGCCAAACGCTCACTGCACCTGCCCGTCTGCGCGATTGGCGGCATCACCCTGGAAAACGCCGCGCCACTGGTCGAACACGGTGTCGATCTGCTCGCGGTGATTCATGGCCTGTTCGGCGCCGACAGCAGCGCCGAAGTGACCCGCCGCGCCCGCGCATTCAACGAACTGCTGCGTAAATAATTCGCCAAATCCTGAAGATTGAGAGCCCGATCATGTCTCGTTCCGAAACCCTGTTTGCCAATGCCCAGAAACACATTCCCGGTGGCGTCAACTCACCGGTCCGCGCGTTCAAGAGCGTGGGCGGCACGCCGCTGTTCTTCAAACACGCCGAAGGCGCCTATGTCACCGACGAAGACGACAAGCGTTATGTCGATTACGTCGGTTCGTGGGGGCCGATGATCCTCGGCCATAGCCATCCGGACGTGCTCGACGCGGTACGCAATCAGCTGCAACACGGCTTGTCGTACGGCGCGCCGACTGCGATGGAAACCGAGATGGCCGATCTGGTCTGCGCGCTGGTGCCATCGATGGACATGGTGCGCATGGTCAGCTCCGGCACCGAAGCGACCATGAGTGCGATCCGTCTGGCCCGTGGTTACACTGGCCGCGACAGCATCATCAAATTCGAAGGCTGCTACCACGGTCACTCCGACAGCCTGCTGGTCAAGGCCGGCTCCGGCGCGCTGACCCAAGGTGTACCGAGTTCGGCCGGCGTGCCGGCGGCATTCGCCAAACACACCCTGACCCTGCCGTTCAACGACATCGGCGCGGTTGAAACCATGCTCGCTGAAGTTGGCCAGGACGTGGCGTGCATCATCGTCGAGCCAGTGGCCGGCAACATGAACTGTGTGCCGCCAGCGCCGGGCTTCCTCGAAGGCCTGCGCTCGCTGTGCGACCAACATGGCGTGGTGCTGATTTTCGACGAAGTGATGACCGGTTTCCGTGTTGCTCTCGGCGGCGCCCAGGCGCATTACGGCGTGACTCCCGACCTGACCACCTTCGGCAAGATCATCGGCGGCGGCATGCCGGTGGGCTGCTTCGGCGGCAAGCGCGAGATCATGCAACGCATTGCGCCACTGGGCCCGGTGTATCAGGCGGGCACCTTGTCAGGCAACCCGCTGGCGATGGCGGCCGGTCTGACCACCCTGCGCCTGATCAGCCGCCCGGGTTTTCACGCTGAACTGACCGACTACACCACGCGCCTGCTCGACGGCTTGCAACAGCGCGCCGATGCGGCGGGCATTCCGTTCGTCACCACCCAGGCCGGCGGCATGTTCGGCCTGTACTTCAGCGGCGCCGACGACATCGTTACCTTTGAAGACGTGATGGCCAGCGATGCCGCACTGTTCGGTCGCTTCTTCCACCTGATGCTCGAAGGCGGCGTGTACCTGGCGCCGAGCGCCTTCGAAGCCGGTTTCACCTCGATTGCCCACGGCGAAGCCGAGTTGAAACTGACCCTGGACGCCGCCGAGCGCGCCTTCGCCGCACTGAAGTAAGCACCGCCCCCGCTGACGTTGGCTATCGCCAGCGTCAGCTTTCACCTACAACTGCACGGTTTTTCCGACGTGTCTGCTAAAAATGTACGCAGAAGTGGGCGATATATTCCCCACGCAGCAGAAAAACGAGTAAAGACTTTGTAAGGATGGCCCTGCTTATTTCATAATGCGCGCTTATTGGATCCCTCGACGGGTCCACGTGCCCTTCAGAGGTAAGTCGATTCCCATGAACCGCACCGGCCGCACCCTTGCATTGGGCTGCCTGTTGCTCCTTCAGCCCCTGCTCGCGCATGCACAAGCAGGCGGCAACTCGTTGTTGATCCCGGCGATGGGTCGTTGCACCCTCAATACTCAGCCGCAAGACGTCACGCAGGCACTGGCCGCCTGCCAGAAAGCGGCGGACGAAGGGGATGCGCAAGCGCAATACGAGTTGGGTGAGTTCTACTATGACGGCAAGAACACGCCGCGCGACCTCAATCAAGCCCTGAGCTACTTCGAAAAGGCCTCGCTGCAAGGCCACGCGCAGGCACAGTTCAAGCTCGGCACCATGTTCTTCCACGGCGAAGGCGTGCAGGCCAACAATATCCAGGCCTACATCGTGCTGAAGATGGCCGCGGTCAACGGCGCCGAAGACGCGCTGGACACTGCCGACGAAGTCTCGGAAAAAATGTCCCGCGAAGATCTCGAAACGGCTACTCAGGTGCTGGGGCAGATCTTCCGCAAATATCTGATGGAACTGCAGAGCGCCGATGGGCGTACGCCATTCTCACCACTGCCATAAGCGCTGTGGACATAACCCTGTGGCGAGGGGATTTAGCGAAACGTCGCACCGCCCCGTTCGGCTGCGCAGCAGTCGCAAATCCATTCAGCGAGGTGTGTCAGACAGAACCGGATTGCAGGGTTTGGGGCCGCTTTGCAGCCCAGCGGGGATAAATCCCCTCGCCACAACTCATTCCAATGCAGAATCTACTGTTACTTCTCAGGCATCGGCATCGGGAACGGCATGACATTGCCGACCGCGCCGCGGGCTTCGCTGATTTTCGGGGTGCCCAGACGTTCCACTTCGTCGATGCGCACGATCGAGTGCATCGGCACAAAGCTGCGCACCACGCCCTCGAACTGCGCCTTGAGCTTCTCTTCGCTCGGGTCGACGACCACTTGCGTGCGCTCGCCAAAGACGAATTCTTCCACTTCCAGAAAGCCCCACAGATCACTTTGATAGATCTGCTTGGCGTACATTTCGAACACCTGGCCCTGGTTGAGGAAAATCACCTTGTAGATTGGAGCTTCGCGTTTGGTCATGGCGGACGGATAACATCGGGGAGAAAAATGAGGGCGCGAACTATAGCATAGCCACCGGACGCACAGCGGTAGGAACCTGACGGCTTGTTCCCTATAATGCGCGGTTCTTTGAATCACGTGACGACACTAATCCATGGCCAAGAAGCTTTACATCGAAACCCACGGTTGCCAGATGAACGAGTACGACAGCTCGCGCATGGTCGATCTGCTGGGCGACCATCAGGCCCTGGAAGTCACCGCACGCGCGGAAGACGCCGACGTGATTCTGCTCAACACCTGCTCGATCCGCGAACGTGCCCAGGACCGCGTGTACTCGCAACTGGGCCGCTGGCGCGAGCTGAAACTGGCCAACCCGGACATGGTCATCGCCGTCGGAGGTTGCGTGGCCAGTCAGGAAGGCGCGGCAATTCGTGATCGCGCTCCTTACGTCGACGTGGTGTTCGGCCCGCAGACCCTGCACCGTCTGCCGGAGATGATTGACGCCGCGCGTCTCACCAAACTGCCGCAGGTCGACGTCTCGTTCCCGGAAATCGAAAAGTTCGACCACCTGCCCGAGCCGCGTATCGATGGGCCGAGCGCCTATGTCTCGGTGATGGAAGGCTGCAGCAAGTACTGCACGTTCTGCGTGGTGCCGTATACCCGTGGCGAAGAAGTCAGCCGGCCATTCGACGACGTGATCGCCGAGATCATCCACCTCGCCGAACACGGCGTGCGCGAAGTGACCCTGCTGGGGCAGAACGTCAACGGCTATCGCGGCTTGACCCACGACGGTCGTCTGGCCGATCTGGCCGAGCTGATTCGCGTGGTCGCCGCCGTCGATGGCATCGATCGCATTCGCTACACCACCTCGCACCCGCTGGAATTCTCTGACAGCCTGATTCAGGCCCACGCCGAAGTGCCGGAGCTGGTCAAGCACCTGCATTTGCCGGTGCAGTCGGGCTCCGACCGGATCCTCGCGGCGATGAAGCGCAACCACACGGCGCTGGAGTACAAGTCCAAGCTGCGCAAACTGCGCGCCGCCGTGCCGGGGATCAGCATCAGTTCGGACTTTATCGTGGGCTTCCCGGGTGAAACCGAGAAAGACTTCGAACAAACCATGAAGCTGATTGCCGATGTCGGCTTCGACTTCTCCTATTCGTTCGTTTATAGCCAACGCCCGGGCACGCCCGCCGCCGATCTGGCCGACGACACCCCGGAAGAGTTGAAGAAAGAACGCCTCAACGCATTGCAACATCGTTTGAATCAGCAGGGCTTCGAGATCAGCCGACAAATGGTCGGTTCGATCCAGCGCATTCTGGTGACCGATTATTCGAAGAAAGATCCGGGCGAGCTGCAAGGGCGCACCGAGAATAACCGTATCGTCAACTTCCGCTGCGACAATCCAACCCTGATCGGCCAGTTCGCCGACGTGCACATCGACGCGGCGCAACCGCACTCGCTGCGCGGCTCGCTGGTTCAATAACAATGCCTATCCCCTGTGGGAGCGAGCCTGCTCGCGAAAGCGCTGTGTCATTCAACAGAGATGTCGTCGGGCACTCCCCCCTTCGCGAGCAGGCTCGCTCCCACAGGTCAAGCGCAGCGGCGCTTATCGGCTGAGCTATTTAAGAGCTTTCGCACCCAAGCCACTGGCGTTATCCTTGATTTCATCTTAATTGCCCCAGGGCGGCTAAATACGACCTTGAACGCACCCATCGAACCACATCGTTTTATTCTCGAGCCCTTTGAGGCTCGCCGCTTCGCCAATCTGTGCGGGCAATTCGACGAGCATTTGCGCTTGATCGAACAGCGCCTGACCATCGAGATCCGCAACCGCGGAAACCAGTTCGAGCTGATCGGCGATCCCAAGCTCACCACATCTGCGGAAAACCTGCTGCGCCGCCTGTACCGGGAAACCAAGGGGACCGAGCTGTCGCCGGACCTGGTGCACCTGTTCCTTCAGGAATCAGCCGCCGAGCAGATGGACAACCACTCTCCTGCCGAACCGTCCGTCGCCCTGCGCACCAAAAAAGGCATGATTCGCCCGCGCGGCCTGAATCAGCTGCGCTACGTGAAGGAAATCCTCGGCAACGACATCAACTTCGGCATTGGCCCGGCCGGTACCGGCAAGACTTATCTGGCCGTGGCCTGCGCTGTCGATGCGCTGGAACGCGAGCAGATACGGCGCATCCTGCTGGTGCGTCCGGCGGTCGAAGCGGGCGAAAAGCTCGGCTTCCTGCCCGGTGACCTCGCACAGAAGATCGACCCGTACCTGCGCCCGCTCTATGACGCACTCTACGAGATGCTCGGATTCGAGTACGTGGCCAAGCTGATCGAGAAGCAAGTGATCGAAGTCGCTCCGCTGGCTTACATGCGCGGTCGCACGCTGAACAACAGCTTCATCATTCTCGATGAAAGCCAGAACACCACGGTCGAGCAGATGAAGATGTTCCTCACCCGGATCGGCTTCGGCTCCACCGCGGTTATCACCGGCGACATCACCCAGGTCGACCTGCCACGCGGCACCAAGTCCGGCCTGCATCATGTGATCGAGGTACTCAAAGACGTGCCGGGCATCAGCTTCACTCACTTCCAGCCTAAAGACGTGGTGCGCCATCCATTGGTGCAGCGGATTGTCGAAGCCTACGAGCGCTTCGAAAGCCGCGCCGATGCGCCAAAGGAAGCCCCACGCGATGCTTGAGCTGGATCTGCAAATTGCCACCGAAGCGTCGGCGCCGAGTGAAACCGAATTGCGCCAATGGTGCGAACTGGCCCTGCGCCAGCGCACCGCCGACTCGGAGATGACCATTCGTCTGGTCGACGAGGAAGAAGGCCGCGAACTCAATCACACCTGGCGTCACAAGGATTACGCGACCAACGTCCTGTCGTTCCCGGCCGAAGTGCCTGACGAGTTTCTTGACATCCCGCTGCTCGGTGATCTGGTGATCTGCGTGGCGGTGGTCGAACGCGAGGCCGCCGAGCAGGGCAAGGCACTCAACGCCCACTGGGCACATCTGGTCATTCACGGCTGCTTGCATCTGCTCGGTTACGACCATATAGATGACGAAGAAGCCGAGGAAATGGAAGCACTGGAACGCGAGTTGCTTGCTGAACTGGGCTTTCCCGATCCGTACGCGGACGACGAAACCGAACACTCCCCCATCGTTACAACAAAGGATTCAGAGTAATCGCTATGAGCGAAGATCGATCGAGCAACGGGCAGAAGTCATGGCTGGGTAAACTCACCCAGGCTTTTGCCCACGAGCCGAAGAACCGTCAGGAGCTGCTTGAGCTGCTGCGCGATGCACATCAGAACAAATTGCTGGACAGCGAAGCGCTGGCCATCGTCGAAGGCGCCATTCAAGTGGCTGACCTGCAAGTTCGCGACATCATGGTGCCGCGCTCGCAGATGATCAGCATCAAGGCGACCCAGACACCCCGCGAATTCCTCCCTGCCGTGGTCGACTCGGCCCACTCGCGCTATCCGGTGATTGGCGAAAGCCACGATGACGTGATGGGCGTGTTGCTGGCCAAGGACTTGCTGCCGCTGATCCTCAAGGAAAACGGCGACAGCTTCAACATCAAGGACCTGCTGCGCCCGGCCACCTTCGTGCCGGAGTCCAAGCGCCTGAACGTGTTGCTGCGTGAATTTCGCGCCAACCACAACCACATGGCCATCGTCATCGACGAATACGGCGGCGTGGCGGGTCTGGTGACCATCGAAGACGTGCTCGAGCAAATCGTCGGCGACATCGAAGACGAACACGACGTCGAAGAAGACAGCTACATCAAGCCGCTGCCCAGCGGTGATTTCCTGATCAAGGCGCTGACGCCGATCGAGAACTTCAACGAGTTCTTCGACAGCGAATTCTCCGACGACGAGTTCGATACCGTTGGCGGTCTGGTGATGAGCGCGTTCGGGCACTTGCCAAAACGCAACGAAATCACTGAAATCGGCGCCTATCGTTTCCGCATCCTGAACGCCGACAGCCGTCGGATTCATTTGCTGCGACTCACGCCAATTGCTCGGTAAAGAAATCTAAGGACTGAAATGCGCTGGACAACCCGCCCCGGCTGGCCCGGTAACCTGCTGGCCGTGGCGGCCGGTGCAATCACCACGTTCGCTCTTGCTCCGTTCAACATCTGGCCGCTGGCGTTGCTGGCGGTCGGTCTGTTCTATGCCGGTTTGCGTGAACTGAACCCGCGTCAGGCGCTGGGCCGTGGCTGGTGCTTCGGCTTCGGCCTGTTCGGCGCCGGCACCAGCTGGATCTATTACAGCATTCACCATTTCGGCGGCGCTTCGGTATTGCTGGCCGGGTTCCTGATGCTGCTGTTCACGGCGGCGATTGCCTGGTTCTTCGCGCTCCCTGCCTGGCTATGGGCGCGCTGGTTGCGCCGTAACGAAGCACCGCTGGCCGATGCGTTGGCGTTCGCTGCGCTGTGGGTCGGCCAGGAAGCGTTCCGCGGCTGGTTCCTCACCGGTTTCCCTTGGTTGTATTCCGGTTACAGCCAGCTCGACGGCCCGCTGTCCGGACTCGCGCCAGTCGGCGGCATGTGGCTGGTGTCGTTCGTGCTGGCGTTGACGGCAGCGTTGATCTACAACGCGCCGCGCCTGTTGCAGGCTCGTCGCAAGGGCTTTATCGCCGCCGGTGTGTTGCTGCTCGTTGGCCCTTGGGCGGCGGGGATCGCCTTGAAAGGTCACGCCTGGACCAGTCCGTCCGGTGCACCGCTGACGGTCGCCGCGATTCAGGGCAACGTTGCGCAAAGCATGAAATGGGACCCGGCCGAGCTCAACGCGCAACTGGCGTTGTACCGCGATCTGAGTTTCCGCTCCAAACCGGTCGACCTGCTGATCTGGCCGGAAACCGCCGTGCCGGTGCTCAAGGAGTCCGCCGAGGGCTACCTGACGATGATGGGCACGTTCGCCGCCGAGCGTAAATCGGCGTTGATCACCGGCGTACCGATTCGCCAGACCGTGCACCACGAACGCCGCTTCTACAACGGCATCACCGTGGTGGGCGAAGGCGATGGCACGTATCTCAAGCAGAAACTGGTGCCGTTCGGCGAATACGTACCCTTGCAGGACGTGCTGCGCGGACTGATCGCATTCTTCGACTTGCCGATGTCCGACTTCGCTCGTGGCCCGTCCGATCAGGCGTTGTTGCAGGCCAAGGGTTATCAGATAGCACCGTTCATCTGCTACGAAGTGGTCTACCCGGAATTTGCCGCCGGGCTGTCGGCACGCAGCGATCTGTTGCTGACGATCAGCAACGACACCTGGTTCGGCACTTCGATCGGCCCGCTGCAACATCTGCAGATGGCGCAGATGCGCGCGCTGGAAGCCGGCCGCTGGATGATCCGCGCGACCAATAACGGCGTAACCGGCCTGATTAACCCGTTCGGGCAGATCACCGAGCAGATTCCGCAGTTCGAACAGGGCGTGCTGTACGGCGAAGTGGTGCCGATGCACAACCTGACGCCATACCTGCAATGGCGGTCGTGGCCGCTGATCATTGTCTGCTTGCTGCTGTTTGGCTGGGCGCTGATGGCGAACCGGATGTCGAAAACCCTCTGACAAATGTGGCGAGGGGATTTATCCCCGTTGGAGTGCGCAGCAGTCCCCTCTTCTGAAGGGAAGAGAGGGGCCGCTACGCGCCCCATCGGGGATAAACCCCCTCGCCACAGTGATCTTCAGCGGTAAAACAACGAATACCCCACCTGCCCCACCGCCTCGTTAATTAACTGCCCGCTCTGCCAGATCGACTTGAACTCCGGCAACCAGCCGCCAAAAGGCCGGGCGTTGTCAGTGCCTAAAAAGCCAACCGGCGCCGGCACCACTTCAAATCCCGCCTGCTGAAAACTCCAGACCGAACGCGGCATATGCCACGCCTGCGTGACCACGACGACACGTTTGATCCCTTGCGGCAGCAACATGTCGGCGCTGAATTTGGCGTTTTCCCAAGTGGTGCGACTTTCGCCTTCCTGCCAACGCACCGTCACGCCGAAGTCATCGCGCAACGAATCAGCCATCAACTTGGCCTCGGTCGGCGGCGTACCGTAATGCAGGCCGCCACTGGTCAGAATCGGCAGGCCAGACGCCTTCGCCAGACGCGCCGCGTAACGCTGGCGCTCAAGCCCGATCCCGGTCGGCTGATCGTCGCCCCAGGCCAGATCGCCACGCTCACGCCCCGAACCCAGCACCACAATCGCATCGGCACGTTGCGCTAGCGTCGCCCACTCTTCGCGGGCCAACGGCGGCTGGCGTTCGAGCGCCTTGGCGCCCCACTGCACGACCACCGGCAGGCTCATCAGCCAGAGGCCGCCAAAGCCAAGGGCAAAGCACACCCCGGCCAGTCGCGGCCGCGAGCGGCGCAACCACCAGGCGGCGAGCAACAGCAATAAAAGAATGCCGGGCGGCAAGAGCAGTTGTTTGACGAAATAACGAAACGGCATCGGGCATCTCCAGAGATGCCCGAAGCCTAAGTGGCTTAATCCAATGCGACAACCGCCAGGGTCGGATCCTGTTGAAAAAGATCTCGTTGTTGCCCTGCCATGGGGTTACTTGGCCTGCAGAGAACGAACCTTGACGGCCTCTCTGGCCGGCTTCTTGTCCTTGAGCCAGATGACCTTGGCCGAATGAGCCGCATCGAGCTGCTTCACTGCTTGTGACAGGCATCCGTGGGTTTCACGCTCACTTCGATCCAGATAGGCCTTGACCAGTTTGAACTCGGCGGGGCTCAAGCCACGCAGTTCCAGTTCCAGGGGGCGCTCGTCGCGCAGCCGGTCAGCGGTTTTCAAGGCGTCCAGGGCCGTGCCCAGACGATCGATCAGCCTTTCGTACAACTCGGGTTTCGTTACGTTTTTTTTCCGTTGCTCCACCATCCCTCACCTCATTGAAGATAAGACTCACTCCCCAGTTAGAGCTTAGCTTCACTGCGCAAACCGGCTACACGCCGCGACCAACGGCCCCCGCTGCGCTTTGACCGGGCCCACCCGCTGTAATCAGGGTTTCCCTAGGCCAAGCGCGGTCATGTATGCTACGGCGCTTCCTGTCATTCCACTTCCAGCGCACCCGGGCCATCCCGAATGCTGCCGTCGAAGAGGATTAGGCCACCCCTATCCAGTACAAAAGTAGCCATGCACGAACAATATCAGCCCCGTGAGATCGAAGCCGCCGCCCAATCGTTCTGGGACGAGCAAAAGTCCTTTGAAGTCAGTGAACAGCCAGGCAAGGAAACCTACTACTGCCTGTCGATGTTCCCTTACCCCAGCGGCAAGCTGCACATGGGGCACGTGCGCAACTACACCATCGGCGACGTGATCTCCCGCTATCAGCGCATGCAAGGCAAGAACGTCCTGCAACCGATGGGTTGGGACGCCTTCGGCATGCCGGCAGAAAACGCCGCGATGAAAAACAACGTCGCGCCGGCCAAATGGACCTACGAAAACATCGCCTACATGAAGTCGCAGCTACGCAGCCTCGGCCTTGCGGTCGACTGGTCCCGTGAAGTGACCACCTGCAAGCCGGACTACTACCGCTGGGAACAATGGCTGTTCACGCGTCTGTTCGAAAAAGGCGTGATCTACCGCAAGAACGGTACCGTGAACTGGGACCCGGTCGACCAGACCGTGCTGGCCAACGAGCAAGTCATCGACGGTCGCGGCTGGCGCTCCGGCGCGCTGATCGAGAAGCGCGAAATCCCGATGTACTACTTCAAGATCACCGCCTACGCGGATGAGCTGCTGGAAAGCCTCGACGAACTGACGGGCTGGCCGGAACAGGTCAAGACCATGCAGCGCAACTGGATCGGCAAGTCCCGTGGCATGGAAGTGCAATTCCCGTACAACGTCGACTCCATCGGCGAAGCCGGTACCTTGAAAGTCTTCACCACCCGTCCGGACACCCTGATGGGCGCGACCTACGTCGCCGTTGCTGCCGAACACCCGCTGGCCAGCCTGGCCGCGCAGAACAACCCTGAGCTGCAAGCGTTCATCGCCGAATGCAAGGGCGGCAGCGTCGCGGAAGCCGACGTCGCCACCCAAGAGAAAAAAGGCCTGCCGACCGGCCTGTTCGTCGAGCACCCGCTGACCGGTGAAAAACTCCCGGTGTGGGTCGCCAACTATGTGCTGATGCACTACGGCGACGGCGCGGTCATGGCCGTACCGGCCCACGACGAGCGCGATTTCGAATTCGCCCACAAGTACAACCTGCCGGTGAAATCGGTGGTGCGCACCAGCTCCGGTGATACCAACCCCGCGCCGTGGCAAGACGCCTATGGCGAGCATGGCACGCTGATCAACTCCGGCGAATTCGACGGCCTGGACTTCGCGGGCGCATTCGACGCCATGGAAGTCGCCCTGATCAAGAAGGAACTGGGCGCCTCCCGTACCCAGTTCCGCCTGCGCGACTGGGGCATCAGCCGTCAGCGCTACTGGGGCTGCCCGATCCCGATCATCCACTGCGATGCGTGCGGTGACGTGCCGGTGCCGGAAGACCAACTGCCTGTCGTGCTGCCGGAAGACGTGGTGCCGGACGGCGCCGGTTCGCCGCTGGCGCGCATGCCGGAGTTCTATGAGTGCAGCTGCCCGAAATGCGGCGCGCCGGCCAAACGCGAAACCGACACCATGGACACCTTCGTCGAGTCGTCGTGGTACTACGCCCGCTACGCCTCGCCGCACTTTGAAGGTGGTCTGGTCGAAAAATCCGCAGCGGATCACTGGCTGCCGGTCGATCAATACATTGGCGGTATCGAACACGCGATTCTGCACCTGCTCTATGCGCGCTTCTTCCACAAGCTGATGCGCGACGAAGGCCTGGTCAGTTCCAACGAGCCGTTCAAGAACCTGCTGACCCAGGGCATGGTGATCGCCGAGACTTACTATCGTCGCGAAGCCAACGGTGCCTACACCTGGTTCAACCCGGCGGACGTGGAACTTGAGCGTGACAGCAAAGCCAAGGTCATCAGCGCCAAGCTGAAGTCAGACGGCCTGCCGGTGGAAATCGGCGGCACGGAGAAGATGGCCAAGTCGAAGAACAACGGCGTCGACCCGCAGTCGATGATCGATCAGTTCGGCGCCGACACCTGCCGCCTGTTCATGATGTTCGCCTCGCCGCCCGACATGAGCGCGGAATGGTCGGACTCCGGTGTTGAAGGCTCGCACCGTTTCCTCAAGCGCGTCTGGCGTCTGGCCCAGTCCCACGTTACCCAGGGTTTGCCGGGCAAACTGGACATCGCAGGCCTGAGCGACGAGCAGAAAGCCGTCCGTCGTGCCATTCACCTGGCGATCAAGCAAGCCAGCCATGACGTTGGCCAGAACCACAAATTCAACACCGCCATCGCCCAGGTCATGACGCTGATGAACGTGCTGGAAAAAGCCGCGCAAGACACCGAACAGGATCGCGCGCTGCTGCACGAAGGGCTGGAAGCGGTCACGCTGCTGCTGGCGCCGATCACCCCGCACATCAGCCACGAACTGTGGAAGCAACTGGGTCACGCCGACGCCGTGATCGACGCAGGCTGGCCGGCGGTGGACGAAAGCGCACTGGTGCAGGACAACCTGACTCTGGTTATTCAGGTCAACGGCAAGCTGCGCGGCCAGATCGAGATGCCGGCCAGCGCGACCCGCGAAGAAGTCGAAGCGGCCGCTCGGGTCAACGAAAACGTGTTGCGCTTCGTCGATGGCCTGACGATTCGTAAAGTGATCGTGGTGCCGGGCAAACTGGTCAACATCGTTGCCAGCTAAATTGGATTGGGTGTCGGGCTTGCCCGGCGCCCTGTAAAACCTTTCGGGCCGCCGGGTCGGCCCACATGGTTTCAAGGGGAGCAACACAATGATCAAACGCAATCTGCTGGTGATGGGCCTCGCTGTCCTGCTGAGCGCCTGCGGTTTCCAGCTGCGTGGCACTGGCACCAATGAACTGTCTATCAAGGAACTCGACCTGAGCGCCCGTAACGCCTATGGCGAAACCGTGACTCAGCTGCGTCAGGTACTGGAGTCCAGCGGTGTCAAGGTTTACAGCGGCGCGCCGTACAAACTGTTCCTGGCTGACGAGCAGGAAAGCCAGCGCATCCTCAGCTATGCCGGCGCCGGTCGTACAGGCGAGTATCAGGTCAGCACTATCCTGAGCTATGACATCCGCGGCGAGAACAACCTGCAACTGCTGAGCGACAAGCTTGAAGTGCAGAAAGTGTTCATCCATGACGGCAACAACCTCGTCGGTTCCGATCAGGAAGCCAATGACGCCCGCCGTGAGACCCGCCGTGAGCTGGTTCAGCGCATGATGCTGCGCCTGCAGCAACTGACCCCGGGCCAACTGCAACAATTGCAGCAAACCGCCAACGACCGTGCCAAGGCAGAAGCTGACGCACTGGAAGCGGCGCAAAAGGCTGAGGCGCAAACCCCGCGTCAGTCGCCGCTCGAAATCCCGCAGCAGTAAGACGACCGGGGCGCCCAGGCGCCCCGCTCGCCCTTCCTTATGAAGCTCGCTCCCGCTCAACTCGGCAAACACCTGCAAGGCGCTCTTGCGCCGGTCTACATCATCAGTGGCGATGACCCGCTGCTGTGTCAGGAAGCCGCCGACGCTATCCGCAGCGCTGCTCGCCAGCAAGGTTTCGACGAACGCCAGGTCTTCGCCGCCGACGCCAATTTCGATTGGGGCACGTTGTTGCAGGCGGGCGCCAGCATGTCGTTGTTCTCGGAAAAACGCCTGCTGGAATTGCGCCTGCCTTCGGGCAAGCCCGGTGACAAAGGTGCCGCGGCACTTATCGAATACTGCTCGCGTCCCGCTGAAGACACGGTGCTGCTGGTCAGCCTGCCCAAGCTCGATGGCAGTGCGCAGAAAACCAAGTGGGGCAAGGCGCTGGTCGAAGGCCAACAAACCCAGTTCATTCAGATCTGGCCGGTGGATGCCAATCAGCTGCCGAGCTGGATTCGCCAGCGCCTGTCTCAGGCGGGCCTGTCGGCCAGCCAGGACGCCGTCGAACTGATTGCCGCGCGAGTCGAGGGCAACCTGCTCGCCGCCGCGCAGGAAATCGAGAAGCTTAAACTGATGGCCGAAGGTGGGCAGATCACCCTTGAAACCGTTCAGGCCGCCGTGGCGGACAGTGCGCGTTTTGACGTGTTCGGCCTGACCGACGCGGTACTCAACGGCGAACCGGCCCACGCCTTGCGCATGCTTGAAGGCCTGCGCGGTGAGGGCGTCGAGCCGCCAGTGATCCTCTGGGCGCTGGCGCGGGAGTTGCGTCTGCTGGCCAATATCTCGCTGCAGTACAGCCAGGGCACGCCGCTGGACAAATGTTTCAGCCAGGCGAAACCGCCGGTCTGGGACAAGCGCAAACCCCTGATGAGCAAGGCCCTGCAACGCTACTCGGCGCAACGCTGGGCGCAACTGTTGCTCGAAGCTCAGCGTATCGATGCGCAGATCAAGGGGCAGGCGGCGGGTTCGCCGTGGATGAGCCTGAGTCGGTTGGCGCTGTTGATGGCCGGTCAGCGTCTGACACTTCCTGCCGAATAACCACTTT
Organism: Pseudomonas sp. SWRI81; assembly: GCF_014268545.1. NCBI lineage: Bacteria > Pseudomonadati > Pseudomonadota > Gammaproteobacteria > Pseudomonadales > Pseudomonadaceae > Pseudomonas > Pseudomonas sp. SWRI81. Next base: position 72,218 of record NZ_JABWQS010000007.1, read on the forward strand.
TGTGGCGAGGGAGCTTGCTCCCGCTCGGCTGCGCAGCAGACGACTTTTGGGGTCGCTTCGCAACCCAGCGGGAGCAAGCTCCCTCGCCACAAAGGTTGCGCGAACCCATTGAGATTTTTCGCATCGTCGGACTGGACATCTCGCTGGCATCGGCAGATTATTTCCCCCGCAAAAACCCACCTCACCGAGAGCACCTCATGAGCAAAAAGCCAGCGAAACACGGCCCCAACAAGGCCAAATCCATCGTCGCCCAGCCCTTGTTCCGCAGCCGCCAGGAACGACCAGCCAAGGGCAAAGGCAGCTACCGCCGCGAAGCCTTCCAGTCTGACAACTGGGAGGCTTCTTACTTTCTGGCCGCTTAAAGCGCAGTACCCCCCGCTCATGTTAAGGTCTGCACCTGATCCGTATCTCCTGGAACCGTGCATGCCCTTAAGTCTTTCCCGTCGTTGGCCTGTCCGCCAATTGATCGCTGCCTCCAGCTTCATTTTGCTTGTCGCCTGTGCGGAAAAACCCACCGCCGCCGATGCACAACCGCTTCAAGCCGCCCCGGTCACCACGGCCCCAGCGATCGTCCCGCCGGTAGTGCCGTCCGCCGACCCGCTTGATATTCAACCCACCCAGACGTTTGCCGAATGGCAGGCCGGTTTCCGCAAGGATGCCCTGGCCGCCGGGATTCGCGCCGAGCTGTTCGATCGCGCCTTCGCCAACATCAGCTTCGATGCCAGCGTGATTCGCGCCGATCGCAGCCAGCCGGAATTCTCCCGTCCGGTATGGGAATACCTCGACGGTGCGCTGTCGCCATTGCGGGTGCGAAAAGGTCAGGCACTGATCGAGCAGTACGCCGACATTCTGCAAAGCATCGAGCAACGCTATGGCGTTGATCGCCAGGCATTGGTGTCGGTATGGGGCATGGAAAGCAACTTCGGCCAGTTCCAGGGCAGCAAGTCGGTGATCAACTCACTGGCGACCCTGGCTTATGAAGGTCGCCGTCCGGGTTTCGCCCACGCGCAGCTGATTGCCGCCCTGCAAATTCTGCAACAGGGCGATATCACTCCCGAGAAAATGCTCGGCTCATGGGCCGGTGCGATGGGCCAGACCCAATTCATTCCGACCACTTACAACACCCACGCGGTGGACTTCGACGGTGACGGTCGCCGCGATATCTGGGGCAGCCCCGCCGACGCATTGGCCTCGACCGCACACTACCTGCAAAGCTCGGGCTGGCAGCGTGGCCAGCCGTGGGGTTTCGAAGTGCAAGTGCCGACCAACTTCAATTACACCCTCGCTGACGGGGCGATTCGCAAAAGCGTTGCCGAATGGCGCCAACTGGGTGTGACCCTGCCAAATGGCGCGCAGGTCCCGGCGGGTTCCGAACAACTGTCCGCCGCCCTGTTGTTGCCCGCCGGCCATCGTGGCCCGGCGTTCCTGATCCTCGATAACTTCCGGGCGATCCTCAAATACAACAATTCGTCGTCGTATGCGCTGGCGGTGAGTCTGTTGTCCGAGCGTTTCAGCGGCGCAGGCCTGATCAGTGGCAACTGGCCGAAAGATGATCTACCACTGAGCCGCACCGAGCGGATCGAGTTGCAAACGCTGCTGAGCGCGCGCAATTACGATGCCGGCACGGCAGACGGGATTATCGGCGCCAATACGCGCAAGGCGATTCGCAGTGCCCAGCAGGCGCTGGGCTGGCCGGCGGATGGTTATCCGACGCATAAGTTGCTCGAAAGCCTGCGCACCCAATAAAGCCTTCGGGAGCAAGCCCCCTCCCACATTCGACCGGGTCTCAGCATGAGAACAGGGTCAATGGTGGGAGGGGGCTTGCTCCCGAAGACTGAATCACTGGCAACGAACCTTTAAGGTCTGACCACCACATCCTGCTCCAGCATCAACTCCTGCTTGCCCGCATCCAGCCGCACCAGCGCGCCCAACGGCAATGTCAGGTTCGGATCGCAATGGCCGCTGCGCCATCCCGACAACACCGGAATCCGCAGCGGTTCAAAGGTCTGCTTCAGTAAGCGATTCAGCGCCGCGACCTCCACACCCGCGATATCACCGACCAACACCCCACGCAACCTGGCCAGCTTGCCGGCCAGACGCATCTGGGTCAGCAGTCGGTCGATGCGATACAGCGGCTCGTTGATGTCCTCGATGAACAGAATCGCCCCTTCGACCTCGATCTCATAAGGCGTGCCCAATGTCGCAGCGATCATCGCCAGATTGCCGCCAAGCAAACGCCCGTGGGCGATGCCCGGCTCTACGGTAGTCAGCGGATAAGCCACCGGGTGGCTCAGCACACTGCCCGCCTTGATCTGCCCGCGCAGCATGGCGAAAAACGAAGTGACCGTCGGCGGTTCCTTGTCGCCCAGCAGATCAGCGTTGAGCAGCGGCCCGTGAAAGGTCACAAACCCGGCATAGCGGCTGATCGCCAAATGCAGCGCGGTGATATCGCTGTAGCCGACGAAGGGCTTGGCATGGCGGCTCAGCAGGTCATAGTCGATGCGATCCAGCAGCCGTGGCGTGCCGTAGCCGCCGCGCAGGCAAATGATCGCGTCGACTTGGGCGTCAGCGAACGCTGCGTGCAGATCGCGCAGACGTACCTCGTCACTGCCGGCCAGATAGCCATCCTTCTCGTAGACCCCGGGAAACACTTTCAGCCCGTAGCCGCGGGCGCGCATCCATTGCGCCGCCTTATCGGTGTCCAGAGCACCGGGGCCGGCAGGTGCAATGACGCCGATCAGCCCTTCCGAGGGCAGCGCGGGCACAGCGCGGTGCGGGCAAAGTGTGTGGGTCGGTCGAACGGTCATCCTTGGATCTCCCTGTGAATTCATGCACACACAGTAGTCAGGAACGGGGACAAACAGAAGAGGGTCAGCCACGCCGTGGATTGAAGGAAAAATCAGCAACGAATGTAAGCCGGGCAAAAAAATGCCCGCCGGGCGTTAACCTCGGCGGGCATTTTGTACCTCAGTGCGGGATCAGGAACCCAGCAGCTCTGCCTTGACCAGCTTCGCCTGCTCATCGGCGTGGTACGAGGAGCGTACCAGCGGACCGGAAGCAACGTTCTTGAAGCCCATCTTGTAGCCTTCCTCGGCGAACCAGGCGAAGGTGTCCGGGTGCACGAAACGCTGCACCGGCAAGTGGCTGCGCGACGGTTGCAGGTACTGACCGAGGGTCAACATGTCGATGTCGTGTTCGCGCATGCGCTTCATGACTTCGATGACTTCGTCGTCGGTCTCGCCCAGACCCAGCATCAGGCCGGACTTGGTCGGAATGTGCGGCATCATCTGCTTGAAGCGTTGCAGCAGGGTCAGCGACCACTGGTAATCCGAACCCGGACGCGCGGCCTTGTACAGGCGTGGCACGGTTTCCAGGTTGTGGTTGAACACATCCGGCGGCTCGGCGGCGGTGATTTCCAGGGCAATGTCCATGCGGCCACGGTAGTCCGGGACGAGCGTCTCGAGCTGCACGTTCGGCGACAGTTTGCGGATTTCACGGATGCAGTCGGCAAAGTGCTGGGCGCCGCCGTCACGCAGGTCGTCACGATCAACCGAGGTGATGACCACGTACTTGAGCTTGAGGTCGGCGATCGCAATAGCGAGGCTTTGCGGCTCATTCACGTCCAATGGCTTCGGACGACCGTGACCCACGTCGCAGAACGGGCAGCGACGGGTGCAGATGTCGCCCATGATCATGAAGGTCGCGGTGCCGCCGGAGAAGCATTCGCCGAGGTTCGGGCAGGACGCTTCTTCGCAGACGCTGTGCAGCTTGTGCTTGCGCAGCAGGCTCTTGATGCGGTCGACTTCCGGGGAAACCGGGATGCGTACGCGGATCCAGTCGGGTTTCTTCGGCAGTTCGGTGGTCGGAATGATCTTGACCGGAATGCGTGCAACCTTCTCGGCGCCGCGCAGCTTGACGCCGGCTTCAACCTTGGGACGCGGGGCCGGGCGCTCGGTCACGTCGAGCGTCGGGATCATGGTTTGCACTGCATCAGTAGTCATATCAGTCGATTCCGCCCGTGAGGGTCGTCTGCTCAGCATAGTCGAGGTGTTTGACGAGCTGCGCGCGCAGCCGGGCACTTACCTCGGCAAATTCAATCGATCCTGCGTGGTCACTCAGCTGGGTCATCGCCAGCCCGGCGTAGCCGCAGGGATTAATCCGTCGAAACGGTTCCAGGTTCATATCCACGTTCAAGGCCAGGCCGTGAAAGGAGCAACCGTGGCGAATGCGCAAACCCAGAGAAGCGATTTTCGCTCCATCGACGTACACGCCGGGAGCATCTGGCTTGGCGGCGGCGGTGACGCCGTAGCTGGCCAGCAGTTCGATCAGGCAGGCTTCCATGCGGCTGACCAGATCACGCACGCCGAATCCCAGCTTGCGTACATCCAGTAACAGATAGGCCACCAGTTGCCCGGGGCCATGATAAGTCACTTGGCCGCCACGATCGACCTGCACCACCGGAATATCGCCCGGCAGCAGCAAATGCTCGGCCTTGCCCGCCTGGCCCTGGGTGAACACCGGAGGGTGTTCAACCAGCCAGATTTCGTCAGCGGCACTGCTGCCGCGTTCGTTGGTAAAGCGCTGCATCGCATGCCAGACCGGCTCGTACGCCATCTGGCCAAGCTCGCGAAAGCCCAGCGTGCCCGGCATCACAGCACCATGTGTACGAAGCCGGTCGCCCGCAGTTCGCTGTTGATGTTGTACAGCTGATCCTGATCGGTGGCGACGATGTGCAGCTGGATAGTGGTGTACTTGCCGGTGCTGCTTTGACGCTCGTCGATGCGCTCATCATTGATGGTCGCGTGTTTCTTGACGATCTCGATGATCTGGTCTTTGCGGCCGACGCCCGTATCGCTGATCACCTTGATCGGATAATCAGTCTGCGGAAATTCGATCTTTGGCGCCTGTACTTCGGTATCGGTCATGGCGTAACGGCCTCTTAAGCCGTGGTAACGCACATGGCCCCGCACCGGATCGGGGCGGGGCCATGCAGGTCAACACTAAATCAGTTGAACAAGCCGTAGAAGAATAGACGGATGCTATCCCACATGCGGCGGAAGATACCACCCTCCTCGACGCCATCCAGAGCGATCAGGTCAGCGCTGTGCACAACCTTGTCTTCCAGTTTGACTTCAACTTTACCGATCACGTCGCCCTTGGCGATTGGCGCAACCAGTTGCGGGTTCATGGTCATGCTCGCAGCGAGCTTCTTCAACTGGCCTTTCGGCAGAGTCATGGTCAGGTCTTGCGCCAGGCCGGCCTTGACCTGGTTGGTGGTGCCCTTCCAGACCGGCGCCTGCGCCAGTTCAGTGCCCTTCTGGTAGAAGGTCTGGGTTTCGAAGAAGCGGAAACCGTAGGTCAGCAGCTTCTGGGTTTCAGCGGCGCGAGCCACTTCGCTGTTGGTGCCGAACACCACGGCGATCAGGCGCTGGCCGTCACGTACCGCCGAGGACACCATGCAGTAGCCGGCTTCATCGGTGTGGCCGGTTTTCAGACCGTCAACGGTCTTGTCGCGCCACAGCAGCAGGTTGCGGTTCGGCTGTTTGATGCCGTTCCAGAAGAACTCTTTCTGCGAGTAGATCGCATAGTGAGCCGGGTCTTCGTGGATGATCGCGCGAGCCAGGATCGCCATGTCGTGCGCGGACGAGTAGTGCTCAGGGTTCGGCAGACCGGTCGGGTTCATGAAGTGGGTATTGGTCATGCCCAGTTCGGTGACGGTCTTGTTCATCAGGTCGGCGAATGCGTCTTCGCTGCCGGCGATGTGTTCGGCCAGGGCGACGCTGGCGTCGTTGCCGGACTGGATGATGATGCCGTGCAGCAGGTCGCTGACAGTCACTTGCGAGCCGACCTTGATGAACATCCGCGAACCGCCGGTGCGCCAGGCGTTTTCGCTGACGGTCACCGGGTCGTTTTCACCGATCTGGCCGCGACGGATTTCCAGGGTCGCGATGTATGCGGTCATCAGCTTGGTCAGGCTGGCCGGCGGCAGACGCTGGTCGCCATTGTTTTCGACCAGCACGTTGCCGCTGCTCGCGTCCATCAGAACGTAGGCCTTGGCAGCCAGTTGTGGTGGCGACGGCATCATCTCGGCCGCAAAAGCGGCTGGCGAGAGGAGCAGCGGGACTAGCAGACACAGGCGTTTGGCAAAGGTGGTGATGTTCATCCGTCTCTCGAAATCGCTAATGGAAACTTGCCCGAAGGCAAAACTTATTCAGACAGCCTTCTAACGGGCCATCGCGTGTTCAGTTGCTCACTCCAGTCACCCTTGCCGGGCTTTTGTTCTTCGACGAGCCAACAACCTGGTTCACCCCCCGAATACCGCAAGTGAACCGTCAATCAAGGTCTACGTATTACTCGGTGACCACACTGGGCGAACCCAGGTTGGCCAGGCGCACGCTGTTCTGCACCTGGGCGATCTCACCCGGCGAGCCGATCGGCCCCAGGCGTACCCGGTGCAGGGTCTGCTGATTGCGCACGATCGAGCTGATGAACACCGGAGCGCTCACCATCCCGCTGAGCTTCGACCTCAGCAGTTCGGCAGCGTCCGGGTTGGCGAACGCGCCCACCTGCAGATACTGGCCAGACGCTGGTGCAGAAGCGTTTTTTTTTGCATCGATCTGCACGGGCACTACGGCCGCAGCGTGCTGTTGCGGCGGTGGCGTCCACTGCTCGACGGTGCCGGCCGAAGCCGTGATCACCGGCGCGCTATTTTGCGCCACTTGCGGCTCGTTGAGCATCAGCGGCGCCGGACGCCCCTTGGCTGCCCACCATTGCTGCGGATCGATGCCTTCAACCTTGACCCGCGCGGTGCCAGTTTCGGCATAGCCGAGTTTCTTCGCCGCCGCGTAGGACAGGTCGATGATGCGATCGGAGTAGAACGGCCCGCGATCATTGACGCGCAGGATCACGCTCTTGTTGTTGTCCAGGTTGGTCACCCGAACGTAGCTCGGCAGCGGCAAGGTCTTGTGCGCGGCACTCATGCCGTACAGGTCATACACTTCGCCGTTGGCGGTGTTCTGGCCATGGAACTTGGTGCCGTACCAGGACGCCGTGCCCGAAGCCACGTAGGTCTTGGATTCCTGCAACGGAAAGTAGGTCTTGCCCAGCACGGTGTACGGGTTGGCCTTGTACGGGCCGGTGTGCAGGGTCGGGGTCGCATCGGGGATGCGCGAAACATCAACGTCCCACCACGGCGCGCCATCTTTGTGCGCGCGGTTGATGTCCAGGCCCGGTTGGGCGCGGACAGCGGTGGACGAGGTCTTCTGCGTCGGCGTGCGGCTGGTCGTGCAACTGGCGACCAGGACTGCCAACGCAGCGAAAGCCACCAGCTTCAGGGGTTTGTTGTTAGGCAATGCCTGCATTACTTGACGCCCCGTGCTTGTACCAGCTGTTCAGACAGTTGATGTACGGCCATGGCGTACATCACGCTGCGGTTATAACGCGTGATTGCGTAGAAATTCTTCAGGCCCATCCAGTATTCCGGGCCATTGTCGCCTTCAAGGCGAAATGCAGTAACCGGCATATCATCGCGCAGCGCATCATGACTTGACCAGCCCAGCGCCCGCAACTCCGCCACCGTCTTCACCGGCTCGATGCCGGTGGTCAAGCCTTCATCGGCCTGCTCGCCACGCACATCGGCGCGGCTGACCACCGGTTCGCCAGCAACCCAGCCATGACGCTTGAAATAGCTGGCAACGCTGCCGATCGCATCGTCGGGGTTGTTCCAGATATTGATGTGGCCGTCACCGTCGAAATCCACCGCGTAGGCGCGAAAGCTGCTGGGCATGAATTGCGGCAAGCCCATGGCCCCGGCGTACGAGCCTTTGAGGGTCAGGGGATCGACCTGCTCTTCACGGGCCAGCAAGAGGAACTCACGCAGTTCCTTGCGGAAAAATTCGGCACGGGGAGGATAGTCGAAACCGAGGGTCGACAAGGCGTCGATGACGCGGAAATTACCGGTATTACGTCCGAAAAAAGTCTCTACGCCGATGATCGACACGATCACTTGTGCGGGCACCCCATATTCCTGCTCGGCACGGGCCAGTGTCGCCTCGTGCTGACGCCAAAAGTCCACGCCGCGGGCAATGCGCGCGTCAGTGATGAACATCGGGCGGTATTCGTTCCACTGTTTGACCCGTTCGGCGGGCTTGGAGATGGCGTCGAGAATCGACTGCTTGCGTTGCGCCTCGCGGAACACACCCATCAGTTGTTCACCGGCGAAACCGTAGTCGCGGGTCATTTCACCGACGAATTCGGCCACCTGCGGCGAGCCTTCATAGTCGCCGGCCAGCGCTTCCTGCACGCTCCCCAGCAGGCCCATCAGGCCAACCAGCGGCGCACATCGAGTCGCCCAGCCACGCATTGCTTGCATTGAACTCTTCACCTTATTCAAACCTGTGCGATCCACTTGCGATGGGTATGGATCGACATCAAAACCCCAAACGCTGACAGCAGCGTCACCAGCGAAGTTCCTCCGTAGCTAATGAACGGCAACGGCACCCCTACGACCGGCAACAGGCCACTGACCATACCGATGTTGACGAAAACGTAAACAAAAAATGTCATGGTCAACGCACCGGCGAGCAACTTGCCGAACAGCGTTTGCGCCTGAGCGGTGATCACCAGCCCGCGACCGATCAACAGCAGGTAGATCAGCAGCAGCGCACAGATGCCGACCAGACCGAACTCTTCGCCGAGCACGGCAATAATGAAGTCGGTGTGGCTTTCCGGCAGAAAGTCCAGGTGCGACTGGGTGCCGAGCAGCCAGCCCTTGCCGAATACCCCACCGGAACCGATCGCCGCTTTCGACTGGATGATGTTCCAGCCGGTGCCGAGCGGGTCGCTCTCCGGGTCGAGAAACGTCAGGACCCGCTGCTTTTGATAGTCGTGCATGACGAAAAACCACATCGCCACCGACACCGGCACGGCCGCCGCCAGCACGCTGAGAATCCAGCGCCAGCGCAAGCCGCCCATGAACAGTACGAAAGCGCCCCCGGCGAGAATCAGCAGCGAGGTGCCCAGATCCGGCTGGCGCACGATCAGAACGAACGGCACGCCAATCAGCATCAGGCTGATGCCGACGTGCTTGAGCTGCGGCGGCAGGGTGCGTTTGGACAGATACCAGGCGATGGTTGCCGGCATGAGGATCTTCATGAACTCCGAGGGCTGGAAGCGGATCACCCCGGGGATGTTGATCCAGCGCGTGGCGCCCATGGCGTTGTGGCCCATGATGTCGACGACCATCAGCAGCACCACGCCGATCACATAACCGAGCGGCACCCAGCGGGCCATGAACCGCGGTTCGAGCTGGGCGATGACGACCATCGACACCAGACCGATACCGAACGAGGTAGCCTGCTTGGCCAGCAGATCCCAGCTCTTGCCACTGGCCGAATACAGCACGAACAGACTGCCGGCGGCGAGGATCAGCAGCAGGATCAGCAGCGGCCCATCAATGTGCAGCCTTTGCAGCAGCGTCGCACGGCGACGCATCACATCCTCGCTGGAGAGCATGCGATCGAAGTTATTCATCACGGGCCGAGGCCTCCGCAGTGATTGGGCTGGCGTATTCGGCTTTCAGATGACCGTCCTTATCGAGCAGCCAGGCGTCCATGATCTGACGCACCACGGGCGCGGCGACGCCGGAACCGGATTCACCGTTCTCGACCATCACCGAGACGACGATTTTAGGGTCATCGGCCGGGGCGAAACCGACGAACAAGGCGTGGTCGCGGTGGCGCTCCTGAACCTTGGAACGGTCATATTTCTCGCCCTGCTTGATCGCGACCACCTGCGCGGTACCGGACTTGCCGGCAATGCGATATTGCGCGCCGATCGCCGCTTTGCGCGCGGTGCCACGGGCCCCGTGCATCACCTGCTGCATGCCGTGGTTGACCTTGTTCCAGTCGGACGGGTCGCGCAGCACGATGTTCGGCATCGGGTTGTCATCCACCGGTTTCACCCCGTCGAGGGATTTGGCCAGGTGCGGGCGATTCCAGATGCCTTTGTTGGCGACCAGCGCAGTGGCTTGGGCCAGTTGCAGCGGCGTCGACTGCATGTAGCCTTGGCCGATTCCGAGGATCAGGGTTTCGCCAGGGAACCACGCCTGTTTGCGGGTGGCGCGCTTCCATTCGCGGGACGGCATCAGGCCGGGGGATTCTTCGAACATGTCCAGCGAGACCTTCTGGCCGATGCCGAACTTGTTCATGTAGGCCGACAGCCGATCGATGCCGAGCTTGTGCGCCAGGTCATAGAAGTAGGTGTCGTTGGAACGCATGATCGCCGTGTCGAGGTCGACGAAGCCGTCACCGGTGCGGTTCCAGTTGCGGTACTTGTGATCGTAATTGGGCAGCATGTAGTAACCCGGGTCGAACACCCGGCTGGACGCCGTGACCACGCCCGCGTCGAGGCCGGCAATCGCCACCGCCGGTTTGATCGTCGAACCCGGCGGGTACAGACCGCGCAACACACGATTGAACAGCGGCCGGTCGATGGAATCACGCAACTCGGCGTAGGCCTTGAAGCTGATACCAGTGACGAACAGGTTCGGGTCGAAGCTCGGCTGACTCACCATCGCCAGCACTTCACCGGTCTTCGGATCGAGCGCAACCACCGCGCCACGGCGCCCGCCCAGTGCTGCCTCGGCCGCTTCCTGCAATTTGATGTCGAGGCTCAGGACAATGTCCTTGCCGGGAATCGGATCGGTGCGCTTGAGCACGCGCAACACGCGGCCACGGGCGTTGGTCTCGACTTCCTCGTAACCGACCTGACCGTGCAATTCCGGCTCGTAGAAACGCTCGATGCCGGTCTTGCCGATATGGTGGGTGCCGCTGTAATTGACCGGGTCGAGCGACTTCAGCTCTTTCTCGTTGATCCGCCCCATGTAACCCACCGAGTGCGCAAAATGCGCGCCCTGCGGATAGTGACGGACCAGTTGCGCCACCACTTCCACGCCAGGAAGGCGGAACTGGTTCACGGCAATCCGGGCGATCTGCTCCTCGCTCAGTTCGAACAGAATCGGCACCGGTTCGAACGGTCGGCGCCCCTGACGCATGCGTTTCTCGAAGATCACCCGGTCCTCGGGCGTCAGCTCCAGCACCTCGACAATGACGTCGAGCACCTGTTGCCAGTCGCCGGAGCGCTCGCGGGTCATGCTCAGGCTGAAGCTCGGACGGTTGTCCGCCACCACCACGCCGTTGCGGTCGAAGATCAACCCGCGGGTCGGCGGAATCGGCTGCACGTGGACGCGGTTGTTTTCCGACAGCGTCGAGTGGTACTCGTACTGGATCACTTGCAAGTAATACAGCCGCGCGATCAGCACACATATCAGCGCCACGATCACGATCGCACCGAACACGACGCGGCTGCGCACCAGACGGGCGTCCTTTTCGTGGTCCTTGATGCGGATCGGCTGAGTCATGGGGGCAGGATTACTTGTGGTAAGGGTGACCGGACAGCACGGTCCAGGCACGGTACAACTGTTCGCCGATCAGGATCCGCACCAGCGGGTGCGGCAACGTCAGCGGCGACAACGACCAGCGCTGGTCAGCCCGGGCGCAAACTTCCGGCGCCAGCCCTTCCGGGCCACCGACCATGAAATTGACCGTGCGCGAATCCAGCCGCCAGCGATCAAGCTCGACCGCCAGTTGCTCGGTGCTCCAGGGCTTGCCGTGAACTTCCAGCGTGACGATCCGCTCGTTGTGCCCGACCTTGGCCAGCATGGCTTCGCCTTCCTGGCGGATGAAACGGGCCACGTCGGCATTCTTGCCGCGGGTATTGAGCGGAATTTCCACCAGTTCCAGCGCCAGCTCGGACGGAAGACGCTTGGCATATTCATGCCAGCCTTCTTCCACCCACTTGGGCATGCGTGAACCGACGGCGATCAGGCGCAGTCGCACAGCAATCCCTTAGAACTGGTCTTTGTTGAGCTTGGTGAAGTGCTCGTGGGTGTTTTCCGGGCTGTGGTGCTTGGCGTCGGCCGCGCGGCTTTGCTCGGCACCGGCCCACAGACGCTCCAGGTCGTAGAACTGACGTGCCGAGGCGGTCATCATGTGCACGATCACCAGATCGAGGTCGAGCAACACCCAGTCGCTGTCGCCCTTGCCTTCTTCGCCCAGCGGCTTGGCGCCCTGTTTCTTCACTTCTTCGCGGACCTTGTCCAGCATCGCGTTGATCTGGCGATTGGAGGTACCGGTGGCGATGATCATGTAGTCAGTGATGCTCTGCTTGTCGCGCACATCAATGATCTGGATGTCCTGGGCCTTGACGTCTTCCAGCGCGGCGACGGCAAGCTTGACCAGTTCGTCGCCCTTGAGCGGCTCATTGGTGTTGACCGCTTCAGGCAGCGGCGCGCTCTTGAAGGTGCCTTTGCGCTTTACTTTCGGTAGATCTTTGTCAGTCATATAAAACTCGTTTTGCTCATGTATTCGGCGGCTTGGGATACGGTGATTCGTATCAGTGAAGCACGCCTTGTTCAGTTCGACGCACGGTACAGACCGTGCGCATCGATGTAGGCCAGGACCGCGTCGGGCACCAGGAAACGTACCGACTTACCGCTGGCCAGCAGTTGACGGATCTGGGTGGCGGAAACCGCGAGCGGTGTCTGCCAGACGAATGCAATCTGTCCGCTCGGCCCTTTCAGGGCCAGCGGGTCGCTCACCGAACGCGCTGCCAGCAGGTTGCGCAAGGCATCCGGCGGTTCGCTGTCGGCGTCCGGGCGCTGTAGCACCAGGATATGGCAATGCTGGAGCAACTCTTCCCAGCGGTGCCAAGTGGGCAGGCCGCAAAATGCGTCCCAGCCCAAAAGCAGAAAAACCTGGGTCTCGGCGGCCATTTCGGCGCGCAGCGACTCCAGGGTATCGATGGTCCAGGACGGTTTGTCCCGCTGCAATTCACGGGCGTCCACCACCAGCGGCGGCAAACCGGCCACCGCGCTTTCGACCATCGCCAGGCGATCCTGCGCCGACACCTGCGGCGTATCGCGGTGCGGCGGTCGGGCGCTGGGCATCATGCGCAGCTCATCCAGCGCCAGCGCTTCGGCGACTTCCAGTGCGCCACGCAGATGACCGATGTGCACCGGGTCGAACGTGCCGCCCAGCACGCCAATGCGTTGCGGACGGGACTCGCTGCCGGGCTGCGGTGCTGTCAGGTCGAGGTCGGTCAAGTCAGACCGTCGCCTGGCCGCGCAACTGGCCATCGCCGACCACGATGTACTTCTCGCAGGTCAGTCCTTCCAGGCCCACCGGGCCGCGGGCGTGCAGCTTATCAGTAGAAATGCCGATCTCGGCACCCAATCCGTATTCAAATCCATCGGCAAAGCAGGTCGGGGTGTTGATCATCACCGAGGCCGAGTCGACTTCCGCCACGAAGCGACGGGTGTCTGCGAGGTTTTCGCTGACGATCGAGTCGGTGTGATGGGAGCCGTAATGGTTGATGTGCTCGATCGCCTGGTCCAGGCCGTCGACCACGCGGATCGACAGGATTGGCGCCAGATACTCGGTATGCCAGTCGTCTTCGCTGGCAGCCACGGCCTCGATGATCGCCCGGGTGCGCTCGCAGCCGCGCAGCTCGACGCCTTTTTCGCGGAACTGCGCCGCCATCGCCGGCAGGAAGTCAGCGGCGACTGCCTGATCGACCAGCAAGGTTTCCATCGCGCCGCAAATGCCATAACGATACGTCTTGGCATTGAAAGCGATGCGCTGGGCTTTCGGCAGATCGGCATGGGCACTGACGTAAACGTGGCAGATACCGTCCAGATGTTTGATCACTGGCACGCGGGCATCGCGGCTGATGCGTTCGATCAGGCCACGGCCGCCACGGGGCACGATGACGTCGACGTATTCAGGCATGGCGATCAGCGCACCGACGGCGGCGCGGTCGGTGGTCTCGACCACTTGCACCACGGCGGCGGGCAATTGGGCCTCGGCCAGACCGCGTTGAATGCACGCGGCAATCGCGCGATTGGAATGAATCGCCTCGGAGCCGCCGCGCAGAATCGTCGCATTGCCGGACTTCAGGCACAGACTGGCCGCGTCGATGGTCACGTTGGGACGGGATTCGTAAATGATCCCGATCACGCCCAGCGGCACGCGCATCTTGCCGACCTGGATGCCCGACGGACGGAAGCTCAGGTCGCGGATCGCACCGACCGGATCAGGCAGCGCCGCGACCTGGCGCAGACCGACGATCATGCCGTCGATGCGCGCCGGGGTCAGTTCCAGACGCTCCAGCAGAGCCGGTTCCAGACCATTAGCGCGACCGGCTGCCAGGTCTTGCTCATTGGCGGCGGCGAGCTCGGCGCGCGCGGCGTCCAGCGCATTGGCCGCTGCCTGCAAGGCGCGGTTTTTCTGCGCAGTGCTGGCACGGCCAATGACCCGGGAAGCCTGGCGGGCGGCGCGACCCAATCGGGTCATGTAGTCAAGAACGGACTCAGTCATGGCTGCTGGGGTCTTGGCAAAGAGGAAAGCGGCAGATTATAGCTGTCGCGTCCCGGGACTAACAGCAGTGACGGGCGGATGGTCGAAATGAGCAGCATTTGGCCAACGTTCAGACGTAATTAAGCTGAGCGTTGCTATCATCACGGCCTCTTGAGCCTGGATAAACCTTGCCCATCATGACCAACGTGCACCTTCGCCCTGCCACCGAGCGCCTGCCGGTGGGCCTGCCAGACAGTTTTTTTGACCGTGACGCGCAAGTGCTGGCGCAGGATTTGCTCGGCAAAGTCATCCGCCATCGCATCGGGGACTTGTGGTTGAGCGCACGGATCATCGAAACCGAAGCCTATTACTGCGCGGAAAAAGGCAGTCACGCCTCGCTCGGCTACACGGAAAAGCGTAAGGCTTTGTTTCTGGATGGCGGCCACATCTATATGTATTACGCCCGTGGCGGCGACTCGCTGAATTTCAGCGCCCAAGGGCCGGGCAATGCAGTTCTGATTAAATCCGCCTATCCGTGGGTCGATGAAATCAGCGGCCCGGCGAGCCTGGCGCAAATGCTCCTGAACAATCCCGATGCCCAGGGCCGTCCACGTCCGACGCAAAAGCTGTGCGCCGGACAGACCTTGCTGTGCAAGGCGCTGGGGTTGAAAGTGCCGGTGTGGGACGCCAAGCGTTTTGACCACGAGCTGTTGCTGGTCGAGGACACCGGACCGAAGCCCTCGCACGTTATTCAAACCACCCGACTGGGCATTCCGCTGGGCCGGGACGAGCATCTGCTGTATCGCTTCGTTGACGCCGCCTATGCGCAATGGTGCACAAGGAACCCGCTGCGACGCGGTCAGGTCGAAGGGCGGGATTATTTTCTGCTTCCCGGGGCTGACGCCGAATCTGCAACCAAATGACATCCCCTGTGGGAGCGAGCCTGCTCGCGAAGAGGGCGTGCCAGCCAATGTTTCTACGTCTGACACGGGGCATTCGCGAGCAGGCTCGCTCCCACAGGTGATCAGTCAACCGCTGATAACGATGCATCCTTCGGGATCAATTAAAGATTTGATGGAGTTGTCTGTATGGGCCCATGGCTCGATAGCATCACTGGTTGGTTGACCGCCAATCCGCAGTGGCTGGCTGCCGCGGTCTTCATTGTCGCGTGTGTGGAATGCCTGGCGATTGCCGGGTTGATCGTGCCGGGCACGGTGTTGTTGTTTACCGTGGCGGTGCTGGCCGGCAGCGGCGCACTGTCTTTGAGCGAAACGCTGTTGCTGGGTTTCCTGGGCGGAATCCTTGGCGACCTGATCTCGTATTTCCTCGGCCGGCATTTCCACCAGAACATCCGCCGCCTGCCGGGGCTGCGCCATCATCCGGAATGGATGGCCGGCGCCGAATCCTATTTCCAGCGCTATGGCATCGCCAGCCTGCTGGTCGGACGCTTCATCGGCCCGCTGCGGCCCATGCTGCCGATGGTCGCCGGCATGTGCGACATGCCCTTCCCGCGGTTTTTTGCTGTCAGCCTGCTGGCGGCCGCTGGTTGGAGCCTGGCCTATCTGCTGCCGGGCTGGGCCACGGGTGCGGCATTCCGTTTGCCATTGCCCGAGGGTTTCTGGCTCGAAGCGGGGATCGTCGCCGCCGCTATCGCAGTGATGGTCGGCATGAGCGTCAACAGCAGCCTGCGCCGCCATCGTCGCGCAACGATCTGGATCAGCAGCATGAGCCTGTTGATTCTGATCGGCCTGTTCATCGGTTTTCCCTATCTGACCGCGCTCGACCAAGGCGTGATGACGCTGGTACAGGAACATCGCCAACCGACGCTTGATGAGATCGCCGTCACGCTGACCCTGATCGGTGAGTTTCACAACATGCTGTTGTTCAGCGCTCTGCTCACCGGCCTGCTGTTGCTGTGCCGGCAATGGCGCCACGCGATCTTCACCGGTGGCACGTTGCTGTGCACTGCATTGCTCAACACCACGACCAAACACTTTTTCGCCCGGGTCCGCCCGGAAGTGCTGACGGACCCATTGACCAGTTACAGCATGCCCAGCGGCCACGCCTCCGGCGCCTTTGCGCTGTTCCTGACCCTGGCGGTGCTTGCCGGCCGGGGGCAACCACCACGCATGCGCCTGACCTGGCTGCTGGTGGGCTGCATCCCGGCGTTGGCGATTGCCCTGTCGCGGGTATACCTGGGCGCGCACTGGCCGACGGACATTCTCGCCGGCGCGATGCTGGCGGCCTGTGTCTGCGCCGCGGGCCTGTGGCTGAGCCAGCGCCGAACACCACTCAACGCCATGCCATTCAAGGTCTGGTGGCTGATTTTGCCGGCCCTGGTCTTGCTGTTCAGCCTGTTTGTCCTGCGTCATTTGCCGCACATGATGCTGCGCTACGCGTACTGACTGGGCATCGCTCTTCTGGGGCCACTCTCAAGGATTCCCCACGAGAGTGGCGCTGTTTTAGAGCTCGCCCCGGCGCGTAACTATTTCTGCGCCAGGCACAATAAAAACTGACGTTTAAATACCGCTAACTAACGCGCGTTACATCTCCACTCAAAGTTCGACAATCATCGGTCTCTAAACTTGGCAAATTCAATTACATTGAATCCCGCCAACGCATGGCTGCACTTGGCTGACTCTAAATTCCGTTACAACATTCAACAGCCCTCTTCAAAACTTCATATCACTTCCGGTAAGGACACCGGAGCGCCAACGCGCTTATCACTCAAGGACGAACACATGGCCAAACTTATTGCCCCGCCCATCGACTCCGTAAACATTCGCTCCGTTCATGTAACGCCCATCTCCGCGTCGAGCAACATCCATGCCCCCAATGCCAGCAGAACCACCAGCCTGGCAAGAACCACATCGCCTCACAATTCAGCCCCGACCATCAGCACCGCCGCCGCTTCGGCGCCAACCCTTAAAGCCCTCGACAAGCAGCACGGGCCTCTGCGCATCGGCGAGGTCGAAGTCACGCGAGTCGAGCTCAGTGCGCTGGGAGCGACCGTGGACGGCGTCGCCATCAGCCCGGCGAACGCCGGGATGCAGACGCCAGACCAACCGTTTCTCGACGCGCTCAACTTCGAGTCGGCCAGTGTCGAAGCGCGCTTGAAGTCCGTCGACAACCCTGACAGCGGCATCATCGCCACGCTGTTCTATGAAATCGCCTGCAAGCGCTCGACCGATGCCCCGCCGCTGTTCGTCAGCCACACCGCGCTCGCCGACGGCAGCGCGATGCAGCGCCTCAATCAGCTCGGCAAGGCTGCGCAGAAACTGGACATTCATCGCGTCGATTCTTTCGAAAACACCCCCGGCTGGGTCAGCAAGAGCAAAAGCTATTTGATGAGCGGCGCAGGGGTCGGGCTGCAAGCCTTTGGCATCTACAGCGGCTATATGGGCACGATCGAGGCCATCAAGAAAGGCGAATCGCTGGAGGCGGTTTATCAGGGAGCGTCGATCGCCGCCGAATTCGGTTCGCTGATCATCGAACAGGGCCTGACCAAGACCGGTCAGGCGATGCTCAGAAATGGCTCGACGGCCTTCCGTCGCTTTCCGCTGACCTCGGCCGGCAAAGTTCTGAGCCGTGGCGCCGGGCTGTTTGCCAGCGCGATCACCTTGCCCTTCGACATCACCGATGCCGTCAAATCGTTCAATGCCGCCGCGGCAAGCAGCGGCAAGCAGGCCCAGGACCATTACGTCAGCGGTGCCTTGAGCGTCACGGGCGCGGGCATCAGCCTGATACTCGGCGTGGCGGCGCTCGCCGGGTTCGGCAGCACGGCCGGCCCCATCGGCCTCGCCGCGGCCGCCATCCTCATCACCGGTTCGATGATCTACCAGGCCGCCCGGGTGGTGGATGACATCGATGACTACATCGAGCTGACCACCCACGAACGGCTGCGCTCCGGCTGGTTCGCCTTCACCGGGCAGGAACTGGACAAGGAAGTGTTGGATCGCTTCCGGGTGTCCAAGGCCTTCAGTGAGCATCGCAAGCAACTGCAGGCATCCGCCAAGACGCTGATCGAGGGCGCTTACAAAGACTTTGTGGAACAGGTTGTCGATGGCAGCTTCAGCGTCGAACTCAGACCGGTGAAAGTCTGGGCTCACCAGTGGAAAGCCGGCACCGACCAGCCGTTCAAGCTTGAGAGCGAACCGGTCCTGGTGGAGAACGACGACGCCATCAGCGCCCGGGACGGGGTGCCCGCCAACCTGCCAGGCGTCGTCCACGGCGTCCCCGGCGACAAAGGCGTGCTCTGGCGCCTGGGTGACGGCAACGACAAGGTCGAAGGAGTCAGTAAAAAGGTCAATCTGTTCAGCTATCGGGAAGGCGCCAAGACTCTTGAGGGCGGCGACCTGGATGACGGGTTCTACGATCAAGTCACCGAGGGCGAGCTCAATCAGGAAAAAACCTCTGCCCCAGCCACCACGCTCAAGGGCGGCGCCGGCTCGGACACCCTGGCTTTCGAAGGCACACGCCCGGTTGCACCGACCCGTCATGTCGGTCACGAGGTCAACTTGCAGACCGGCCAAGTGCTGCTGCGCAGCAACACGCTCGGCGTCGATCCGATCGAGATTGCGCAACTGGATTCCATCGAAAACGTCTCGACATTACGCAGCGGCACCAGCCGGGTCACCGCCACCGATGATGCCAACCGAATTGTCGCCAATGGCAACGATGACATCGTCGCTGGCGGAGGCGACGACACGATCATCATACGCGGGGAAAACTGCTCAGTGGATGGCGGCCCGGGCGCTGACCGCTACTACATCGCGCCAACGTCCGCCTACGCGACCATCATTGAGGACGGCGAACAGCCGAGCGTGATCGAATTGGGCTGGTCCATGGAACGCATCCAGCGCTGGCAGATCATCGGCACGTCCCTGGTCGTCCACTCGCTGCGCGGTATCGACGGCGAGGATCCGCCACAGACGTTGACGATCAAAAACGTCTACCGACAAGTCGACAGCACGCGCGAACTGCGGCACAGCAAGTTGTCGTTCAAGACCGAGGATCAGTACCAACTGGTGCCACTTTTGCCAGCGCTGGTCAAAGAGCCCGGCAATCACGCCGTAGAAATGCTGATCAGTGCCGTGGGCAAACCGCTGGCCGCCCCCGCGATCGTCAATGAGGGCCCCGTCTCGATCAGCGAAAAAAGTGCACACCGCCACTACGTTTCGCGCATTGGGCGCCGGGTTGAGTTCATTGCGACCCGCGAAACGCCCAGCACTTCGCAGGTGGTTTTTATCGACTTCAAAGCCGAAGACATCGTCGATGTGATCGCCACGTATGACGTGGACAAGCGTGAAGGTGTGTCAGGCAACAGCCATTTGTATTACAGCCACATCAACCTGTCGGTTCTGCTGCCGTCCAAAGTCGTGATTTTCAAAGGCCTGATTCAGACCGCAAGGCATTCCACAGGCTACACCGGCCGGAACAGTCTCAAGGTCAACACCCCTTATCTGGCCCGGGACATTGTGCTGGTCATGCAGGACGGCGTGTCGTATCGGTTGCAGGGCTTCTATCCCGATTATTTCGACGACGCTGAAATGCCAGGCACCAAAGTGCGCAACGCCAAAGACTGCCTCAAGCTCCGTCAGGGCAACTACGTGTTTTCCAGCCCCCAGGTGACGGAAAGCATTTTGCTCTCCGCCAAGCCCAACAAGGTCGAGATCGATGCCAAGGCACACAACGGCATTTATGTCCTCAAGGGCCAGAGTTCGACCTATGACATTCACTTGGTCAGTAACTGCATCATTCGCCTGTCGACGCCCGGCGCGCTGGCGAAAACAGCCAACGCTTCCACCTGGAACCTGTACACGGCCAGCATGAGCGAAACGATACGCCGTGATGACATTCAGCTGATTTCAACCCGGCTGCAAGTCGGCAGCGCCTCAATCGAATTGCCGGACATCGATGACGACGTGCCTGTCGACACCCTCAGCGTAGTGACGTCAGCCGGCAACATTTATGAAGTGTCACTGTTGTTCGAAATGGTCGTGCTGTACCTGATCGATGCCCGTGGCTATGCCAGTGTTGAAGCGCTGCTGGCCGATATCCAGGCGCACAGAATGCGCAATGAATTGGCTGCAAGGGTTCGTGTCATCAACATCGGATTCAAGCAAGGCAGCGTCGGTACCGTGGTTTATCATTCCCCGAGTAATCATTGGAGCATCGATGCCGAGCCGAATGCGCCAATCACCTTTGAAGAACTGACACTGGAGAGCGCAGTCGATACGCTTTAAGTACCGAACATGACCGCGCCGATGTGAGCAATGCTCACATCGGCGCGAGTCCGATTCAATTAACGACGCTTTTGATCAAGCCAGGGCAGGCAGTCGATCAATGACCTTGATCACAAACACGGCTGGATCACTGTTGAACGCATCGTGCCCCGTGACATTGGGATCGGCGGCTTTGAAACTGCTGACCCGGTTAACCACGTTTCGATACAACGGCTTTTTAGTCGACTCGCTACCCAGATCGATGTAAGTCGGCCCCGATTCGAAATCACCCAACGACGCCCGTCGCACGCCAACCTTGCTGATTGAAAAAAACTCACTGCGTTCGGTCGTGCTGACCAGTAAATCGTAGGTTTTGGGGTCTATGACCCATCGCGCGCCATCATAGATACCGCGAAGTGAAACATGGATGGCGTAACTGTCTCCATGCGGCGTAAACGTCAACAAAAGGGGCTTATCGTCTTCGTGATCGGCGAGCGTGATAAAGCAGCTCTCGCGCTTGTCCGCCAATGCTACCTCCGTACTCAACTGGACCTGTCGGGTCATCCGCGGCTCACGCAACTTTTGCTTCAAGCGTTGTTGGTTCAACACCACTGGCAGACCATTAAAGTAAAGATTGGCCGTGAAAGAACCGTTGTTGTTCTTGTTCATGAAACACACCACCTGAATAAACGGGCGCTGCCAGACACACACTAAAAAATGGCAGGCTGTATTGGAAAATATCGAGATCAAGCGACTATGGCAGTTGCCACTGATGCGGCCGTCGCTGAAACACGCGGCAGATCATCAACGGGGATTTTTGCAGCTCTGCGTAGACGCCGTTCGAGCACCATCGCATCGGCGTACTTGCCGGCGCCTTCAACGACATGTTTGACGTTATGATCGCTACCGGCATGTTTGAAAATATACTTGCCGGCGATATCGTCCCAGAACCCCCACTCATCTTCATAAACAGTCATGATTTCTTCCTTGTTATTAATCGGGTCGCCGATTCCTGTCGGCAACTTGAAATTAAGACAAAGGCAAAATCAAAACAATGCTGGCAGGCACGGCCAGCTAATTCAAAGTGCAACTAAGCAAACAATTCACCTTGCAACTCATCGAGCAATGCCTGTATCGCATCCAGACGTTGCTGCGGATTATCCAGTTGCAACAGGTCGATCTTGTCTTCTTCGGCAAACGGCAGCAGGTAGGCCAACTGATTGGCCAGCGACTGCTGCCCCGACGCCTCGGTGCCCATGTCCAGCGCTTCCACCATCGGGTGTTCGGCCAGCGCCTTGAGCAGGGCCACCAGATCGGCGTCTTCATCTTGCAACGGTTGTTCGGGCTCATCGTCGAACCACTCGATGTCGGCCTGAATCAATTGGTCGCGCTGCACTTCGCTGCGCAATACCTTGAAGCGCCGCCCGCCCTGTACACGGATACCGAGCAAGCCGTTGTCCTGCTGCTGGAAATCGATGATCCGCGCTTCGCAACCCACCATGGCAAAACCTTCCGGTGCCACACCGACTTCGCTGCCTTCAAGAATGCACACCACACCGAAGCCAACGCCTTGCTTCATGCAGCGGCCAATCATGTCGAGGTAGCGCGCCTCGAAAATCTGCAAGTCAAGGTTGCAGCCGGGAAACAGCACTGTGTTCAGCGGGAAAAGCGGCAGACTCATAGACATTTTTCCTTACACCACCATCGACACCGCCAACGGCAGGAACACCGCCGTGGCCACGCCCATCAGACTCATCGCCAGCGCGGCAAAGGCGCCGCACTCATCGTTTTCCTGCATCGCCACCGCCGTGCCGACAGCGTGGGCGGTCATGCCCAGTGCCATGCCGCGCGCCTCGGGGCTGTGCACGCCGAGGCGCGTCAGCAGCGCCGGGCCGAAGATCGCACCAATAACCCCGGTGATCAGCACGAACACTGCTGCCAGCGCCGCGACGCCGCCGATCTGCTCGGCCACCAGCATGGCAATCGGCGACGTCACCGATTTTGGCGCCATGGTCATCAAGATCATGTGATCGGCACCGAACCACCAGCCCAGCGCCACGCCCATGCCTGTCGCCACCACCCCGCCTATCACCAGCGTAGTAAAAATCGGCCAGAACAATTGGCGGATGCGTCGCAGATTCAAATACAGCGGCACTGCCAGCGCCACCGTGGCCGGGCCCAGCAAAATGCTGAGGATTTCGGTGCTCTTGCGGTACTCGGCGTAGGTCAGACCGCAGCCGACCAGCACACCGATCACCAACAGCATGGAGACCAGCACCGGTTGCAGAAAGATCCAGCGAGTTTTCTCGAATGCCGCCAGCACAAGCTGATAGGCACCCAGCGTAATACCGATGCCGAACAACGGATGGTGAATGACCGAAGCCCAGGCACCTTGCCAGTCAAAGAGCATCAGGACTCCTCCGCCGGCGGCGCGTGACGTTTGATCAGACGCTGCATCAGCACGCCGGCAAAGGCCATCGACAAGATCAGCGAGACCACCAGTGCGCCGACAATCGCCCAAAAGTCTGCAGCAATTGCCCCCGCATACACCATGACACCCACCGCTGGCGGTACCAGCAGCAACGGCAGATAACGCAGCAGGCTACCCGCCGCCTGATTCAGCGGCTCGCCGACTTCACCGCGAATGATCAGAAATACCAGCAACAACAGCAGACCGATGATCGGCCCCGGCAGTATCGGCAGCAGCAAGTGATTGAGCGCCGTGCCGAGCAACTGAAACAGCACCAGCATGGTCAGGCCACGTAACAACATCTGACATCTCCGTCTGACTTTCCAACCCGCAAATCGCCCGCATTATAAGCATGCCTGCGCTATGGACCGGCATTCGCCAAAAGCATGGTCGGTTGACCTGAGCAAATCGCCATGATGATCTACAGTGGTTCGCAGGCCGGTCAAATCCGCCCCTGAAAAACTATAAAACCGATGAACCCAAGGAGAGTCTCAATGCCCTATGTTCCCGTTGCAGAGCTCAAAGATTATGTCGGCAAGGAACTCGGACGTTCCGAATGGCTCACCATCGATCAGGAACGCATCAACCTGTTCGCCGAAGCCACCGGTGATTATCAGTTCATTCATGTCGACCCGATCAAAGCCGCGCAGACCCCGTTTGGCAGCACCATTGCCCATGGTTTCCTGTCGCTGTCGCTGATGCCCAAATTGATGGAGGACATCCTCGTTCTGCCGGAAGGCGTGAAAATGGTCGTCAACTATGGCCTGGACAGCGTGCGTTTCATCCAGCCGGTCAAGGTCGATTCGAAAGTCCGATTGAAGGTCGACATGGTCGAAGTGACCGAGAAAAAACCCGGCCAGTGGTTGCTCAAGGCAACCGCAACACTGGAGATAGAGGGCTCGGACAAACCGGCCTATATCGCCGAGCCGTTGTCGCTCTGTTTCGTCTGATCGTTCCGTATGCGAAGCAGCACACGCTGTTTCGCGTCACGTCTCTATATATGCGACGCATAGCTGCGGCATACTCGGTCGCCTAATTGCCCGGATCCCGCTATGCGCTCACTCGCTCGTCTTGCACCCCTTGCCCTGACCCTGATGCTCACCGCTTGCGGCGACGGCGAATCGCTGTTGCCGCCGGATGCGCGCCTGCCGGATGGCGGACGCTATCGCGGTGAGCTGGTCAATGGCTTGCTGCAAGGCCAGGGCCGCGTCGACTACCCCAATGGCAGTTGGTACGCCGGGCAGTTCGATCAGGGTCAATGGCACGGGCAAGGCGAATGGCACGGCAGCAATGGCGAAGTCTATCGCGGCCAGTTTCAGCAAGGCCTGTTCGACGGCCAGGGCAGCCTGACCACCAACGCCAGCAGTTACACCGGCGGCTTCAAGCAGGGGCGGCGCGACGGCGAAGGCACGCTGAAAGAAAACGGCATGACCTATCGCGGCGAGTTCAAGGCGGATCAGTATTCCGGACTCGGTCGTCTGGAGATGGACGACGGCAGCTCCTATCAAGGGCAGTTCGGCCATGGCAAACCCAACGGCGAAGGCCAGCGCGGCGATGCCAGCGGCAATTCGTTCAGCGGCCATTTCGTCAACGGTCAGTTGGAAGGCAACGGCACCTATAACAGCGCCGACGGCGACATCTATGTCGGCGGTTTCAAGAACAATCAATTACACGGCAAGGGCCGCTACGAAAACGCCGATGGCGATGTCTGGATCGGCCAGTTCAAGGAAGGCGCATTGACCGGCAAGGGCGAACTGATCGGCGCCGACGGCAGCCATTACATCGGCAGCTTCGTTGACTGGCGCTTCAGCGGCCAGGGTCGCCTGAACCTGTCCGACGGCAGTTTCTACATCGGCGGCTTTGACAACGACAGCTATTCCGGGCGCGGCACCCTGGTGCTGACCGATGGCAGCGTGCTCAGCGGCAGCTGGATCAACGGCCAGCGGGTGCGCGATGCCGACGGCAAGTTGCTGCCCGATACCCTTGAACTCGGCCTGCTCGCCCAAGGGCGCCTGCTCGATGACGCCCTGGCGGCGATTCCCGCGTCGACTCCAACGGTCGAGTTGTACACCCTGACTCTGGGCGGCGACGGCAAGCAAAGCGTGTTCCTGCGCGAATCCGATTACGTCGCCAACATGCTCAACACGCGTTTCGGCGCTTTCGGCCAGATTCGTCTGGTCAACCACCGCGACCATCTCGGCGACCGCCCCATGGCCACCCGCGAAAACCTGCGCCGCGCTGCGCAGACCCTCGCCGAACGCAGCGGTCCGGAAGACTTGTTGTTCATTTACCTGACCAGCCACGGCACCGCCGAGCACGAACTGGTGCTCGATCAGCCGCGCATGGAGCTGGCCGACCTGCCCGCCGACGAACTCGCCGCCGTGCTCGCACCGCTGAAAAACCGCGACAAGGTCATCGTCATTTCATCGTGTTATTCCGGTGGTTTCATCCCGGCGCTGAAAGACCAGCGCACCCTGATCATGACCGCCTCGCGCGCCGATCGGGTGTCCTTCGGCTGTTCGGAGGAGGCCAACTTCACCTATTTCGGCGACGCGCTGTTTGCCCAGGCGCTGAACCAGACCGATGATCTGGAGCAAGCCTTCAAACTGGCCAAGGCCACGGTCGCCGAGCGTGAACTGGCGGACGGTTTCGAAGCGTCGGAGCCGCAAATCTGGGCGCCGAAGACCGTGCTGTCGCATTGGCAGTTGCTGCGCAAACAGCAAGCGCGCAAAGCATTGCAAAGTGCGGCGTTGAACGACGGGCCGACAAAAGGCAACTAAGCTGAACAGTATCAAGGGAGAGACCTTATGTACTTGACGCCTCAGCATGTATTGCTTGCCGGAGCCACCGGGTTGACCGGTGAACATCTACTCGACCGCTTGCTCAACGAGCCCACGATCACCCGCGTCCTCGCCCCTTCCCGTCGACCACTGGCCGAGCATCCGCATCTGGAAAACCCGGTCGGCGATCCGCAGGCTTTTCTGCCGCAGCTCGCCGGACGCGTCGATATTGCGTACTGCTGCCTCGGCACCACGATCAAGCAGGCCGGTTCCGAAGCCGCCTTTCGCGCGGTGGATCTGGACATGGTCGTGGCGTTCGCCAAGCGCGCCCGTGAGCTGGGCGCGCGGCACCTGATCGTGATCAGTGCGATTGGCGCCGATCCGAAATCCTCGGTGTTTTACAACCGGGTCAAAGGTGAAATGGAACAGGCCTTGCGTGCGCAGGACTGGCCGCAACTGACCATTTGCCGGCCTTCGCTATTATTGGGCGAGCGTACGGAACCGCGTCTGGCCGAGCAATTGGCCGGGCCGTTGTCGAAATTGATTCCGGGCAAGTACCGCGGCATCGAAGCGTGCCAGCTGGCGCGGGCGATGTGGCGGTTGGCGCTGGAGGAGCAGGACGGAGTGCGCGTGATTGAGTCGGATGAGCTGAGGAAGTTAGGCAAATAACTCCGGGACTTTGTGGTGAGGGGATTTATCCCCGTTCGGCTGCGCAGCAGTCGTCGCTTTTAAAATTTTGGGGGCGCTTCGCACCCCAACGGGGATAAATCCCCTCGCCACAGAGGTTGTGCGCTCCCCTACAATCCGCCGGTTGCCTGGAAACCTACGCCAATCACCGTGAGCAACGACAACGGCAACAACAGCGTATCGAGCAACGCACTGGCCGGCAGGTCCGCGCCCGGATAGCTCGGCGCCTCAGCACCAAAGCGGTCCATCGCGCAGCAGCCGCCATTCAACGCGTACAAATCCAGCCGCGTCCCGGCGTACACCACCGGTGCGCCCGGTTTAGCCGCATCGAGCGTGCGCGCCGTGGCACAGCCAGTCAGCAGCGCCGCCAGAACAATCACCAACAGCTTATTCATCACTGCTCAGATGATGCTCGCCCCAGCGCGGCAGCATGTCCTGAGGTATGCCGAGCAAATTGAGAATCCGCGCGACGACAAAATCGATCAGGTCGTCGATGGTCTGCGGCTGGTGATAGAACCCTGGCGAGGCCGGCAGAATCGTCACGCCCATGTTCGACAGCTTGAGCATGTGCTCCAGATGAATGCTCGAATACGGCGCCTCGCGCGGCACCAGAATCAACTGGCGGCGCTCTTTCAACGTGACGTCCGCCGCGCGCTCGATCAGGTTGTTGCAGGCCCCCGTGGCAATCGCCGACAACGTGCCGGTCGAACACGGCACCACCACCATCGCCGCTGGCGCACCGGAGCCGGAAGCGACTGGCGACATCCAGTCTTCCTTGCCGTACACACGAATCTGCCCGGCGGCGGCGCCGGTGTATTCGGTCAGAAAGGCCTGCATCATTTGCGGCTTGGCCGGCAAGGAAACATCGGTCTCCGTGGCCATCACCAGTTGCGCGGCCTTGGAGATCAGAAAATGCACCTCGCGATCCTCGCGCACCAGGCAATCGAGCAGGCGCAAGCCGTATTGCGCGCCGGACGCACCGGTCATCGCCAAGGTGATGCGTTCCGGGCCATTGCTCTCGAAACGAGTGTTCATTGCAGCGCCTCGGCGAGCTTGCCGTGCAGGCCGCCGAAGCCGCCGTTGCTCATGATCACCACGTGGGTGCCGGGTTGTGCCTGGCTCTTCACGCGCTCGATGATGCCCTCCAGCGAATCGCTGACAATCGACGGCACGGTGCACAACGCCGCGGTCGCCGCCAGGTCCCAGCCGAGGTTGGCCGGGGCGTACCAGATCACCTGATCGGCATCGGCCACGCTGTCCGGCAAGCCGTCACGGTGCGCGCCGAGCTTCATCGAGTTGGAGCGTGGTTCGATGATCGCGATCAGCGGCGCATCGCCAATACGTTTGCGCAGGCCGTCGAGGGTAGTGGCGATGGCGGTCGGGTGGTGGGCGAAGTCATCATAGATGGTGATGCCGCGCACTTCGGCGACTTTCTCCATGCGCCGCTTGACGTTCTTGAACGCGCTCAACCCGGCGATGCCCATCGACGGCACCACGCCGACATGCCGCGCAGCCGCCAGAGCGGCCAAGGCGTTGGCGACGTTGTGCTGACCGGTCAACTCCCACTCGACGGTGCCTTGCGACACACCTTCGAACAGCACTTCGAACGCCGAGCCGTCTTCACTAAGCAATTTGACCTGCCACTGACCGCCGGCACCGGTGGTCTGCACCGGGGTCCAGCAGCCCATTTCGATCACGCGCTGCAAAGCCGGCTCAGTGGTCGGATGAATGACCAGTCCTTCGCTTGGAATAGTGCGTACCAAGTGATGGAACTGCCGCTCGATCGCCGGCAAATCGGGGAAGATGTCCGCATGATCGAACTCAAGGTTATTGAGGATCGCAGTGCGCGGGCGGTAATGGACGAATTTCGAACGCTTGTCGAAAAACGCGCTGTCGTATTCATCGGCCTCGATCACGAAGAACGGCGTACCGCCCAGCCGCGCCGACACCGAGAAATTCTGCGGCACACCACCGATCAGGAAACCCGGGCTCATGCCTGCGTGCTCCAGTACCCAGGCGAGCATGCTGCTGGTGGTGGTCTTGCCGTGGGTACCGGCGACTGCCAGCACCCAACGACCTTGCAGCACATGATCGGCCAGCCACTGCGGCCCGGACACATACGGCAGGCCTTTGTTCAGCACGTATTCCACCGCCGGGTTGCCACGGGACATGGCGTTACCGATGACCACCAGATCCGGCGCCGGATCGAGTTGCGCCGGGTCGTAGCCCTGCGTCAGCTGAATGCCTTGGGCCTCGAGCTGCGTGCTCATTGGCGGATAGACGTTGGCGTCAGAGCCGGTCACGTGATGGCCCAGCTCTTTGGCCAGCACCGCCATCGAACCCATGAAAGTCCCGCAGATACCCAGAATATGAATGTGCATAGTCGACCTCGTAAAACATGGCCGCAGGTTAGCGTAGGGAGGGGGAAATGGCACTCTTTAGCTGAAGCGGCCGGACGGGGTGGCTGCTACATTGATCGTTCCCACGCTCTGCGTGGGAATGCAGCACGGGACGCTCCGCGTTCCAAAGCGGACGCAGAGCGTCCGGGGAGGCGTTACCACGCGGAGCGTGGGAACGATCAGATTACGCAGATCGCCCAATCCCATGTTTACGCAGCTTCCTATAGAGCGTGTTACGGCTGACGCCGAGCTGCTGCGCTGTTTGAGTCATGTGCCAGCGCGTCTGTTCCAGCACAGTGAGCAACGTCAAACGTTCGGCATCCCCCAACGGGTGCCCGGATTCAACCGACTTCAGCTCCGGCGCCGGCCGCGCCTGCCGAATCATCACCGGCAAATCCTCAACCCCGACCCGCCCGCCATCACACAACGCTGCCAGCGTGCGCAGCACATTGCGCAACTGCCGCACGTTGCCCGGCCAATTGAACGTCAGCAACGCCTGACGCGCCGGCTCGTCGATCAGGATGGTTTCGCCGCCCGCCTCTTCAGCCAACAGAAAATCCAGCAACTGCGCCTTGTCACTGCGCTCGCGCAATGCCGGCAACGCCACTTCCAGCCCGTTGAGCCGGTAATACAAATCCTCGCGGAAGCTGCCGTCCGCGACTCGCTCAAGCAGATTGCGGTGGGTGGCGCTGATGATCCGCACGTTGACCGCTTCCGGCTCGCCGCCAATCGGCACCACCTGCCGGTCCTCCAGCACGCGCAGCAAACGGGTCTGCAAGGCCAGCGGCATGTCACCGATTTCATCGAGGAACAAAGTGCCGCCGTCGGCCTGCTGCAACTTGCCGCGCATGCCATCCTTGCGCGCACCGGTGAAGCTGCCACCGCGATAACCAAACAGTTCGCTCTCGATCAGGCTTTCCGGGATGGCTGCGCAATTGAGGGCGACGAAGGCTTTGCCTGAGCGTTGGCTGGCCTGATGCACCGCCTTGGCGAACGCTTCCTTGCCCGAGCCGGTTTCACCGTTGATCAACAGCGGCACGTCGCGCTCGAACACGCGCAGGGCCTTGCGGAAATCGGCCTGCAATGCCTCGTCGCCAAGGCAGATGCCGGACAGACGTGGCGCAGGCGTCGCGATCGGCGTGGGGAAAACCGGCGTCGGCTTGCGCGATTCGCCGCGCACCACGGCGAACAGATGGCGTCCGTCGCGGGTGCGCAGCGGCCAACTGGCGCTGGCAATAGCGCTCGCTCGGCCAAGCAGGTCATCCAGCGAACAATCGAAAAACGCCTCGACGGGTTTTCCCAGCAAACCACCGCGAACATGCCCGAGCAGGTTCAACGCGCTCTGATTCGCCGCACTGATCCGCCCTTCGCCGTCAAACGCCAGCAGCCCCTCGCTGAACAAGCCGACGGACTCGGCCTGTAGATGAAAACGCAACAACCACTGATTGTCGAAACAGCGCAGGAAGTAACAGCTTTCGATCATCTTTGCCGACAGATTGACCAGCGCCATGGTGTGGAACTGGCTCTGGCGCGAGACGTCCGGGCGGGCCGAGGAGACGTCGAGTACCGCCAGCAGTTCGCCATGCGGATCGAACACCGGGCTCGCCGAACAGGTCAGCCCGGTGTGACGGCCGCGAAAGTGCTCGTTTTGATGAATAGTCAGCGCCTGGCGCTCGACCAGGCACGTGCCGATGCCATTGGTGCCTTCGCAGGCCTCGCTCCAGTCGGCGCCGAGCCAGAGCCCGGCGCGCTCGAAAATCTTCCGTTCGGCCGGCGCAGTGACGCAGTTGAGGATTACCCCGCGGGCATCGGTCAGCAGCACCGCGTGGCCAGCGCCGGAAAGTTGTTGATGCAGACTGCTCATTTCCGTGCCGGCGATTTGCAGGACTTGCTGCAAGCGCTCGCGACTTTCCAGCACGCGTCCGTGCTCGAGCACGGTCGGCGCCATGGTCACCGAAGGATCGAGGTGATAGTCCTCCAGACAGCGCAGCCACGAGCGGGCGATCGACGGATCGGCACCGGGGCCGTGCAGGTGCGGCTTGCCCTGGGTCACAGTGAGAACCTGACGCGCGTGGCGACTTAAATGGTTATCGTGCATTTCTTATTGTTCTCCCCGAGGCGCGAGGGCCCAAAGCATGAGGTGAGGCCCAGCATCCTCCAGCCACCGGCGCATTGCAATGGCAAGACCGCTCGGTCACGGGCTGTGCCGAAAGCGGTACAAATTGTCACGCCTGCTGTACCGAAACCGTCACAGCGCAAATCCGCTCGTCCGACATAAACCCGCCAAGCCCTTGATTTGCCTGACCTGCACGGCAGTGGCCCGAGCCTTGCTCTACGCTTATAGCAAGCGCACTTGCGCGTTTCTCTAATAAGTACAAAGCCAAGGAGAACATCATCATGCGTTACGCCCACCCCGGTACTGAAGGCGCCAAAGTCTCGTTCAAGAGCAAGTACGGTAACTACATCGGCGGCGAGTTCGTCGCGCCGGTCAAAGGTCAGTACTTCACCAATACCTCGCCAGTGAATGGCCAGCCAATCGCCGAATTCCCCCGTTCCACTGCCGAAGACATCGACAAGGCACTGGACGCCGCCCACGCTGCCGCCGATGCGTGGGGCGCAACCTCCGTGCAGGCGCGCTCGCTGATCCTGCTGAAAATCGCCGACCGCATCGAAGAAAACCTCGAACTGCTGGCGATCACCGAAACCTGGGACAACGGCAAAGCCATCCGCGAAACCCTCAACGCGGATATCCCGCTGGCAGCCGACCATTTCCGTTACTTCGCCGGTTGCCTGCGCGCTCAGGAAGGCAGCGCTGCGGAAATCGACGGCAACACCGTGGCCTATCACATCCATGAACCACTGGGCGTGGTCGGCCAGATCATCCCATGGAACTTCCCGCTGCTGATGGCCGCGTGGAAACTCGCGCCGGCGCTGGCCGCCGGCAACTGCGTGGTGCTCAAGCCCGCCGAGCAAACCCCGCTGGGCATCTGCGTGCTGATGGAACTGATCGGCGACCTGCTGCCGCCGGGCGTACTCAATGTCGTGCAAGGTTTCGGCAAAGAAGCCGGCGAAGCACTGGCGACCAGCAAGCGCATCGCCAAGATCGCCTTCACCGGCTCGACCCCGGTCGGCTCGCACATCATGAAATGCGCGGCGGAAAACATCATTCCGTCCACCGTGGAACTGGGCGGCAAGTCGCCGAACATCTTCTTCGAAGACATCATGCAGGCCGAGCCGAGCTTCATCGAAAAAGCCGCCGAAGGCCTGGTGCTGGCGTTCTTCAACCAGGGCGAAGTGTGCACCTGCCCTTCCCGCGCGCTGGTGCAGGAATCGATCTACGACGAATTCATGCAGGCGGTGATGAAGAAAGTCAGCCAGATCAAACGCGGCGATCCGCTGGACACCGAGACCATGGTCGGCGCGCAAGCGTCGGAGCAGCAATTCGACAAGATCCTGTCGTACCTGGAGATCGCCAAGGGCGAAGGTGCCGAGCTGCTGACTGGCGGCAAGGTGGAAAAACTCGAGGGCAGCCTGGCCACCGGTTACTACATCCAGCCAACCCTGCTCAAGGGCACGAACAAGATGCGCGTGTTCCAGGAAGAAATCTTCGGCCCGGTGGTGAGCATCACCACCTTCAAGGACGAAGCCGAAGCCCTGGCGATTGCCAACGACACCGAGTTCGGCCTCGGCGCCGGCCTGTGGACCCGCGACATCAACCGCGCCTACCGCATGGGGCGGGCGATCAAGGCCGGTCGCGTATGGACCAACTGCTACCACCTGTACCCGGCGCACGCCGCGTTCGGTGGTTACAAGAAGTCCGGCGTCGGGCGTGAGACGCACAAGATGATGCTCGACCATTACCAGCAGACCAAGAACCTGCTGGTGAGCTACGACATCAATCCGTTGGGGTTCTTTTAAGCGGACGGGGCGAGGCAGTGATTACTGCATCGCCCCTTGAATAGCTTCGCGAGCAGGCTCGCTCCCACAGAGAATCTGCGTGCGACCACACATCCACTGTGGGAGCGGGCTTGCTCGCGAAGGCGGTCATACCTTCAATATCCAAGTCACTGACACACCGCTTTCGCGAGCAAGCCCGCTCCCACAGGGGTAATGCGCCACTTCAGCGAACAGGTTGGATAAAAACAATAAAAACAGGTAACTGCTTATGCCAAGCGATCATGCAAATCCGCAACCGGCAACTTCCTCCGTCGACTTCGAAAAAGTCGGCACGGACTACTTCCAACAACGCGAACTGAAAAAAGGCGCCGCCGGCTGGGTCCTGCTGGTGGGGCTGGGCGTCGCTTATGTGATCTCCGGCGATTACGCCGGCTGGAACTTCGGCCTCGCCCAAGGTGGCTGGGGCGGCATGTTCCTCGCCACGTTGCTGATGGCGACCATGTACCTGTGCATGTGTTTTTCTCTGGCCGAACTGTCATCGATGATCCCCACCGCCGGCGGCGGCTACGGTTTTGCCCGCAGCGCCTTCGGGCCGTGGGGCGGGTTTCTCACCGGCACCGCAATCCTCATCGAATACGCCATTGCCCCCGCCGCGATCGCGGTGTTCATCGGCGCCTACTGCGAGTCGTTGTTCGGCATCGGCGGCTGGATGATCTATCTGGCGTTCTACATCATCTTCATCGCCATCCATATTTTCGGGGTCGGCGAAGCGCTCAAGTTGATGTTCATCATCACCGCCGTCGCTGCGCTGGCGCTGGGGGTGTTTCTGGTGGCGATGGTGCCGCACTTTGATGTCGCCAACCTGCTCGACATCCCGGTGACCGCTGCTGCCGGCGCCAGCCCGTTCCTGCCGTTCGGCTATGTTGGCGTTTGGGCGGCGATTCCGTATGCGATCTGGTTTTTCCTCGCCGTCGAAGGCGTGCCGCTGGCCGCTGAAGAAACCAAGAACCCCAAGCGCGACCTGCCGCGCGGCCTGATCGGCGCCATGCTGGTGCTGCTGATGTTCGCTCTGCTGATTCTCATCGTTGGCCCCGGCGGCGCCGGCGCCAATTCGTTGCTGACCTCCGGCAACCCGCTGGTCGAAGCACTGAGCAAAGCCTACGGCGGCTCGACCTGGATGGGCAGCTTCGTCAACCTGGTCGGCCTGGCCGGACTGATCGCCAGTTTCTTCTCGATCATCTACGCCTATTCACGGCAGATCTTCGCGCTGTCGCGGGCCGGCTACCTGCCACGCAAACTGTCCGAGACCAACAAAAGCAAAGCGCCGGTGCTGGCCCTGGTGATCCCGGGCATTATCGGTTTCGGTTTGTCGCTGACCGGTCAGGGCGACCTGCTGATTCTGGTGGCGGTGTTCGGCGCGACCATTTCGTACGTGCTGATGATGGCCGCGCACATCACCCTGCGCATCCGTCGCCCCAAAATGGACCGGCCGTATCGCACGCCGGGTGGCATCTTCACGTCGGGCGTGGCGCTGGTGCTGGCCTGCATCGCCGTGGTGGCGGGCTTCCTTGTCGATCCGCGGGTGGTGATCGGCGCGGCGATCATCTATGGAGTGTTAATTGCTTACTTTGCTTTCTACAGTCGGCATCACTTGGTAGCGGGCACGCCGGAAGAAGAATTCGCGGCGATTCAGAAAGCTGAACAAGCCTTGCACTGATTGTCGAAAACCACGGCGCAGACAGTTCTGCGCCGTCACGGAGAACGCTGAATGGCCAGTTTTGCTCACACGGTCGGCGCGCAGACTTACCGCTTCGACAGCTTGAAAGACGTCATGGCCAAGGCCAGCCCCGCCCGCTCGGGGGATTTTCTCGCCGAGATCGCCGCGCTCAATGACGGCGAACGGGTGGCCGCGCAAATGGCGCTGGCGGACATCCCGCTCACGCACTTCCTGCAGGAAGCGCTGATTCCTTACGAAGCCGATGAAGTCACCCGGCTGATCATCGACACCCACGACAAGCAGGCCTTCGCCGTGGTCAGCCATCTCACCGTTGGCGGCTTTCGCGACTGGCTGCTCAGCGACGCGGCGGATGAAACCAGTCTGCGCGCCCTCGCCCCCGGCCTGACCCCGGAAATGGTTGCCGCCGTGTCGAAAATCATGCGCGTGCAGGATCTGGTGCTGGTGGCGCAGAAGATCCGTGTGGTCACGAAATTTCGCGGCACCCTCGGTCTGCGCGGGCGCCTGTCGACCCGTCTGCAACCCAACCACCCGACCGACGAACCGTCCGGCATTGCCGCGAGCATTCTCGACGGTCTGCTCTACGGCAACGGCGATGCGATGATCGGCATCAACCCGGCCACCGACAGCATCGCCTCGATCTGCGCGATGCTGGAGATGCTCGACGCGATCATCCAGCGCTACGACATTCCAACCCAGGCCTGCGTGCTGACCCACGTCACCACCTCGATCGAGGCGATCAACCGTGGGGTGCCGCTGGATCTGGTGTTCCAGTCGATTGCCGGCACCGAAGCGGCCAACGCCAGTTTCGGCATCAATCTCAACGTCTTGCAGGAAGGCTACGACGCCGGCCTCAGCCTGAAGCGCGGCACCCTCGGGCAGAACCTGATGTATTTCGAAACCGGTCAGGGCAGTGCGCTGTCAGCCAACGCCCACCACGGCGTCGATCAACAGACCTGCGAGACAAGGGCCTACGCCGTGGCGCGCCATTTCAAGCCGTTCCTGGTGAACACTGTCGTAGGATTTATCGGCCCGGAATACCTCTATAACGGCAAGCAGATCATCCGTGCCGGCCTCGAAGATCACTTTTGCGGCAAGCTGCTCGGCGTGCCGATGGGTTGCGACATCTGCTACACCAACCACGCCGAAGCCGATCAGGACGACATGGACACTCTGCTGACGCTGCTCGGCGTCGCCGGGATCAACTTCATCATGGGCATCCCCGGCTCCGACGACATCATGCTCAATTACCAGACCACCTCGTTCCACGACGCCCTCTATGCGCGCCAGACCCTGGGCTTGAAACCGGCGCCGGAGTTCGAGCAATGGCTGGCGAACATGGGCATCTTCACCCAGGCGGACGGCAAGGTTCGCTTTGGCAATAACCTGCCGCCGGCCTTCCGTCAGGCCTTGGCGCACTTGGGATGAGTCATATGGAAAAACCACCGGTCGATCCGCAAAACCCGTGGCTGGAACTGCGCCGCCTGACCCCTGCACGCATTGCCCTGGGCCGCACCGGCACCAGCCTGCCGACACGGGCGCAACTGGACTTTCAGTTTGCCCACGCGCAGGCGCGGGATGCGGTGCATCTGGCCTTCGATCACGCCGCAATCAGCGCACAACTCACTGAACGCGGGCGTGACAGTCTGCTGCTGCACAGCGCCGCACTGGATCGCAACAGTTACCTGCAACGGCCGGATCTGGGACGCAAGCTGAGCGATGAATCGGCGCAGGTCTTGCGCGACTACGCCACGGCGCACCCGGGCGGCGTCGATCTGGTGATTGTCGTCGCCGACGGCCTGTCAGCGCTGGCGGTGCATCGCCACACGTTGCCGTTTCTGACGCGCCTGGAGGAGCAGATGGGCGCCGATGGCTGGTCCGTGGCGCCGGTGGTGCTGGTCGAACAGGGCCGTGTTGCCGTGGGCGATGAAATCGGCCAGTTGCTCGGCGCGAAAATGGTCGTAATGCTGATCGGCGAGCGCCCGGGCCTCAGTTCGCCGGACAGCTTGGGGCTGTATTTCACCTACGCGCCGAAAGTCGGGCTGACCGATGCTTATCGCAACTGCATTTCCAACGTCAGGCTTGAGGGCTTGAGCTACGGCATGGCTGCGCATCGCTTGCTGTACCTGATGCGCGAAGCCTGCCGGCGGCAGTTGTCAGGGGTCAATCTGAAGGACGAAGCACAGGTCCAGACTCTGGAGGCCGACGAGGGCGTCGACATGCGAGGAAATTTCCTACTGGCTCCACCTACAACCTGAACCGTTTCCGCATTGCCTTTCTGCGCTGGTTTCAGGCAGGATCGATGCACGGCCGCCAAGGGTTTCCCATCGCCGTCAGAGCAGTTGAAGACAGCCACTTGAAGACGAGACCTATCATGCGGATTATTCAAGCGACCCTCGAACATCTGGATTTGCTGACCCCGTTGTTCGTCAAGTATCGCGAGTTCTACGGTTCCCTGCCTTACCCGGACTCCTCCCGCGCCTTTCTGGAAAAACGCCTGCGCCGCAAGGAATCGGTGATCTACCTGGCCCTGGCGGATGACGACGACAAGAAGCTCATGGGCTTCTGTCAGCTTTATCCGAGCTTCTCCTCGCTGTCGCTCAAGCGCGTGTGGATCCTCAACGACATCTACGTCGCCGAAGACGCGCGCCGCCAACTGGTCGCCGACAACTTGATCCGTACCGCAAAGAAGATGGCCAAGGAAACCCAGGCCGTGCGCATGCGCGTCTCGACCAGCAGCAACAACGAAGTGGCGCAGAAAACCTACGAATCCATCGGTTTCAAGGAAGACACCGAGTTCAAGAACTACGTGCTGCCGATCAGCGACGAACTCTGAACCTCAGTGGGGTTGTTCTGTGGCGAGGGAGCTTGCTCCCTCACCACAGCTGACCTGCGCCCGACAATTAATCACACCCGACATTCCCCGCTACAAAACCGACGCGCTTTTCATCAGTCAGACCTTATAATCCCGACTTTTCCGGCTTGTAAGAAAAACTACACCCGGCTGTAGGCTTACACGAAGTCATCCGCACAGGCCTGCCGAGTCGGGCCGTCATACAGGTGCCCCCATGGATTTCAACCCGCTCGACCTTATCCTGCATCTCGATGTGTACCTCGATTTGCTGGTGAACAACTATGGGCCGTGGATCTACGCCATCCTGTTTCTGGTGATCTTCTGTGAAACCGGCCTGGTGGTAATGCCCTTCCTGCCGGGCGATTCGTTGCTGTTCATCGCCGGCGCTGTGGCAGCGGGCGGCGGCATGGACCCGGTGCTGCTCGGCGGCCTGCTGATGCTGGCAGCGATCATGGGCGACAGCACCAACTACGTAATCGGACGAACGGCCGGGGAAAAGCTGTTCAGCAATCCGAACTCGAAAATCTTCCGTCGTGACTACCTGCAAAAAACCCACGATTTCTACGACAAACACGGCGGCAAGACGGTGACTATGGCGCGTTTCCTGCCGATCATCCGCACCTTCGCGCCGTTCGTTGCCGGCGTGGCACGCATGCCCTATCCGCGCTTTTTCGGCTTCAGTGTGCTCGGCACCATCCTTTGGGTCGGCGGTCTGGTCACCTTGGGCTACTTCTTTGGTAACGTGCCGTTCATCAAGAAAAACCTGTCGCTGCTGGTGGTGGCCATCATCCTGCTGTCGCTGGTGCCAATGATCATCGGCGTGGTGCGCAGCCGTTTCGGCGGCACCAAAGTGCAATCGCACTAAGCCGATGTGGTCCCTGAGCGCCTGGCGTCGCCGGCGCCTCCTGGCGAAACATCCGATTGCCGACGACCTGTGGCAACGGGTACGCCACCATCTGAGCTTTCTCGACGGCATCAACGCCGACGAAGACCGCTGGCTGCGTGAAGCCTGCGTGTTGTTTCTCCACGACAAGCACCTGAGCGCCCTGCCCGGCGTCGAACTGCATCAGGAACAACGCCTGCTGCTCGCCGCCCAGGCGCAACTGCCGTTGCTCAGGCTGGGCGACTTGAATTGGTATCAGGGCTTTCACGAGATCGTGCTGTATCCCGACGACTTCCTCAGCCCGCAACGCCATCGCGATGCCAGCGGCATCGAGCATGAATGGGACGGCGAACACAGCGGTGAAGCCTGGCAGCAAGGGCCGGTCATCCTGGCCTGGCCCGGCGTAATGGCCAGCGGTGGCTGGGACGGCTACAACCTGGTGATCCACGAACTCGCGCACAAACTCGACATGCTCAACGGCGATGCCAACGGCCTGCCGCCACTGCACGCCGACATGCGCGTCAGCGAATGGGCCGAGGTGATGCAAGCGGCTTACGACGACCTCAACCGCCAACTCGACCACGATCCCGACGCCGAAACCGCCATCGATCCCTACGCCGCCGAGAACCCGGCCGAGTTCTTCGCCGTCACCAGCGAGTACTTTTTCAGCGCCCCGGATCTGCTCCACGAGGCCTATCCACGGGTGTATGCGCAACTGCAGCTTTTCTACCGTCAGGACCCGTTGGGCAGGTTGCGGCAACTTCAGGCCTCGGACCCGGTCTATCAGGCGCACGCCTGAGTTCTGCACGACTTTCGGCACATGGCGTACGCGGCAGAATATGCCTATAATCGCCGCCACTTTTTGGTCAATCCGACCAGGTTTTTTTGGTCAACTACGGGGGCAACGCCCAATGAGCTACAGCAAGATTCCGGCTGGCAAAGACCTGCCGAACGACATCTACGTCGCGATCGAGATCCCGGCCAACCACGCGCCGATCAAATACGAAATCGACAAAGACAGCGATTGCCTGTTCGTTGACCGTTTCATGGCCACCCCGATGTTCTACCCGGCCAACTACGGTTACATCCCGAACACCCTGGCTGACGATGGCGACCCCCTCGACGTGCTGGTCGTGACCCCTTACCCGGTCGCCCCAGGCTCGGTTATCCGTGCCCGTCCGGTCGGCATCCTGAACATGACCGACGACGGCGGCGGCGATGCCAAAGTCATCGCCGTGCCACACGACAAGCTGTCCCAGCTGTACGTCGACGTGAAGGAATACACCGACCTGCCACCCCTGCTGATCCAGCAGATCGAGCACTTCTTCGCGAACTACAAAGATCTCGAAAAAGGCAAATGGGTCAAGATCGAAGGCTGGGCCGGTGCAGACGCCGCCCGCGAAGCGATCACCAAGTCGGTTGCCGCCTACAAAGGCTGAGCCATTGCGCTTCGCGTTAGGCTTGACGAAAACCCCGGAATTCCGGGGTTTTTTGTGCCTGGAAAACTTCGTTAAACAGCGTGTTTAAAATTCAGCATACGGTTTTAATCTGTTTAATTTCCCACAAGCAAGTCTTACATCCAGTCGCAAAATACAGCCATTTTTTGAACGCCGAGTTTATTCAAACCGCTCTAGCCCGCCCGTAGACTCGTGTTTATGAGAAAGAACACTAGCGGTCCACGATTCAGGGCACTCCTGGAAGCAGCGAACATCAGCACCACGGATTTCGCAAAGTTCTGGGGCACGGAAGCCCAAAACGTTCATAACTGGTACACCCGGGGCGTCCCGGCGTATCGCATGGAAGAAGTCTCACGCCTGCTGTCGGTCAATAGTGACTGGCTGAAGACCGGAGAAGGCGTCAAGGACATCCCGCGCCTGCACGCTCCGGCGAGCAATGGCGACACGTTCGATGCCCAGGCCATTCGCGGGGTGTACACGGTCGTCAACCCCAGCGACATCGACCTGTCGTTCTTCAAGGAAGCCCCCATTGCCAACGGCGGCGGCAAAACCGAGGTCATCCTCGACCCGGACCAATCCATCCGCCTGCCCCGCGCCCACCTTGACCAACTCGACATCAAGCACGCCAACGCCATCTGCGCCCACATGATCGGCAACAGCATGGCCGAACGCATCGAAGACGGCTCCATCGTCGCCATCGACCGCGGCCTGACCCAGGTTGTCGACGGCGAAATCTACGCCGTCGAACACGAAGGCATGCTGCGCATCAAATACCTGCACCGCATGCCCGGCAACGGCCTGCGCATGCGCAGCCACAACAGCGCCGAATACCCCGACGAGGTTTTCCGGCCGGCGCAGATCGAGGAGCAGCGGATCCATATTCTGGGCTGGGTATTCTGGTGGTCGACGCTTGGCAAGCGCAGGCCGGTGGTGCCGTTTTTGTGACGGGCTCGCCGATCTCGGCTCTTCGACGAACCCTGTGGGAGCGGGCTTGCCCGCGAAGAGGCCCTGACAAGCGGTAAAAATCCAGAATTTGTACCGCCGAAGTCGCTCTAAACCGCACTTGAGGCTGGGAATCCAAAGCAAAACTCAGTATCCTGCGCCCCACATTTGCGCATCGACCCGCTCCCGCGGCTCAGATGACGCCCGACGCGGCAGACCAACGCCTGACCAAGTCCCACAGCCGGACGCAGATCCGGATGTACGTTTTGAAGGCTGGCGCGGTTTACCAAAAATAAACCAAGCCAGTCCCCGAGAAGCCGGCCACAAGCCGGCTTTTTAATGTCTGCAGCAAATCATATCGACTGGCTGAATTCGCATTTCTCGCTTGTACGTCGCGCAGTCCATTGGTTACCGTTGGGCCAACTTTTCGCAGGATTAGACAAATGCCCATAGTCTCAGTCCACATTGAGGATGCGCTGAATCAGATTGCCGAACGAGGCGAGCTGCCTTTCAAAGGAAAACGAAGCAGTGATGACGATGACGAACTTACCGCCATCGTTAATGAGCGCCTCGCCGCACCTCAGAGAGTCAAGCTCAGTCTGGCTGAGTTGGACTGAGAATAAGGGTTGAGCAGCAAGCTACTGCTCACTGCATTTGCCCAACAACCTGTTGGACAAATGCCCCTCACGGATAACTAAACGACTTCACCAACGTCAACTCCCCCACCGCCCGCATCGGCACCAGAAACGTCTCCATCTTCTCGCTCGGCGTGCCCTCTTCCGTAATCACCGTCACTTGCGCCGTCGTCAGCGCCTGCACCGCTTCATCCCCGCCTTCGTCATCC
Source organism: Pseudomonas sp. SWRI81 (assembly GCF_014268545.1). Lineage (NCBI taxonomy): Bacteria > Pseudomonadati > Pseudomonadota > Gammaproteobacteria > Pseudomonadales > Pseudomonadaceae > Pseudomonas > Pseudomonas sp. SWRI81. The sequence goes on from NZ_JABWQS010000007.1 coordinate 113,804, forward strand.
CCGCGATACCCGCCACCGTAATAATTCACATAAACCAGGTACTGGCCTTTGATCGGCGCTGGCATGGCGGCGATTTCCGGGCCGTAGCCGGTGGTGACGTCGACGTCCAGCGCGGCGCCGTTGGCGGCGCTGCGGTTGCCGTACCAGATGTGGGCGCCGTCGGGGGTGATGAGGTGCAGATCGAGGTCGGTGCCGTCGCTATCCCAGGCCAGCAGGACGCGGAGCTTGGCCGGAGTGGCGCCGCCGCGGGCGTTGAGGAACTGCGTGCGGTGGCGCTGTTGGCCGTCGGGGCTGCGGATTTCGACGCTGTTGCTGCCGTTGGGGAAGGAGAACGGTCGGTCGAAGCGGCCGGCGGGGTCGATTTTCAGCGGCATGCTGACGCCGTTGACGATCAGCCGGCCGGGTTCGTTGTTCTTGGGGATGGCTTTGATCTGGCCGCTGATGCGCGCGGTGTTGGCCTGGCCGAGCGGGGTGTTGACCGACGAGGCCGGGTAGTTGACCGTCTGCCGGAAGCTTTCGCCCTCGCCTTCCGGTGCGCCGCTGCGCCAGCCGCCGACCGGGGTGTCGAGTTTGACGCCGTCGGCGGCAAAAGCCTGCGGCAGTCCATTGAGGGCACAGAGCAGCAGCAAGACCTGTGGATAACGGAGTGTCATGGTCTATTCCAGCAAGAGGTGACGGGCGAGCCCTTCGATGTAGGTTTCATCCTGGCCGTTGGGGTGTGCTTCGAAGGCCAGGTGCAGGTATTCGTGGGTCAGGTCGAGGCGATCCTGCAGGGTCAGCACGCCGCGCACGTAAATGCGCTGGCGTTCGCGGTCGACAAAGGGCCGGCCGAAGGCGAGTTTGCACACGGCGAACGCGCTGACTTCGTTGTAGCCGGTTTCGCTTTCCAGCTTCGGACGCCAGCCGCGTCGTTGTTTCTGCAGCCAGTCCTGCGCGGTGGGTAACGCTTCGCAGGAGGCGACCGGGTTGTCCCAGCGGCTGAGGCTGGCGCGTGGATAGGCGTGTAGCAGGATCGCGTCGTAGCGCTGCCCAGCGTTGGCTTGTGCGACGGCTTGCTGCCAGGCGAGCTTGTCCGGGCCGGGCTGGTCGGAGTGATAGGTGACGGTGCTGCCGGCCAGGACCAGATCGGCGGTCCAGGCGGCGATGCGGCGTGACTCGCTGGAGGCGGGGCGCGGGGCGACGCGTTGGCGACTGCTGCTGTCGTCGATGCTCAGGCATTCGCCGTTACGCGTGGCGTTTTGCAGCAGGTAGGTACGGATGGCGACGGCGAGGGCTTTGGCCGCTTCGGCGGGTTCGGGTCTGGCTTCGCGTTCGAGGACGCGAGCGACGTACTCTTCGCGATCAAGCCTCGCGACGAGTTTGTCGTTGAGCAGAAACAGTTCGCCGTCGCTGTGGATATCCAGCGCGTTGCCATTGGCGAATTCGACACGGTAGTCGCCGCGCAACGGACCAGACGACGCCACACGATCACCCGCGAGAACCTTCGACAGCGGATATTTCGCGAACAGTCCGACTTCCACACAACGCCCTGCGTCCGCTGGCCAAGCCGTCGGCAAAACGCTTGCCAGCGCCTGCCCGTAATGCCGCAACACCCTCTGACTGGTGCCACGCCCACCCGCCCAGATTGGCGCGCCGTCGTGGGTCCAGCCAGCGAATCCACCCTGGCGCGATTGCGCATCCTGATCGCCGAGCCAGCTCCAGGTTTTGACCCGCAAACGCCCGCCCAACTCACCGACAACATTGCCGTCCGCTGCGCTCAGCACGACATCAAGCAGCACGCGGCGCATCTGATCTTGCGCCGGCATCGAAGCCAGCACTTTGAGCAAATCGGCAACAGTGACCCGAGTAGCCGGTTGCACCGACGACAAGTCGAGCAACCATCCTGGCGCCTGCCGCGCCTGCCAATATGCGCGCCAATCCGCCGCAGCAATGGCCAATCGAGCCGGCTCGAAATACAAACCGCAGGACTTCACCAGCGCCTGATCACGTTCGATCCGGCCGCCCGCCGAGCAGCAATAAACCTCTTCCTTCGACTGCCCGCGACATTCGTAAGCAGGCTCGCGCGCGCCGTTGTCCACCAGCCACGCGTAGACAAACAGCTTCCACAAGCTGCCCAACGGTGCATCGAACGACTCTGGCAACGCTTCGCGCGCGATCACTTGCGTCTGATTCAACGACAACAGCTCGCCCTTATAAGCCACGCGCAACGGCGCGTCCTGCGCCGTTGCCAGCGCAGGCATCGCCCATAACAACAGCCACAGCAGCGGCCGGCGCATGTCAGTTGACCGTGACCTGACCGAGGGCGGCTTTCGCTTCCTGGGCCTGATGCTGCGGTGCGTAAACCTGACTGAAGCGCACCGGTGGCAGGTTGAACTGACCTTTCTGCGAGAAGCGCACCAGATGGCGCAGGCGCAATTCGCCGCTCAGCGCATCCACCGGCACCGCGTAGGCCAGTTGCCCCGGTTCGAATTTCGCTTTCTCCAGCGCAGTCGGTTCGGTGCCGTCCTTGCCCTGCAATTTGATGCCCCACGTGGTGCGTTCAACATCGGCGCCGGGCGGCAGCGGCACTTCAAGCATGCCGTAGCGCAGGGGTTGCGGCGCTTTGCTGGTGAGGATCACTTCGTCCAGGTACAGGCTGTCGCTGAACAGCGGCTTGCTGCCGACCGGCTCGAGTTTGAAGGTGAATGCTTCGTCACCCGGCACCAGTCGCGACAGACGGCGGGTGACGGTCACGGCCATCGGATCGCTTGGCGGCTGTTGAGTCTGGAAACTTAGCGCCGCGCGCAACGGACGCTCCTGCGTGCCGGACACGGTCAGCACGCTCGGCTGCGGCGTCGCGCCCTGCCATGTCCAGTACATCTCGCCGCTGGCACCGTAATTTTTCTTCCAGCCTTCACCGGGCATCAGCGCGATGGTCGGCGACGCCTGGGCGATGCTGCGTTGCAGCCAGGTCAGCGCCAGTGCCCGCTCCAGCGTCGATTGCTGCGGCAGCAGACGTTGCAGCAACGCCGTCGCGCGAGCTTGATCGAACGGCTGCAGCGACAGGTTCAGCGCTTCGACAAACGGCTGCGAACTGACCGCCAGACGTTGTTGCGCTGCGCCCAATTGACGATTGAACGCATCTGGCAAGGCGACTTTCGCCTGCGTGGCCAACGCAGCGGTCAGCACCCGTGCCGCCGCCAGCCCCAGCGCCGAATCCGGATCGTTCATCACCAGACTTTCCCGGCCATCGTCGAGCAAGGTCTCGGCGCTACCTTCACCCGCCTTGGCCAGATCGCCGATCAGACCACTGAGCAACGTGGTCACCGGCAACTGCATCTGTTTGGCGAACGACAGAATCAGCGCCCGCTGCAGCAACGGCGTGTTCGGCGCCTGCTTGGCGTAAACCTCCAGCACCCGCTGCCAATGCTCCGGCGGCAGGGACAGGTCGAGTACGCGGCTGGCGTTCCAGTCGGCGTAATAGGCATACGCGGTGAGGAATGCATCCGGCTCGCCGTCGTAGCCCCACCAGGTGAAGCTCGCCGACGGCCCGGCCATTTGCACCAGACGCAGACGGCTGTTTCGCATGATCAGGCGCAAGCGATCACGAATCTGCGGATTCGAGGCCAGCGATGGGTAGGCGATGCTCAGCGGTAGCAAACGGCTGGCCGTCTGTTCGACGCCGCCGTACGGGTAGCTGAGCAGATCGTCGAGGGCCGAACGGAACAGCGCTTGCGGGCTGTCGTCCAGACGCAGGCGAATGTCCGTGGCATCCGCCGGCAGATTCAAAGGCGTGTCGCCGCTGACCACATCGAGGCTTTGCGTCTGGGTCATTTGCCAGCCATCCCCAGTCGCGCTCAAACGCACGGCCAGGGCATCGGCGACTTTGCCGTCCTGCACCAGTTGCGCGGTCCACTCGCCAGAGGCCAGAGCGAACGCCGGCAGTGGCAGGTAATTGATGCCGCTGTTCAGGGTCACCGGCAGGCGCTGTTCGGCACCCGCGTAGTGAGTGACCAGCTCAGCCTTGACCGGTTTCTCGGCCTGGCTGAAAGCAAACACGCCCAGTTGCGGCTGATCGCCCTTGCGGAATTTGCTCGGCCCGCTCCATTTCAGGTACAGCGGTTTTTCCGAACGGACGAACTGTTTCTTCTGCCCCACTTGACCGTCATCGGCAATGGCGCGGGCGGTGATGCGCCAGCGGGTCAGCGAGTCCGGCATCTTGAAGGTGAAGCGGGTTTTGCCGTCGGCGCCGGTCAGCAACTCCGGTTGCCACGCAGCGGTGTCGACGTCTTCGCGACGCGGCCGCTCCAGCACTTTTACTCCGCGCTCGCTGCGATTGGCTTTGCCCGGCGCGCCAGGGCTGCCCGGCAGCGCCACGTCGTAACTGATGAACGACAGGCTGGCGCTGGTGCGCACGTTGTTACGCCGTGGGTGATAGAAGAACTGGTCGATGGTCGGCGCGACTTCCGGTTGCAGCGCGTAGACCATTTCATCGACCACGCTGACGGTCAGGTGCGCGGGAATGGCTTTGCCGGCGAACTGAGTGGTCAGATCAATCGTAACGGTGTCGCCCGGCAGGTACACCGCTTTGTCCGTGCTGATCGCCACATCAATTTGCGGCGCGACCACCTTGATCCCGGCGTTCTGGAAGCTGTATTGGCCGCCCTTGGTATAGAGCACCGAGAAGATCAGGTTGGGTGCGAAGTTGTCCTTCACCGGGATGCGTGCGCGGTATTGAGTGTCGCTGAGTTTTTCCAGCTTCAGCCAGTCGCCGCCCTTGGCCAGCAGCGCGGTGGCTTCGACCTTGTCGCGCTCCAGCGACAACAGTGCATCGCTGACAGGCTCGGGGAAGGTAATCAGCGCCAGCGCTTCTTCGCCGGCCTTGTATTCAGGCTTGTCGAGGACAATTTCCACCGTACCCGGCACCGCTTTCACACCGTCGCCAGTGACCGAATGGCCGGTGGCGCCGAGGACGCGGCCGTGTTGGTCCTTCAGCGTCAGGTTGTAAGTACCCGGACGCTCGAACGCGAGGCTGAAACCTTTGTCAGTCGCGGTGAGTTTGCCTTCGCCCGTGCTTTGGTCCTCCAGTCGAACCCAGCCATACGTACTCGGGGCAACCGCTTTGCCCTGTTCAGTGCCGCCCTCGTTGGCATAGCTGAACGCGACCTTGTCGCCGACTGCGCTGAAACGCTGTGGCGCGCTCAGGCGGAAACTCGCGGCGCCTCGGTCGATGAGGATTTCCTTGGTGGTCTTGACCCGATACGCCGCGCCATCGCTGGCGAACACGGTGAGCATGTAGCGGCTCGGTTTATCCGCCGCTGGCAGGTCGAGGCTGGCGTTGCCTTTGCTGTCGGTGGTCAGTTCGGTGCTGCTCAGTTCCACCGGGAATTGCCCGAGGTATTGCAGTTCGTTGTCGACCATCGACAGTTGCTGAGCGCGCAGGCCCAGCGTCAGCTTGGCGTTGGCCACCGGTTTGCCGTCCGGGTAGAGCAGCACCAGACTGCCTTTGACCGGCTCACCGGTGCGGTAATCCTGCTTGGCCAGGTTAAGCGAGATTTCAAAGTGCGGCTTGATGTATTCGGCCACGCGAAAGGCACTGCTGTAGGCCTGATCCTTGTAGTTGAACCGGATTTCGTAACCACCGGCCACGGCGTTGTCCGGCAACTGGAACCGGCCCTGCGTACCGGCCTTGGAGTCCAGCTTCAGGTCGAGGGTTTGCAGCTCGGTGCCGGTGGCATCCAGCACGCTGACGCTGACATCCGCCGCGCCCGGCAGCACCGAATCACGCGCATTCTTGAACTCGCGACCGACGATTTTCAGCGATACCCAATCGCCCGGACGATACAGCGGGCGGTCGGTGAAGGCATAGAGTTTGGTGTCGTAGATTTCGCTGTCGTAGTAGAAGTTTTCCGAGACGAACACCCCGCCCTCTTCGTCCTCGCCGATGACGAACGAGCGCTCTGGGCTGACATGTTTCAGACGCAGTAGACCGTCGGCATCGGTGGCACCACTGCTCATCACGCCGAGGCCATCGGTCCACAGCACATTGACCTTGGATACCGAACTGCCCTCATGTTTGCGTGCGGCCCAGACCAGCAATTCATCGCCGGCAATCTTGCTCACCGCAACGGTGTTGGAGACGAACACCATAGTCGTCGCGCGGTACTTGCCGATCAGTGCTTCGACCAGGTACAGCCCCGGTTTCAGGTTGCCCAGCGGGATGTAAACGTTCCCGGGAGCAACGCTGACAAAATCACTCGACGAGCCGGCCAGATTGACCCCGGCCGGCGGCTGGATCGGCTTGGCCTGCCACAGCGGATAACGGAACTGGCTGACCACCGGCAGACCCGGAATCAAGGCGAATTGCGGCTGAGCGTCGTACGGTGTCGGCGCGACCATGGCGTCGCCCATCTTCAGTTCCGGGACTTCTTCAGTGACTTGTTTGCGCGATTCGTAAGAGAACGCACGCTGCATCACCCGGCGGGATTTGCGGTACCAGTTGTCCCACAGATACGCGAGGGTATTGGAGAGGCCTTCGCCCTTGAACTGGCCGTCACTGACGACGCGGTGCAGATTCTTCTGGCGCTTGAGAAAGTCCAGCGGCTTGTCGATGCGATATACGCGAATGTCGGCGCCGCCGTAGGGTTCCATGCGAAAGCGCCGGTAATCGCGACCCGGCGCTTCAAGCCGGACCATCGCCTGTTCATCGCTGGCAAAACTGCTGTCGGCGAGCAGAAAGAAGCTTTCGCCGGACACCGGCGTGTAGCCGCTGGGCTCGACCGAATCGTCGGCATTCACGGTCGCCAGTGGCAGCAACAGCGCCAGCAGCAAAGGGATTCGGGAGCAGAGTCGCAACATGCGGGCACCGGTCATTGGGAGAGAAAGTTGAGTCGATAGACGCCGATGAAGTTGGGGTTGGCTGCGTCGGGTATCCATCGGGTGTCCTTCCATGTCATGAGTTGCTGCAGGCTTGCCGAACGCATGCCGTTGTCAGTGGGGGTGGTGGTGCCGGTGTGATAGGCGATGTAGCGACCCATCCAGATCATCAGGTGCTGGTCGTCGCCCTGATCAAAAAACATCAAGTCACCGGGCCGCGCCTGCGACACATCGCGGCCGACCAGATGGCTGTTGAACTGGATCAATTTGATCGCGTTGACGTAGGGCCCGACCTTGCCGCCGCCCTGCTGCCACTGTTGCGCGAGCTTGCGCTGCTCGTCGCTCAGCGACAGCTCCGGCGGGAGATAGCGGTTGGACAGGCCATTGCTGCGCAGCCATTTGTCATCGTGGACTTTCAGCGCTTCGTTGGCAGCAAAACGCACCAGTCCCGCGCAGTCCTGCTGATACCAGCGTGGGCTCGGACCCTGGCTCAGTTGTTCCTGGGCGATGCGCACGAACCAGGCGCGGAACACCTGCGACTGCGCAGGATCGAGCGCCGGCGCTTCCACCGCGCGGGCACCTGCGCTCAACAGCAGCGCGAGCAGGCCGAGGCTGCGGATCAGTGCGGTCACAGCGCTTTCCATTCCAGTGGCAACCATTGCCAGTGACCGTCAGGCTCGCTGCCGTCGGGCAAGGTCAGGGCATATTTGCCGTAGCCGCCGAGGGTGCGCAGTTTCGGCATCAGGTAAGTTTGCGCGGCGTTATAGAACACCGGTTCCATGTCCTGCGGCAGGCTGTCGAGAGTTTCGCGCTGCATCAGTTGCGCCATTGCGTCCGGACCGAAGTAGATCGGCATCAGCACATCTTTGGGCAACACGTCGGCCATCGGCGGGAAGCGCTTGTCGAGGGTGCCGAGGGCTTTGTCGACCAGCTTGTCATCGAGGGAAAACAGCAGCGTCGAGCCGTGACGGGCGAGGCTGACTTTCATGAACGCGCGGCCGCTGATGGCGTCCGGGTTCTCGGCAGTCTTCGCCGCATACGGGCCGAAACTGGAGCTGACCTGACGCTGCCAGACGTGGCTTTGACCTTCTTGTTTCTCAACCACCGGAAATACGTTTTCGGCGACGTTGGCCTCGAACGCGCCAACCATCGAGCCGAACAGTTTGCCGAGGTCGCCGTCGAGCTTGCTGCTGTCCTCATCTTTGAGACTGGCAACCAGCAACGGCGTGTACAGTCGCGAATCGGCGTACCAGCACAGGCCCGCCGCGCCGGCCACGTGTTCGGTGAGTGTCTGCGCCACGGCTTCTTCGGCGCCGAGCTTGATCAATATCGGCTTCTGCGGCTCGGCCGCCACCGGCAGGGTCACGCAGGCGCTTGCGCCCAATGGCATCGCTTGCCAGACCGGTTGAAAATCGAAGTCCGGCTGGTTTTCCAGCTCATCCATGGCCAGGTAGCTGTGCCAGCCCTTGTCGTCCATGTCGAAACGCAGCCCGGCGAAATTCGGGATGAAGCGCTGGTAGCCCATGGCAAGGACACTGGAATTGACCGACAGGCGCTGCTTGGTTTCCGGGCTTTTCGCCGGCAGGCCGAACGCTTCGGGGAAAAGTTTTTCGCCGTTGAGCAGCGCCTCCAGCGCTTGCGCCGAGACGTGGCCGGGCTCTTGCGACACGCCGCTCTCCGGGTCGTAGTACTTGGCCGGATTGGACAGCACCACCAGTTTGTCGCCGCGGGACGCGAACAGCAGTGATTTACTGGCGCTGTAGCTGAGCTGATACAACGACACCTCGTCACCGCCCACCTTGAGGCTGGCGAAGACGCTGAGCTGGGTGTCATCCAAAGCGACTTTTGCCAGCGGCTCGAGCAGCTTCGCCAGCCCGCCGCGATCCATCACCAGCAGAAAATCCTTCAGGCGACCATCGGCGCCACGCCACAGCGCGACGTCGGCCGGTTGATCGAAAAGCTGCTCGATCAGGCTGTCCTGCAACTTCAGGTCATGCTCGTAGACGATCCGGCGCAGGCTGCCGATCAGGCCGAGGCGATCGGCGTGGGTTTCGTAATAGAAGACGAAGTCTTCAGTCAGCGTAGCCTTGAGGAACGGCACCGTCAGCAGGTCCTTGGGCAACTGGCTCAGCGAGCGGGTTTCGAGCAAGGCGTCTGGACGGCTAAGGCCAAGCTTGTCGCTCGCAAGTTCCGCTGGCGGCGCCTTGGGCTTGAGCAGCAGCCAGCCGAAACCGCCCGCCACGCCGGCCACCAGGCACAGGCCCAGCAGTACCAGCGGCCAGCGCCGCGAAGGTTTGGCTGCGGGTGTCGCGGCAGCCTGGGTCACAGTGTTATCGCTCATGTTCACAACATCCGAGTTCATCCGTGGCGGGATGCTTAATAGTTGAAAGTCTTGACCAGCAGCAGATCACCGATCGCCCGCAGGGGCACGATGAAGGTTTCGCGTTTTTCGTCGACGGTGTTTTCGTTGAGCACCAAGGTGATTTGCGAGGTGATCACCTCGTTCTGGTTGCTGGTCTCCTCGAAGTTATAGCCGCCGTTGCCGAAGTTGCCCCAATAGTTGACGTAGACCAGATAGGTGCCGTGCAACGGCGCGGTCATGCTGAACATTTCAGGGCCGGGGCCGTCGACGCCATCCGGATCGAGACCGCCGCCATTGCTCAGCGCCGGCCGCGCCCAGAACGCATGCTGGCCATCGGGGGTGACAATATGCAGATCCAGTTCGGCTTTCGGATCGTCCCAGCCCAGGACCAGACGAATCCGCGCCGGCGTGCGCAGGTTATTGGCTTCGTAAAATTGCACGCGCTTGAGCGACTGACCGTCGGCGCTGATCACTTCGACGCTGTTGGAACCGGCGCCGAACGCGTACGGCCGGGCAAAACGCCCCTGATCGTCGGTGTACAGATTCAATGGATTGCCGTTTACGGCGAGGCTGTGCGGCGGGCGGATGTGCCCGATGGCCTTGAGCTGGCCCTGGATCATCGTGCGATTGCGCTGAATGCCGCGATCGATCGGCGGCGTCGGATAAGCGACCTGCGGGTTTTCCGAGCGATCAAGCAAGCCGTGATAGCGCCAGCCGCCGACCGGCCCGGACAATTCTGCAGTCGGCGCCGCCCACAGCGCAGGCGCGCAGGCGAGGCCGATCAGCAGCAAAAGAAATGAACGCATGTGACGCCTCCTGCCATGCCTTGAACGAAACCTTGCACCCGATCCTCGGCGCTTCACAGCGGTGAACTGCGTTTCGTCTGAATAGCCCGAGACTGTCGGGCCGTAGAAGGCGCGAAGATTAGCGATTCAGCAGTTTTTTAACAATCGGATACAGGTGTGATTGCTGTAGGAACTGCGCCGCCTGGTAGACGGTGAGCCGAATAGCCGGCATATTCGGCTCACCAAATGAGCCGAATAGCGCTTTTATTCGGCTCATGCATGTAGGAAAGGTGATTGATGACCGCGCACTGGATCTGGCAACAACCCGATTGGCCCGACTTCAACTGGCAAGCCGAGCGCCTCGCCCCGCTGCTGCGCGAGTGCGTGCAGACGCAGGGCCGACTCCTGGGAATGGCCGGCTCGGTGGGCGATTCGATGAGTGCACAGAGCCAACTCGATGCGTTGCTGCAGAACATCGTGACCTCCTCCGCCATCGAAGGTGAACAACTGAATGTCGGCTCCGTGCGCTCTTCGCTGGCCCGACGCCTGGGTCTGGAATGGGTTGATCGCGAGAGCGTCAGCCAGCGTAGCGAAGGGTTGGCGCAGTTGATGCTCGATGCCACCCACGGTTTCGACGAGCCGCTGACCGTTTCACGATTGCTGGAATGGCACACATGGCTGTTCCCGGCCGAGGAAACGACGTTCAGCGCCCGATCGATGCTCGTCGGCACCTTGCGTGGCGACGAGCCAATGCAAGTCGTGTCTGGACGCCTCGACCGGCCAACGGTTCACTTCGAGGCGCCTTCGCGCCAAGGGCTGGAACAGCAACTTGAACGTTTTTTGAACTGGTTCGAAGCCAGCCGCAATCAGGTTTCGCTGGATCCGCTGCTACGCGCAGGCATCGCCCATTTCTGGTTTGTCACCCTGCACCCGTTCGATGACGGCAACGGTCGTCTGACCCGCACCGTCACTGATCTGGCACTGGCTCAAGGCGAAGCGCAGGCGATCCGCTTCTACGCCATGTCCGCCAGCATTCTTGAGGATCGCGTCGGTTATTACCGGATTCTGGAGTCGAGCCAAAAAGCCACGCTCGACATCACCGAATGGCTGACGTGGTTTTTAAAGACCTTGCTGCACAGCCTGCAGCAAGCCATCACTCGGATAGATTCGGTATTGGGCAAAACTCGCTTCTGGCAGGCGCACCGCGAATCCGACCTTTCAGCGGAGCAGATCAAAGTGCTCAATCGCTTGCTCGACGGCGGTGAGCGCGGTTTCGAACAGGGCCTCAGCGCAGGGCAATATCAAACAGTTGCGAAGGTGTCCAAAGCCACCGCGACCCGGCATCTGGCGGAGTTGCTGGAAAAAGGCTGCCTGCAACGTTTGCCCGGCGGCGGACGCAGCACGCGTTACAAAATCAACTTTCCGGATTGATCACCTACCCTTGTGGCGAGGGAGCTTGCTCCCGCTGGACTGCGCAGCAGGCCCCGACCGCCAACCACGGTTCACCTGTTGATCGCGGTGGCTGGTTTTGGGGTCGCTGCGCAACCCAGCGGGAGCAAGCTCCCTCGCCACAGGGATAAGCCGCGGCAAGGCCCGCTCATTTGCCCATACCCCCCCTATCTGCTAGTGTCGCGCCGGTTTAACGTCTACCGGAAATTGCCGCCATGGCCCGCAAAAAAGCTGCACTGGATTTCGAACAGTCCCTCGCCGACCTGCAAACACTGGTCGAGCGTCTGGAGAACGGCGAATTGTCGCTGGAAGACTCGCTGACCGCTTTCGAGCAGGGTATCGGCCTGACCCGTGACTGCCAGGCGGCGCTGGCGCAAGCCGAGCAGAAGGTGCAGGTGCTGCTGGAGCGCGATGGCGAGCTCGCCGAGGAACCCTTCGACGCGGAACAGCCAGAATGATTGCAGCGTATTCGGCGACCAGTCAGGCCCGGGTCAACGCGGCGCTGGAGACCTTGTTCAACGCGCCGCTGCCGGAGCTGGCGCGGCTCTACGAAGCCATGCGCTACAGCGTGATGAACGGCGGCAAACGCGTGCGTCCATTGTTGGCTTACGCGGCGTGCGAGGCGCTCGGCGGCCAGGCCGAACAGGCCAGCGGCGCGGCATGCGCGGTCGAGTTGATCCACGCCTACTCGCTGGTGCACGACGATCTGCCGGCGATGGATGACGACGATCTGCGTCGCGGCCAGCCAACCACGCACAAGAAATTCGACGAAGCGTGCGCGATTCTCGCCGGTGACGGCTTGCAGAGCCTGGCCTTCAGCGCCCTGCTCGACCCGCGCCTGAGTGATTGCCCCAGCGATATCCGCCTGCAAATGGTGACTGCGCTGGCGCAGGCCGCAGGCCCGGCGGGCATGGTCGGCGGCCAGGCCATCGACCTCGGTTCGGTCGGCCTCAAACTCGATCAGAAAGCGCTTGAACAGATGCACCGGCACAAGACCGGCGCGCTGATCGAAGTCAGCGTCAGACTCGGCGCCTTGGCCAGCGGGCACGCCGGGGCCGATCAGCTTCAGGCGTTGCAGACCTATGCACAGGCCATCGGTCTGGCGTTTCAGGTGCAGGACGACATCCTCGACGTCGAAAGCGATACCGCCACGCTCGGCAAGCGCCAGGGCGCCGACATCGCTCGGGACAAGCCGACCTACCCGGCCCTGCTCGGCCTCGACGCCGCCAAGGCTTACGCGCTGGAACTGCGCGATCAGGCGCTGCACGCCCTGCGACCGTTTGACGCGGCAGCCGAGCCGCTGCGCGAGTTGGCCCGGTATATCGTCGAGCGGCGCAACTGACGGCGTATCGGCCAAAAAAGACCAACGCGTGGGCAGGGGACGATGCATCAGGTAAACTGCCGCATCTTTTATACCTATAACGATTCGCCTGATGCCCACGACGTTTCATGAGATTCCCCGCAAGCGCCCGACCACGCCCCTGCTCGACCGCGCGAACACGCCGGACGGCCTGCGCCGGTTAGGCGAAGCCGAGCTGGAAACCCTGGCCGATGAGTTGCGCCTGGAATTGCTCTACACGGTCGGTCAGACCGGCGGGCATTTCGGTGCCGGCCTGGGCGTGATCGAGCTGACCATCGCGCTGCATTACGTCTTCGACACGCCGGACGACCGGTTGCTGTGGGACGTGGGTCATCAGGCGTACCCGCATAAAATCCTTACTGGCCGTCGCGAACGCATGGGCAGCCTGCGTCAGAAGGACGGCATCGCCGCTTTCCCGCGTCGCTCCGAGAGCGAGTACGACACCTTTGGCGTCGGTCATTCCAGCACCTCGATCAGCGCCGCGCTGGGCATGGCGATTGCCGCCCGCCTGCAAGACAGCGAGCGCAAGGCCATCGCCGTGATCGGCGACGGCGCACTGACCGCGGGCATGGCCTTCGAGGCGCTGAACCATGCGCCGGAAGTCAACGCCAACATGTTGGTGATCCTCAACGACAACGACATGTCGATCTCGCGCAATGTCGGCGGGCTGTCCAATTATCTGGCGAAGATCCTTTCCAGCCGCACCTACGCGAGCATGCGCGAGGGCAGCAAGAAAGTCCTCTCGCGCCTGCCCGGCGCCTGGGAAATCGCCCGTCGCACCGAAGAATACGCCAAAGGCATGCTGGTTCCGGGCACGCTGTTCGAAGAACTGGGCTGGAACTACATCGGCCCGATCGACGGCCACGATTTGCCGACCCTGATCGCGACACTGCGCAACATGCGCGATCTCAAAGGCCCGCAGTTCCTGCACATCGTCACCAAGAAAGGCAAAGGCTTCGCGCCGGCGGAAGTCGACCCGATTGGTTACCACGCCATCACCAAACTCGAACCGCTGGACGCCCCGGCCGCTGCGCCGAAGCAAGCCGGCGGGCCGAAGTATTCGGCGGTATTCGGCGAGTGGCTGTGCGACATGGCGGCGGCTGACGCTCGTCTGGTCGGAATTACCCCGGCGATGAAGGAAGGCTCGGATCTGGTGGCGTTCAGCGAGCGCTTCCCCGAGCGTTATTTCGACGTGGCGATTGCCGAGCAGCACGCGGTCACTTTCGCTGCTGGCATGGCCTGCGAAGGCGCGAAACCGGTGGTGGCGATCTATTCGACGTTCCTGCAACGCGGTTACGACCAGTTGGTGCATGACGTCGCCGTACAGAACCTCGACGTACTGTTCGCCATCGACCGCGCCGGTCTGGTCGGCGAAGACGGCCCGACGCACGCCGGTAGCTACGATCTGTCGTACCTGCGCTGCATCCCGGGCATGGTCATCATGACCCCGAGCGACGAAAACGAACTGCGCAAAATGCTCACCACCGGCCACCTTTACAACGGTCCGGCGGCGGTGCGTTACCCGCGCGGCAGCGGCCCGAACGCGCTTATCGACAAAGACCTCGAGCCGATCGAAATCGGCAAGGGCCGCGTCCGTCGCCAAGGCAGCAAGGTCGCCATGCTGGTGTTTGGCGTACAACTGAGCGAAGCCTTGAAAGTCGCCGAGAAGCTCGACGCCACCGTGGTCGACATGCGTTTCGTCAAACCGCTGGATGAAGCGCTCGTGCGCGAGATTGCCGGTAGCCACGAGTTGCTGGTGACCCTCGAAGAAAACGCGATCATGGGCGGCGCCGGCGGCGCGGTCAGCGAATTCCTCGCCCGCGAGAACATCCTCAAGTCGATGCTGCATCTGGGCTTGCCGGATATCTACGTCGAGCACGCAAAACCGGCGCAAATGCTCGCCGAGTGCGGCCTGGATGAAGCCGGGATCGAAGCGTCGATTCGCCAGCGGCTGGACTTGCTTAACCGTTAAGTCGGAAAACACACATCTCCTGTGGGAGCGGGCTTGCCCGCGAAGGCGTTGGCACATTCAACATTGATCTTGAATGTGCCGGCCTCTTCGCGGGCAAGCCCGCTCCCACAGTGTTTTGTGGAAACAGAAAGTTTTGTGTACACCTGAAGTTTCTCACGGATCAACGATGAACCTCTCGCGCCTCGCCCTGCCCTTGCTCCTGCTGCCAACCGCCAACGCTCTCGCCGACACCTTCGAGCGCGATCAGGCGCTGAAGCTCCCCGACACGCTGATCAGCGCCAACCGCCAAGTCGAGGCGCGCAACGACAGCAGCGCCGCCAACACCGTGTTCACCCGCGAAGACATCGACCGCCTGCAACCGAGCAATGTGCCCGACCTGCTGCGTCGCGTCCCCGGCGTGCAAGTAGCGCAGACCGGCGGGCGCGGCAGTTTGCCGGGCGTCTACATTCGCGGCACGCAATCGGCGCAGAGTCTGGTACTGGTCGATGGCCAGCGCATCGGCAACTCGACGTCCGGCGACAGCAATCTGCAGCACCTGAACATCGAGCAGATTGAGCGCGTCGAAGTACTGCGCGGTTCGCGCTCGGTGATTTACGGCAGCGATGCGATTGGCGGGGTGATCCAGATTTTCACCCGACGTGGCAGCGAACCAGGCTTGCAGCCGCGCCTGCACCTCGGCTTCGGTAGCCAGCAGACTTGGGAGCGCAGTCTCGGATTATCCGGTGGCGATGAGAAAACCCGTTTCAACCTCGGCGCCAGCCTGGATGAGACTGCCGGGATTGATCGCACCCATGAGTCGTACCCGAGCGATGGCGATCATGACGCCTACCTCAACAAATCCCTCAGTCTGAGCCTCAGCCACGCGCTGACCGAGAACATCGAAGTCGGCGCCAATCTGCTGGATAACCGTGGCAAAAGCGAATTCGACAATCCGTTCGGCCGCTTCGACATGGCCACATTCGAGTCTGTGCAACAGCAGCCGTACAGCGATTTCAATGTCAGCAGCCTCAGCAGTTATGTCGATGCGCGGCTCAACGAAATTTGGAAAACCCGCGTCGAGCTCGGCCATAGCGAAAACCGCGAAAAGACCTTCGACAAGCTCAGCGACGAGCGCACCGTATTCAACACCTACCGCGACTCGGTGAACTGGCAGAACGACCTGACGCTCGACGCACGCAACAGCCTCATCCTCGGCGGCGACTGGTACGAAGACCGGATCAACAGCAGCACTGCGTTCGACGAGAACAGCCGCTGGAATCGCGCGGCGTTTATCCAGCATCGTTATCAAGCCGACAGTTTTTCCACGGAACTGGGTCTGCGCCATGACGACAATCAACAATTCGGCAGCCAGAACACCTGGAGCGGCACCTTCACCCTGCCGCTGAATCCGGACAATGACTTGCTGCTGAGCTACAGCGAAGGCTTTCGTGCGCCGACCTTCAACGACTTGTACTACCCCGATTTCAGCAACCCGAAGCTGAAACCGGAAACCTCGAAGAGCTACGAGCTGCAATGGCGCAGCCAGTTGAGCGACAGCGCGCGCCTGGAAGCCTCGATTTACCGCACCGACCTGGAAGACGCGATTATCTTCGGCAGCAACTCACGCCCGGAAAACGTTGCGTCGGCAAGGATCAACGGCTTTGAGGCGGCGCTGAAGCAGGATTTGTTCGGCTGGCAGAGCAATCTCGGTGTGTCGATCATCGATCCGCGCGATCGTGACAGCGGCCATACCTTGGCGCGACGAGCACGGCGTACGGCCAGTTGGGATCTGGATCGGCAGTTTGATCGCTTGGGGCTGGGCGCCAGTTGGCAATTGGTCAGCGGCAGTTACGATGATTTGAAGAACACCCAGTCGCTGGGCGGCTACGGCACGCTCGGACTGCGCAGCAGTTGGGCGCTGAACCGTGAGATCAAGCTCGACTTGAAGGTGGATAACTTGCTGGACAAGGGTTACAGCCGGGCGAATTACAGTTATGACGGCGGACAGTATGGCTATCGCGAGGAAGGCCGGGCGTGGATGTTTGGGGTGACCTGGACACCTGAACTCTGATCCTTGATTTGTACTGGATTGACTGGCCTTTTCGCGAGCAAGCCCGCTCCCACAATGAATCTCGGTTGCACCTCAGATTCATGGTTGAAACCAATCAAATGTGGGAGCGGGCTTGCTCGCGAATGGAGGCGACGCGGTCTACCGGTCAGGCGCGATCAACCGGCAAAGCTTGGCCGTTGCCTCGATCATCTGACCACTCGGTCTTTCAAGACCTTTATCGCTGACCAGCAACAACCGCCCCTGCCTCACAGCCGCCACCTGCGGCCACACCTTCCACGCCTCAAGCTGCGCCTGATCTCCGGCGACAATCACCTCGGGATCGCGCTGCAACACCGCTTCCACACTCACTTGCGGCGCCGGCAATTTCAGATCATCGAACACATTGCGCGCCCCGCACACTTGCAACGCATCGCTGATGATTTGTCCGCCACCGACGGTATACAACGGCTTGTCCCAGACCTGATAAAACACCCGCAACGGCACGTCACGGCGATAGCGTTGGCGCAGGGCATCGAGTGTCTGGCGCAACTCGGCTGCGCGCTGGATTCCACGCTCAGGCCGACCGAGTTGTCGGGCAATGGCTTCGATCTGCGCGGTGAGCTGGTCCAGGGTGTGCGGCTCGGCGACGAAGGTCGGGATGCCCAGACGCTTTAATTGATCACGCTGCGCAGGACCGACGCTGCCGGGCCAGAGCAGCAACAGATCAGGGGTGAGGCTGAGCAAGCGCTCCATGTCGAGCTGGCCATAGCGACCAACAGAAGGAATATTGGCAATCGCCCCTGACCGTTCGCCAGCGTCCAGCACACCGACCAGCAGGTCGGCGGAATCCAGCTCAACGACGATTTCAGAAAGCGACGGTGCGAGGCTGACCACACGCAACGCGGCCAGCGCCGGGCTGCTCAGGGCAAGCAGCAGAATCGCCAGGCACAGACGGTGCATCAACCGAGTTGACGCGGAATACGGTAGAGGTAGAACAGCACGGCGGTGGACAACGCCAGCAGCATCAGCGGTACGGCTTCGAGACCGACGAACACCGCCAGAGCACCGATCCACGCGGGCAACGACGCCACCAGGAACGCCGTGCGCCGGCACGCCGCGAGGGCAATCCAGGCGGCGGGTTCATCGGTGGTATCGAGGGCTTTTTGCGTGGCGATCAATGCGTGTTTGTAGCGACCGAAGTACTTCAGGCTGACAAACATCGAGGCGACGCCGGCGATAAACAGGGGCATCGCCAGCACCGGCAGCAGGCCCTGGCCTTCGCCGAACAGCGCGTTGAGCACGAACAGCGGCAGCAGGGCCAGCGCCAGGTATTGCCACCAGGTCACCGACAACCGCCGCCGAACCTGACCGCGAGTCACGCGCGATCGACCTCGCCCTGATGCTCGTTACCCATCATGTGGTCGAGCTTGCTGGCCTTGGTCGCCAGATAGAGTTTGTTGTGCGGGTTATGGCCGGTGTGCAGCGGCACGCGCTCGGCGACGACGATGCCCATGTCAGTCAAGGCTTTGACCTTGCGCGGGTTGTTGGTCATCAGACGCAGGGATTTCACGCCCAAGTGCTCGAGCATCGGCAGACACATCGCATAGTCGCGCTGATCGGCAGCAAAGCCCAGACGCTCGTTGGCTTCAACGGTGTCGGCGCCGCCGTCCTGCAATTCGTAGGCGCGAATCTTGTTCAGCAAACCGATGCCGCGCCCTTCCTGGCGCAGGTACAGCAGCACGCCACGGCCTTCGCGGGCGATCGCCTGCAGGGCGGCGTCCAGTTGCGAGCCGCAGTCGCAACGCTGGCTGAACAAGGCATCGCCGGTCAGGCATTCGGAATGCAAACGGCCGAGTACCGGAGCGCCATCGGCAATTTCACCCAGGCTCAGCACGACGTGCTCGCGGCCGGTGCTTTCATCGAGAAACCCGTGCATGGTGAATTGCGCATAAGGCGTTGGCAGCTTGCAAGCGGCAACAAAGACGACAGGCACCGGTGTGCTCCTGATCTAAAAATTCTGAAAATTCGCAGGCCGGCATTGTAACAGCAGCTTCCTGCCGACGCTTAGGCTGAATTATCGGGCATAACGATCAAAAAGTTTGATGACAGACTGCCCTGCATCGGTCCCTTGTAGGAGTGAGCCTGCTCGCGATAGGGGTTGATCAGGCGACATCATTGTTGAATGTCAGTCCGCTATCGCGAGCAGGCTCGCTCCCACAGGGGATTTGTGTTGGGCTTCAGTTCGGGTTGAACGGATACGGCTGCTGCCACTTCTTGAAGATCGGCTTCAACTCCCCGCTCTTCACCAGTTCCGCCATACGCCGGTCATACAGCGCCATCAGCGCCCGGGCCTGTGGAGTGTCGGCGAACCCGAGAAACAGCGGCAATTCGGCCAGATGCGAATAACGATACTGAGCCGGGTCGGCGGCGTTGCGCACCACGGCTTCCACCTCGGTCAGCGCATCGATGTAGTAATCCGCGCGCCCCTGCTTGAGCATCGACAGAATGCCGCTACGCCGTTCGATCTGGTTGTAGCGTTTAATGTTCGGCAGGTAATTTTCATAGCGGTAACCGCGCACCCAGGCCAGCCGATACTGGCCCAGCGTGGCCGGGGTCGGCTGGGGATGACTTGCCAGGCCGAGGGCGTAGATATGATCGGAGTCGAAATGCCACTGCGGGTACAGGACGTGCTCGGCTTCGTCACGGTAGGAGCCGACCAGCGCGTCGACTTCCTTCAATTGCACCAGCCCCACCGAGCGCGTGTACGGGACCGTGCGCATATCCAGTTGGACCCCGGCCGGTTCGAACACCTTGCGCAACACGTCCCAGGCCAGACCATGGCCGTCGGCAGCCGTATAGTCTTCCCAGTCTTCGCTGGCCAGATGGATCACCGCAGGCAAAGGCGCGGCCTCCTGCGCTTGAGCAACGGCGCCCTGCACTACCAGCACCAGCAGCGCCAACCAATGTCGCACCATCAATCTGCCCCTCACTCAATCCTGATTCGGATCAGGCGAACACCCACACCAGCCCCTGCATTGCCAGCCAGGCGAACACACCGGCCAGCACGTCGTCGAGCATGATCCCGACGCCACCGTGCACATGCTTGTCGATCCAGCGAATCGGCCAGGGCTTGAGAATGTCGAAGAAGCGGAACACCAGAAAACCCGCAAGCAACCAATACCAGCCTTCCGGCACCAGCCACAGGGTGATCCACATGCCGACCATTTCGTCCCAGACGATGCCCTCGTGATCGTGCACGCGCAGGTCGTCGGCGACCTTGCCGCACAGCCAGAAGCCGAACAGCATGGTGATCCCGAGCATCAGCCAGTAGCCCCAATCGGGCAGCATCTGCCACAACGGAATGAACGGCAGGGCCACCAACGAGCCCCAGGTGCCCGGCGCCTTGGGCAGCGTGCCCGAGCCGAAGCCGAACGCAAGGAAATGCCAGGGATTGCGCCAGACCGACGGCGGCACGAATTCGGCCGGAACCTGTTTCGGGTGATCTGTCACGGTGTCTCCTGAAAATGTTGGTAGCCGCGAATGTGCGGGGTGATGTCGTGCCCTTCGCGGTCGTGCAGCACCACGCCCTCGCCCGGCACCACGCGACCGATCTCATGGATCGGCCAGCCGTCGGCCAGCAGCGCCGGTAACTCGGCGGACGGCAACGTGAACGCCAGGACGTAATCATCGCCACCGCTCAGCGCCGCACGCTCGGCGCCGCGCTGACCGAGAAACGCGACTAAAGCATCCGACAACGGTACGCGCTCGCGTTCAATCTCAAGCCGAACCTTCGACGCGAGGGCGATATGGCCGCAGTCGGCGAGCAGGCCATCGGAGATGTCCAGCGCCGACGTGGCCTTGCCTCGCAGGGCCTGACCGAGGGCGAGTTGCGGTTGTGGCGACCAATAATGATCGAGCAACGGCCCGGCAATTTGCGGTGCGGCGTCCCGTTGCCCGAGGACCAGCGGCAAGGCGCCGGCCGCATTGCCCAGTTCGCCGCCGACACAGAGCAGATCGCCCGGCTGTGCGCCGCTGCGGGTCAAGGCCTGGCCCGCGGGTACGCGACCGAACACAGTGACCGTCAGGCTCAGCGGCCCACGCGTGGTGTCGCCGCCGACCAGTGCCACGCCGCAGGTTTGCGCCATGCGGTTCAAGCCACGGGCATAGGCTTGCAGCCAATCGGCGGTCACCGTCGGCACAGTCAAAGCAAGGGTAAAGGCTACGGGCGTGGCGCCCATGGCGGCCAGATCACTGACCGCGACGGCCAGCGAGCGCTGACCGAGCAGAAACGGATCGCAGGGGTCGGCAAAGTGCACGCCGGCCACCAGCGTATCGGTGGAAACAGCTAACTGCTCCCCAGCGGGAACCGCCAGCAAGGCGCAGTCGTCGCCAATCCCCAGAGCAACGCCTTCGCCGCCCTGCGCACAAGGCGCGGCGGCGAAGAAATTGCGGATCAGCTCAAACTCGCCCATGGCTGAGAAAAAGTGCTCAAGCGCCGATCAGCGCTTGAACGCCTTCACTTCAGCTTCACGCAGGCGCGGGGCCAGCTTGTCGAGCACGCCGTTGACGAACTTGTGGCCGTCGGTCGAACCGAAGACTTTCGCCAGCTCGATACCTTCGTTGATCACCACGCGGTACGGCACGTCGACGCGCTTGAGCAGTTCCCAGGTCGACAGGCGCAGAACCGCCAGTTCAACCGGGTCCAGCTCTTCGATCGTCAGATCCAGGCAAGGCGTCAGGGCGGTGTCGATTTCGGTCTTGAACTGCGGAACCCCGTGGAGGATCTCGCGGAAGTAGGCGCCGTCGACATCGGTGAAATCGTTATCAACGCGAAACTGCGCTTCGATCTCGTTCAGCGATTGCCGGGCCATGTGCCACTGGTACAGCGCTTGAGTGGCGAGCTGACGGGCTTCGCGACGCTTGACGCTTTTCGAGGGCTTGCCGGCATCCGCAGGTTTCGGATCGCGCGGGTTGAAACGATCGCTTTCGTCGCTAATCACTTGGCCTCCAACTGCGCCAGCAGGCTGACCATTTCCAGAGCGGACAGGGCAGCTTCGGCACCTTTGTTACCGGCCTTGGTGCCGGAACGTTCGATGGCTTGCTCGATGGAATCAACGGTCAGGACGCCGAACGCGACCGGTACGCCGAATTCCATGGACACCTGGGCCAGGCCCTTGGTGCACTCGCCTGCGACGTATTCGAAGTGCGGAGTACCGCCACGAATGACCGCGCCGAGGGCGATGATCGCGGCGAACTCGCCTTTCTGGGCGACTTTCTGCGCAACCAGCGGGATTTCGAAGGCGCCCGGTGCGCGGATGATGGTGATGTCGCTTTCGCTCACGCCGTGGCGAACCAGGGCATCCACGGCACCGCTGACCAGGCTTTCAACCACGAAGCTGTTGAAGCGGCCCACTACCAGAGCGTAGCGGCCTTTGGGGGCGATGAAGGTACCTTCGATGGTCTTCAGGGTCATTCGTCAGTTCTCTTAAAGAGCCGGGACGCGTTTCGTACGCATCCCTCGATAATATTAGCCACGATTTCATGGCCGGAAACACCGCATTGCCGCTTGATGATAAACCTGTGGCGAGGGGATTTAGCGAAACGTCGCACCGCCCCGTTGGGCTGCGTAGCGGCCCCTGTTTTTTGGGACTGCTACGCAGTCCAACGGGGATAAATCCCCTCGCCACAATCGGTGTACACCAGCAATACGAATCTCCGGGTCATTATTCGGAGGGCACGTATTCTACAACTTCCAGATCGAAACCGGATATCGCATTAAATTTCATTGGTGCGCTCATCAAACGCATTTTGCGTACGCCGAGGTCACGCAGGATCTGCGAACCGGCACCAACGATGCTGTAGGTGGTCGGTTTTTTCGTCGGTGCCTGATCAGCGGTTTCACGAATATGCGCCAGCAGCACGTCGCCATCGAGCGGGTGGCCGAGCAACAGCACCACACCGCTGCCGGCATCGGCCACGGCGGCCATGGCGGCGCGCAGGCTCCAGCGGCCCGGCTGCTTGACCATCAGCAGATCGCGCAACGGGTCCATGTTGTGCACGCGGACCAGGGTCGGTTCTTCGGCGCACACGGTGCCCAGGGTCAGCGCCATGTGCACGTCGCCTTCCACCGAATCACGATAGGTCACCAGGTTGAATTGGCCCAGTTCGCTGTCGAGTGGCTGCTCGGCAATCCGCTGAACGGTACGTTCGTGGATCATCCGGTAGTGAATCAGGTCGGCGATGGTGCCGATCTTGATGTTGTGTTCGGCGGCGAACGCTTCCAGCTCGGCGCGACGGGACATGGTGCCGTCGTCGTTCATCACTTCGCAGATCACCCCGCTCGGCTCGAAACCGGCCATGCGCGCCAGGTCGCAAGCGGCTTCGGTGTGACCGGCGCGAGCGAGGGTGCCGCCGGCCTGGGCCATCAGCGGGAAGATGTGGCCGGGGCTAACGATGTCTTCAGCCTTGGCGTCCTTGGCGGCAGCCGCCTGCACGGTGCGCGCGCGGTCGGCGGCGGAAATGCCGGTGGTCACGCCTTCGGCGGCTTCGATCGATACGGTGAACTTGGTGCCGAAACCGGAACCGTTGCGCGGCGCCATCAGCGGCAGCTTCAACAGCTCGCAGCGCTCGCGGCTCATCGGCATGCAGATCAGGCCACGGGCGTGCTTGGCCATAAAGTTGATGTGCTCAGCCTGGCAGCATTCGGCGGCCATGATCAGGTCGCCTTCATTCTCGCGGTCTTCGTCATCCATGAGGATGACCATCTTGCCTTGGCGGATGTCTTCAACCAGTTCTTCGATGCTATTGAGCGCCACAAGGCACCCCCTTCTTTTAAATTATTTGAGGTAGCCGTTTTGGGCCAGAAAACTTTCGGTGATCGTGCCGCCGGCGGTTTTCTCGGCGGCTTTGTCACCCAGCAGCAGACGCTCCAGATAACGCGCCAGCAAATCGACTTCCAGGTTCACCCGGCGCCCTGGCTTGTACGAAGCCATGATGGTTTCGCTGAGGGTGTGCGGAATGATCGTCAGCATGAATTCGGCGCCATCGACTTCGTTTACGGTCAGGCTGGTGCCGTCGACGGTGATCGAGCCTTTATGAGCGATGTACTTGGCCAGTTCTTTGGGCGCGCGGATGCGAAATTCCACGGCGCGGGCATTGTCGCTGCGCGAGACCACTTCGCCGACGCCGTCGACGTGACCGCTGACCAGATGCCCGCCCAGACGCGTGGTCGGGGTCAGGGCTTTTTCCAGATTGACCGGACTGCCGCTTTTCAGGTCATTCATGGCGGTGCAGTCCAGGGTTTCGCGGCTGACGTCGGCGGCAAAACCGTCGCCCGGCAACTCGACCGCAGTCAGGCAAACGCCGTTGACCGCAATGCTGTCGCCCAGTTTGACGTCGCTCAGGTCGAGCTTGCCGGTGTCGACATACACCCGCACATCACCGCCCTTTGGGGTCAGTGCGCGGATACTGCCGATGGATTCGATGATGCCGGTGAACATGGGGTTCTCCTTGAGAACTGGGCCAGCGCTTACGCAATGGCCGGGAATTATACGCGGGCCGAGGAGGCAGGGATGGCAGTGACTCGCCAGTCATCGCCCACCGCACGGATTTCAGTGATTTTCAGCTCTGGGGCGTCCTTCATATGGGCCAGCGGCCAGTCCAGCAACGGCCGCGCCGTGGAACCGAGAAACTTGCCGGCAATGAAAATCACGAACTCATCGACCAGGCCGAGCTGGGCAAAGGCACCGGCCAGGCGCGGGCCGGCCTCGACAAGCACGTCGTTGACGCCGCGACTGGCCAGTTCGATCAGCAATTGATGCAGATCGACCTGGCCGTCTTCACCCGGCACGATCAGGCATTCCGGGCCGTTGGCGTACTGTTCTTCGACGGCGACGCAGGTAGCAACCAGCGCCGGGCCAGCCTTGAAGAACGGCGCATCCAGCGGCACCCGCAGGCGACCGTCAATCAACACGCGCAACGGCGGGCGGCTCATGGCCAGAGCGGTTTGCCCGGCATCCAGGCCCAACTCGTCAGCGCGCACGGTCAATCGTGCGCCATCGGCCAGCACCGTATCGGCGCCGGTCAGCACCACGGCAGCCTCAGCGCGCAAACGCTGCACAGCGGAACGCGCGGCCGGGCCGGTGATCCATTGACTCTCGCCGTTTTCCATTGCGGTACGGCCGTCGAGGCTCATCGCCAACTTGACCCGCACGAACGGCAAGCCGTGTTCCATGCGTTCCAGGAAACCTTGATTGAGCTTGCGTGCCTCGCCTTCCAGCACACCACTTGCGGTGGCGATGCCGGCCTCGGCCAGGCGCTGCAAACCGCGTCCGGCAACTTGCGGGTTCGGATCGCGCATTGCCGCGACCACCCGTCCCACGCCAGCGTTGACCAGTGCATCGGCGCACGGCGGCGTCCGACCGTGATGGCTGCACGGTTCGAGGGTCACGTAAGCGGTGGCGCCCCGAGCCAGCTCCCCGGCGGCGCGCAAGGCGTGGACTTCGGCATGGGGTTCGCCGGCGCGCTCATGCCAGCCTTCGCCGACAATCTGCCCGTCACGCACCACCACACAGCCGACCCGTGGATTGGGATGAGTGGTGTAGTGGCCCTTGCGCGCCAGTTCAAGCGCGCGGGCCATGAAGTGGGCGTCGAAGATGGCTTGCTCGGCGGCAGTGGTCATTCTTTCACCGGCTCGCGAGCGAGGCGGTCGATCTCTTCGCGGAACTCATTGAGGTCCTGGAAGCGCTTGTACACCGAAGCAAAACGGATGTAGGCGACTTCATCAAGCTTTTGCAATTCAGCCATGACCAGCTCGCCGACCACGAGGGATTTGACCTCGCGTTCGCCGGTGGCGCGCAGCTTGTGCTTGATGTGGACCAGAGAGGATTCGAGGCGCTCGACGCTCACCGGACGTTTCTCCAGGGCGCGCTGCATGCCGGCACGGAGTTTTTCTTCGTCGAACGGTTGGCGGCTGCCGTCGGTTTTGATCAGGCGCGGCAACACCAGTTCGGCCGTCTCGAACGTCGTGAATCGTTCGCCGCAGGCCAGGCATTCACGCCGGCGGCGCACCTGTTCGCCCTCGGCGACCAGACGCGAGTCGATGACCTTGGTGTCGTTGGCACCGCAGAAGGGACAGTGCATGGTGGCTGGCAACAAAAAATGGGAGGGCCATGGTAGCGCATCCCGGTGGCAAGACAAGCCATAGGCTTTGCGGTATACAGAACGGCATGATCGTCTGATCCATGGATTTCATTTTGCCGGAGCTTCCAATGCCGTTACGTCCGCTCGTTTTGCTCAGTCTTTTCAGCCTGCTGGTGGCCTGTGGCAGCGATGCGCCCAAGCCGCAACCGCCGACGCCCGGTCCGGCCCCACAGCAGGCCCAGAAAAAAGCCAAAGAGGCCGCCGAACTCGGCCCGCTGCCGGCGCATCAGCGTGAACTGAGCGGCACCCTGCAGGGCGTGCCGGCCGGCGCCGAAGTCGAACTGGCGCTGCTGGTGATCGATGACAAGGACCGCCCGCAACAATTGCTCGCCAGTTCCAGCCTGATCGGCAACAACCAGATCCTGCCCTTCCGCCTGCGCTTCAACCCGCAGGCCTTCCCGGCCGGCGCGCGGGTTGAACTGCGCGGTCGCGCCAGTCAGTCCGGCCAATTGATCCTCCATCTGCCGTCGCAGACCATCACCCAGCCAACCACTCAAGCGCTGGGCCAGTTGCAATTTGTCAAAGCGCCATGAAGGCACCGCTCGACCTGCAACAGGCGCTGGGTGAATTGCTCGGCGACGCCAGACTGAAAGCCTGTGCGTTGCCAGGCAGTGACTTGCAGTTATGGCTGATCGACGGCGACAACATGGCCCGCGAGTTCAGCCAGGAAAAAACCCGGCGCATCCTGCATGAGCCGCCCTACTGGAGCTTTTGCTGGGCCAGCGGTCTGGCGGTGGCGCGTTATCTGGCCGAGTTTCCCGAATGGGTGCGCGGCAAACGCGTGCTGGATTTCGGCGCCGGTTCCGGGATCGCCGGCATCGCGGCGGTGAAAGCCGGAGCGCTGGAAGTGGTGGCCTGCGATCTGGATCCGCTGGCGATCGCGGCGTGCCGGGCAAATGCCGAACTCAATGATGTGCAGATGGGCTATTCGACGGATTTCTTTGCCGAGACCGATCGCTTCGATCTGATTCTGGTCGCCGACGTGTTGTATGACCGGGCGAATCTGCCGCTGCTCGACGCGTTTCTCAGTCGCGGCCGCGAGGCGCTGGTGGCGGATTCGCGGGTGAGGGATTTCCGCCATCCGTTGTATGAGCGGATTGAAATGCTTGAGGCGATGACCTTGCCGGATCTGGCGGAGCCGGAAGAATTTCGGCATGTCAGCCTGTACCACGCGCGGCGTTAGTTAAGAGCTTCGCGAGCAAGCCCGCTCCCACAGGGGAACGCATTCCAAATGTGGGAGCGGGCTTGCTCGCGAAGGCGTCCTGCCAGACAACACATCTCTGCCTTCCGGCCACCCCCCACCAACCCGTATAGTTGCCCCATCCACGCTTTGACGAGATCCCCCATGAGTGAGCAAACGCCGTACATCTTCGACGCCACGACTGCCGATTTCGACCAGTCGGTGATCGAAGCCTCCTTCAACAAACCGGTGCTGGTGGATTTCTGGGCCGAATGGTGTGCGCCGTGCAAGGCGCTGATGCCGATGCTGCAAGGCATTGCCGAGAGCTATCAGGGCGAGCTGCTGCTGGCCAAGGTCAATTGCGACATCGAGCAGGACATCGTGGCCCGCTTCGGCATCCGCAGCCTGCCGACCGTGGTGCTGTTCAAGGACGGTCAACCGGTCGACGGCTTTGCCGGTGCGCAGCCGGAATCTGCCGTGCGCGCCTTGCTTGAGCCGCATGTGCAGATGCCGCCACCGGCCGCCGCCGATCCGTTCGAACAGGCGCAGGCATTGTTTGACGAGGGTCGTTTCGCCGACGCCGAAGCCGCGCTGGTCGCCATGCTCAATGAAGACAACAGCAACGCCAAGGCGCTGATCCTCTACGCGCGCTGCCTGACCGAGCGCGGTGAGCTGGGCGAAGCGCAAACCGTGCTCGACGCGGTCAAGAGCGACGAACACAAAGCTGCGCTGGCCGGGGCCAAGGCGCAGATCCAGTTCCTCGGTCTGGCCCGCGACCTGCCGGACGCCGCCGATCTGAAAAGCCGCCTGGCGCAGAATCCGCAGGACGATGAAGCGGTGTATCAACTGGCGATCCAGCAACTGGCGCGCCAGCAATACGAAGCAGCGCTGGACGCCCTGCTTAAACTGTTCATCCGCAATCGCAGCTATGGCGAAGGCTTGCCGCACAAGACCTTGCTGCAGGTGTTCGAACTGCTGGGCAATGATCACCCGCTGGTAACCGCTTACCGCCGCAAAATGTTCGCGGCGTTGTACTAAGCGCTCACTCGATCCAGCTGTAGAGCGGCGTATCCCCGCCGCTCACTACTTTCACATCAGCGCTGTGGCGCAAACGCACCAGCAAACGCTTGCCCGCCGCCGCGCTGCCCGTCAGCGCTTCCAACTGATCGAGCAGATCCGGCCCAGTGAGTTGCCCAGCCTTGCGCAACAAGTCTTTCGCCACCTGCCACAACGCATCGTCCTGATTCTGCGGCTTCGCCGCCGGAACTGGCGCGACCGCTCCAGACTGCGCAATCGGCGCCTGCCCGCTGAGCGCCGAACCGAGCCTGGCCCAATCGCTGTCATCGAGGTCTACCGTCAAATCCACCGGCACCTCGCCGACCGTTCCGCGTATCCGCAACATCGAGTTCGCTCCTGCACTTTTCTGACCTGCATGGTCCCACGGGACTTGTGCAACGCCAAGCGCACGGGCACACTCTGCGCACTTTCGTTATAAGATTACATAACAAACTTTTCATTTTCGGAGTTCGCCATGCGTCGTCTGCTGCTTGCTTTGCCGTTTGCCCTGTTGCCGCTGGCCATCGCCCATGCGGCTGATGAGCACGATCATGATCACGACCATGAGCACGGTAGCCTTGGCGCCCATGAACATGGCGTGGGTCGCCTGAATGCCGCGCTCGACGGTCAGACCCTGGAGCTGGAACTGGAAAGCCCGGCGATGAACCTGGTGGGTTTTGAACACGCCGCCACATCCGACGCGGACAAGGCAAAAGTTGCTGCTGCCCGCGCGCAGCTTGAGAAACCGCTGGCCTTGTTCAGCCTGCCGGCCGCGGCCGGTTGCAAAGTGGTCGGCCAGGAACTGGAAAGCCCGCTGTTCGGCGACAAGCCGGAGGCCGACGATCACGACGAAGACGAAGCGGACAAAGACGGGCATGAGCATCATGACGACCACAGCGAAATCCATGCGCACTATCAGTTCAGTTGCGCCACCCCGGGCGCGTTGAAAACCCTGGATCTGGCGAACCTGTTCAAGACCTTCCCGGCGACGCAGAAAATTCAGGTACAACTGATCAGCGCCAGCGGCCAGCAAGGCACGGAAGTGACGGCGAGGGCTGCTGCCCTTAAATTCTGAATATTGTAGAGATCCCCTGTAGGAGTGAGCCTGCTCGCGATGAGGCCAGCACATTCAGCAACTATGCTGACTGATCCACCGCCATCGCGAGCAGGCTCACTCCTACACAAGGGCCACGCAACTACCCGATCGGTTTCAAATGACCCAAGCACTCATCGAACTGTCCGACCTGGGCTTCAACTGGCCCGGTCATCCGCCGTTGCTGGACATCCCGGCGTTTCGCCTGGAAGCCGGCGAAACCCTGTTTCTCAAAGGCCCCAGCGGCAGTGGCAAGACTACCCTGCTCGGCCTGCTTGGCGGGGTGCAGAAACCCGGTCGCGGCAGCATTCGTCTGCTCGGCCAGGAACTGACCGAACTCTCTGCCGGCAAGCGCGACACCTTTCGTGTTGATCACACCGGCTACATTTTTCAGCAATTCAACCTGCTGCCGTTTCTCTCGGTGCGCGAAAACGTTGAGCTGCCGTGTCATTTTTCCAGGCTGCGTGCGCAACGGGCGAAACAGCGCCACGGCAGCATCGATCAGGCCGCCGCGACCCTGCTCGCCCACCTCGGCCTGAAAGATCAAAGCCTGCTCGGCCGTCGTGCCGATTCGTTGTCCATCGGCCAGCAGCAACGGGTGGCGGCAGCGCGCGCGTTGATCGGCCAGCCGGAACTGGTGATCGCCGACGAGCCTACCTCGGCGCTGGATTACGATGCCCGGGAGAATTTCCTCCGGCTGCTGTTTGCCGAATGCCGCGAGGCCGGATCGAGTCTGCTGTTCGTCAGCCACGACCAGAGTCTGGCGCCGCTGTTCGACCGTCACCTGTCCCTGGCCGAACTCAATCGCGCCGCCACGTCCGCCGAGGTCTGAGATGTATCTGTTTCGTCTGGCCATGGCCAGCCTGGCCAACCGCCGCTTTACCGCGTTGCTCACTGCTTTCGCCATCGCCCTGTCGGTGTGCCTTTTGCTTGCCGTCGAGCGCGTGCGCACCGAAGCCAAAGCCAGTTTCGCCAGCACCATCAGCGGCACCGACCTGATCGTCGGCGCCCGTTCCGGCTCGGTGAATCTGCTGTTGTATTCGGTGTTCCGCATCGGCAACGCCACCAACAACATCCGCTGGGACAGCTTCGAACATTTCGCCAGCAACCCGAAAGTGAAATGGGCCATTCCGATGTCCCTCGGCGACTCCCATCGCGGCTACCGCGTGATGGGCACCACGCAAGCCTATTTCGAGCATTACCAGTACGGCCGCCAGCAACATCTGGCCTTGGCCGACGGGCGGGCGTTTGCCACCGATCCGTTCGAAGTGGTGCTGGGTGCCGAAGTCGCCGAAGCGCTGCACTACAAACTCGGCGACCAACTGGTGCTGGCCCACGGTGTGGCGGCGATCAGTCTGGTCAAGCACGACGACAAACCGTTCACCGTGGTCGGCATTCTCCAGCGTACCGGTACGCCGGTAGACCGCACGCTGCACATCAGTCTCGGTGGCATGGAGGCGATTCATGTCGACTGGCACAACGGCGTGCCGGCGCGCGGCAACGGCCGGATCAGTGCCGATCAGGCGCGCAACATGGACCTGACGCCGCAGGCGATCACCGCGTTCATGCTCGGCCTCAACAGCAAGATTTCCACGTTTGCGCTGCAGCGCGAGATCAATGAATACCGCGGCGAGCCGATGCTGGCGATTCTGCCGGGCGTGGCCCTGCAAGAACTGTGGAGCCTGATGAGCACGGCGGAGAAAGCCTTGTTTGTGGTCTCGCTGTTCGTCGTGCTGACCGGATTGATCGGCATGCTCACAGCGATTCTCACCAGCCTCAACGAGCGTCGCCGCGAGATGGCGATTCTGCGGTCGGTGGGCGCGCGACCGTGGCACATTGCAAGTCTGCTGGTGCTGGAAGCGTTTGCACTGGCGCTGACCGGTGTGATTGCCGGGCTGGCGCTGCTGTACATCGGCATCGCCGCTGCGCAGGGCTATGTGCAGGCCAATTACGGTTTGTATCTGCCGCTGGCGTGGCCAAGCGAGTATGAATGGACGCTGCTCGGTGGCATTCTGGCAGCCGCGCTGCTGATGGGCAGCGTGCCGGCCTGGCGCGCGTATCGCCAATCCCTGGCCGATGGCCTGTCGATCCGTTTATGAGGATGTTCACCATGCCCCGCGCCCTGCTTGCGCTGCTGATGCTGGTCGCCCTGCCCGTGTGGGCAGCGGCACCGAAAGACCTGACCTGGTCGGAGATGATCCCGCCGGACGCTGCGCCGGAAGTGCCCAACATGACGCCGCTGCACGACTTGTCGAAAATGGGCGACGCGCTGTCTGCCGAAGCCGCGCCGGCAGCGAAACAGGACATGCCGAACGCGCCGGTGGTGCAGAGCCTCGACGGCCAGAATATTCGCCTGCCCGGCTACATCGTGCCGCTGGAAGTCAGCGAAGAGGGGCGCACCACGGACTTTTTGCTGGTGCCGTATTTCGGCGCCTGCATCCATGTGCCGCCCCCGCCGTCGAACCAGATCGTGCATGTGAAAAGTGAACTCGGTGTGAAGCTCGATGAGCTGTATCAGCCGTACTGGGTTGAAGGGCCATTGCAGGTGAAAGCGTCGAGCAGTGAGCTGGCCGATGCCGGGTATCAGATGGAGGCGGACAAGATTTATGCGTATGAGCTGCCGGAGTGAACCTGGCAGTTTTGTGTTGATTGAGCCATAGCCTTCGCGAGCAAGCCCGCTCCCACATTTGGGATGCATTCCCCTGTAGGAAGTGAGCCTGCTCGCGATGGGGTCCTTGAAGATCGCGCAAAAGTCATCTGCTTCACTGTTTCATTGAGCTGAGTCAAAACACCGTATCAGACGGCTTCGTACCCTAGGACATCGAATCTTTTCAAGTCCTTCGGAGCCCCCATGAACAAGTCCTTGCTCAGCGCCTCGCTGCTTGCCCTCGCGCTCGCGGCCCCGCTCGCCCACGCCCACGAGGCCGGTGACATTCTCATTCGCGCCGGTGCGATCACCGTCAACCCGAAGGCCGACAGCTCCAGCGTCAAGGTCGATCAGGGTCCGTTGCGCGGCGCCGATCTGGGCGGCAAGGCGACGATGAGCAGCGACACCCAGCTGGGTCTTAACTTCGCCTACATGCTGACCAGCCATGTCGGCATCGAACTGCTCGCGGCCACGCCGTTCGAGCATGACGTCAAGCTCAAGGGCACTGCCCTGCCAGCGGCCAACGGCAAGCTCGGCACCCTGAAACACCTGCCGCCAACCCTTAGTGTCGTTTACTACCCGCTGGATTCGAAGTCGGCCTTCCAGCCGTATGTCGGCGGCGGCATCAACTACACCTGGATCTACGACGAGCACGTCGGCAGCGAAGCGAGCGCCAACGGCTTCAGTAACTTCAAGGCGAAAAACTCCTGGGGCCTGGCGTGGCAGGTCGGCGCCGACTACATGCTCACCGACAACATCATGCTCAACGCCCAGGTGCGCTACATCGACATCGATACCCGCGCGACCGTCGAAAACAATGCCGTTGCCCCGGGCACCCGTGCGCGGGTCAATGTGGATGTCGATCCGTTCATCTACATGGTTGGTTTGGGCTATAAGTTCTAAGTCGATTTACCGAACGTTCACGTGGTGGTGAATGAGGCTTGGTGGCGGGCAGGCACAGAACTGACGACGACTGCTTTGCAGTCGATCGGGGATAAATCCCCTCGCCACAGGGATAGCGATATTCCGGCCGTGAAAAAGGCGCCTGTTGAAGGGCGCCTTTTTCATTTGTGCTCTTTGGCGCGAGCGCCTTTTTCAGGCTCGGCCCAACAACCGCGCCAACCCCACACTCATCGGCGTCTGCGGCGGCATTTCAAAGCGCTCCAGCAACCGTCGGTTGTCAGCCCGCGAATGGCGAATATCGCCCGAGCGCGCCGGCCCGTAACTCACGGGGGGCAACTCGCCAACCACCGATTCCAGCGCTCCCAGCATCTGCTTCAGACTCATCGCCTGATTCCAGCCGACATTCACCGCGCCTTCCTGTACTTCAGGCTTTTCAATCGCCTGCACCAGCAAATCGACCAGATCCCCGACATAGAGGAAATCGCGGGTCTGCTCGCCATCGCCAAACACAGTGATCGGCAGACCTTTCTGTGCGCGCTCGCTGAAAATGCTGATCACGCCCGAGTACGGCGAGGACGGATCCTGGCGTGGGCCGAAGATGTTGAAGAAACGGAAAATCGCCGGTTCCAGAACATGCTGGCGGCGATAGAAATCGAAGTAATGCTCACCGGCCAGTTTGTCCGAAGCATAGGGCGTCAGCGGTGCTTTCGGTGTGTCTTCGTCAATCGACTCGCCCTCGCCGTTGTTGCCGTACACCGCCGCGCTGGAGGCATAGACCACACGTTTGACCCCGGCCAGGCGCATGGCTTCGCAGACATTCAGCGTGCCGATGAAGTTGCTCTGGTGCGTTCTCACCGGATCGTCCACCGAAGCCTGCACCGAAGCCACGGCCGCCAGATGAGCGACAGCAACGCAACCTTGCATCGCCTGCGCGACCAGCGCGGCATCGGCGACATCGCCGACCCGCAGTTCAACCTTCGGATGGTCCAGCGGCAGGTTGCTGCGCTTGCCGGTCGACAGATCGTCCAGCACGCGCACCGCATAGCCCTTGGCGAGCAACGCGTCGGTCAGGTGCGAGCCGATGAAACCGGCTCCGCCGGTGATTAAAACAGTCCCTTCAGCCATGACGATAAAACCTGTCCAGTAAGGCCGGGAGCGCGGCGCGCCAGGCGCGCGGCTTGATCCCGAACGTGTGCAGAATCTTCTTGCAGGCCAGCACGGCGTGTTGCGGCTCTTCGGCAGCGTCCGGACGGGCGGCGTGCGCCTGCGCGGTCGGTGCTTCGATGGCCAGCGCGTGCAGGCTGCGTGCTTCGGTGAGAATCGCCTGGCCCAGCGCCAGTGGCGTGGTCGCTTCGTGGCCGGCGTAGTGATAGGTGCCCCACAGCGGCGCGGCGCAATCGAGTTGCTTGAGCACGGAAATGATCACCCGCGCGGCGTCGTCGACCGGGGTCGGATTGCCGCGACGGTCGTCGGCCATCAACAACTCTTCCGGCTTTTCGGCTCGGGCGAGAAAACGCCCGAGGGTGCCATCCGGGCTGTCATCGAGCAGCCAGCCGAAACGCAGCAGGACATGTTGCGGGCAGGTCGCGCGCACACTTTGCTCGATCCGCCACAACGCCTGGCCGCGCAGACCCAGCGGCACGGGCTCGTCTTTTTCGCTGTAAGCGGTGGCGCGCGAGCCGTCGAACACCCGATAACTGGATGGCTGCACGAGAATGATGTTGTGGTGTTGGCACAATTCGGCCAGACGCTCGACCGCACGCTCCTGTCCGGCCATGCGGCTTTCACTGACGGTTTCGGCCTGGAACCAGTCGAAATAGTAGGCGAGGTTGATCAACGCATCGGGACGCGTGTCGTCGAGCAATTGGGTCAGGCTCGCGGCATCCCAGCCGTTTTCGGGCGGGCGGGGGGCGAGGAAACCGATGTCTTCCTCCGCACCGAGGCGAATCAGCGCCTGCCCAAGGGCATTTCCGCCGCCCAGTAACATAAGGCGCATTCGCATAGAGTCAGCAGGCCCAGTCTGATTGGAACGATGGCTTTAGCGACGGAACACGGGGAACCGTCGTCGATAATTGCCGGAATCGTTGCATTTTGCGGGTTTAGTGCGCAACCGTCATCCGTAAAGTGTACATCCGCGGATTTTGCAGCGTCCCGACCGCCCCCTTCGCGAGCAGGCTCGCTCCCACAGGGGACCGCATTCCAAGGTGGGAGCGAGCCTGCTCGCGAAGGGGTCCGAACGGTACTTGCATCTTGCTGCCCCCGCCCGCATAACTTTAGCCATGAATCTGCCCCTCCCCGCCAACAGCGCTCTGGCAGGCTTCCACCCTGCCGTCAGTGCCTGGTTCAGCAATACCTTCCCGGCGGTCACCGCCGCCCAGGCCCGCGCGTGGCCGTTGATCCGCCAGCGCCGTTCGACGCTGATCGCCGCGCCCACCGGCTCAGGCAAAACCCTGACCGCGTTCCTCGCCGTGATCGATGACCTCGTCCACCGAGGCCTGGAACACCCTGACGGCCTGCCCGCTGAGACTCTGGTGGTCTACGTCTCGCCGCTGAAAGCGCTGTCCAACGACATCCAGATCAACCTGCAAAATCCGCTCGCCGGCATCACCGCGCAGTTGCGCGAAATGGGCCTGCCGGAGTTGACCATCAGCACCGCCGTGCGCACGGGCGATACGCCGCAGAAAGAGCGCGTGGCGATGCGCAAGGCCGCGCCGCACATTCTGGTGACCACACCGGAGTCGCTGTACGTGCTGCTCGGCTCAGAATCCGGGCGCAAGATGCTCGGCACCACGCGCACGGTGATCATCGATGAAATCCACGCCATGGCCGGGGGCAAACGCGGCAGTCACTTGGCCTTGAGCCTGGAACGGCTGCAAGCGTTGTGCAACGAGCCACTGACGCGCATCGGCCTGTCGGCAACGCAGAAGCCGTTGGCCGCCGTGGCGCAGTTTCTGGTCGGGCAGGATCGCCCCTGCGAAATCATCGACATCGGCCACGCCCGTCCACGGGACCTCGGCATCGAAGTGCCACCCGTGCCGTTATCGGCAGTCATGGCCAACGATGTCTGGGCGTTGGTGTATGACCGCCTCGCCGAACTGGCGCGCGAGCATCGCACCACGCTGATTTTCGTCAACACCCGGCGCCTGGCCGAGCGCCTCAGTCGCCATCTGAGCGAACGGCTCGGCAAGCAGGCCGTGGCGGCGCACCATGGCAGCCTGGCCAAGGAGTTTCGCCTCGACGCCGAACAGCGCCTCAAGCGCGGTGAGTTGCAGGTGCTGATCGCCACCGCGTCGCTGGAACTGGGGATCGATATCGGCGAAGTCGATCTGGTCTGCCAGATCAGTTCGCCACGCTCGATTGCCGCGTTCCTGCAACGGGTCGGCCGTTCCGGACACCAGGTCGGCGGCACGCCCAAGGGCCGGTTGTTCGCCACCACCCGCGACGACCTGATCGAATGCGCCGCCCTGCTCGACTGCGTGCGCCGTGGCGAGCTCGATACCCTGCACATCCCCGAGGCGCCGCTGGACGTGCTGGCGCAACAGATCATTGCCGAGGTCAGTTGCCAGGAGTGGTCGGAAGACGCCCTGCTGGCGATGTTGCGCAAAGCCTCGCCTTACCGCGACCTCGACGAAAAACATTATCAGGCGTTGCTGAGCATGCTCGCCGAGGGCT
The DNA here is from genome assembly GCF_014268545.1 of Pseudomonas sp. SWRI81. Taxonomy (NCBI): domain Bacteria; kingdom Pseudomonadati; phylum Pseudomonadota; class Gammaproteobacteria; order Pseudomonadales; family Pseudomonadaceae; genus Pseudomonas; species Pseudomonas sp. SWRI81. The sequence goes on from NZ_JABWQS010000007.1 coordinate 150,368, forward strand.
ACAACGGCCGCCAGGGCATCCGCAGCGCTTACCTGCACCGCGACGCTGTCAGCCGCACCCTGCGCGGCCGGCGTGGCGCGCAACTGACCGCCGTGACCAGTGGCGGGACGATTCCCGACAATGCCGACTACAGCGTGCTGCTCGAACCACAGGGCTTGAACATTGGCAGCGTCAACGAAGACTTCGCCGTGGAAAGTATCGCCGGCGATGTGTTCCAGCTCGGCAATACCTCCTACCGCATCCTGCGGGTGGAGAGCGGTAAGGTGCGGGTCGAGGACGCGCAGGGCATGCCGCCGACGATTCCGTTCTGGCTCGGCGAAGCGCCGGGGCGCAGTGATGAGCTGTCGGCCGCCGTGGCGCGCCTGCAAGCGCAACTGGACGGGTTGTTCAGTGCCAGTCCCGGCAATCTGCAACCGGCCCTCGACTGGCTGACCACCACCCTGGGCCTCAACCTCGCCAGCGCCGAGCAACTGGTCGAATATCTGGCCCGCGCCCGCCAGGCCCTCGGCGCCCTGCCTTCGCAGGACACGTTGCTGATGGAACGGTTTTTCGACGAATCCGGCGGCACCCAACTGATCATCCACACGCCATTCGGCAGCCGCATCAACCGCGCCTGGGGCCTGGCGTTGCGCAAGCGTTTCTGCCGCACGTTCAATTTCGAATTGCAGGCCGCTGCCAGCGAAGACGCGATCGTGCTGTCGCTGTCGACCAGTCACAGTTTCGAGCTTGATGAGGTCTGGCGTTACCTGCACAGCAACAGCGCCGAACATCTCCTGATTCAAGCGGTACTCGATGCGCCGCTGTTCGGCGTGCGCTGGCGCTGGAATGCCGGGGTGGCGCTGGCGCTGCCGCGTTTTACCGGCGGGCGCAAAGTCGCGCCGCAATTGCAAAGAATGAAAAGCGAAGACCTGATCGCCAGCGTGTTTCCCGATCAGATTGCCTGCCTGGAAAACCTCGCTGGCGAACGGGAAATACCCGAGCATCCCTTGATCGAACAGACCCTCGACGATTGTCTGCACGAAGCGATGGACTGCGAAGGCTGGCTGACCCTGCTTCGGCGCATGGAGCATGGCGAGGTGCGCCTGATCAGTCGCGACCTGCCGGCGCCCTCGCCACTGGCGGCGGAAATTCTCAGCGCCCGGCCGTACACCTTTCTGGATGATGCGCCGCTTGAGGAACGCCGAACCCAGGCCGTGATCAATCGGCGCTGGAGCGATCCGCAATCGACCGATGACCTCGGCGCGCTGGACGCCGACGCTATCCGCGCGGTGCGCGAAGAAGCCTGGCCGTCGCCCAACTCCGTGGACGAAATGCACGAAGCACTGATGAGCCTCGCCTGCGTCAGCGGTGCGGAAGCGGAGGCCAATGCGGGTTGGCTGGAGTGGTTACAGACGTTGATGACCAGCGGGCGCGCCTGCTTGCTGCAGATAGACCCTGACCATCAGCTATGGCTGGCTCGCGAACGGTTGAGTTGCCTGCAAGCACTTTATCCACAGGCGACGTTGGCGAGCGCAGCGGTGGCGCTGCCCGGTTTCGACGAAGCGTGGACATTCGATGATGCTCTGGTCGAAGTGATCCGCGCCCGCCTCGGCGCCTTCGGGCCGATCCCCTTGCCCGCCATCGCCGAGCCGCTTGCCCTTCCAGCCGCGCAAGTCAATCAGGCCCTCGCCCGACTGGAGCGCGAAGGTTATGTCTTGCGCGGCCAATTCACGCCCAAGCGTGCGGTTGAGGAGTGGTGCGAGCGCCATCTGCTCGCGCGTATCCATCGCTACACGGTCAAACGTCTGCGCCGGGAAATCGAACCGGTGGCGCTACAGGATTTCATGCGTTTTCTGTTCGACTGGCAGCATCTGACGCCGGCCACGCAAGGCCAGGGCAGCGCGGTGTTGCCGGCGATTGTCGGGCAGTTCGAAGGCTATCCGGCGGCGGCTTCGGCGTGGGACAGCGACATCCTCCCGGCACGCCTCAAGGACTACTCGCCGAGCTGGCTGGATGAGCTGTGCCGCAACGGCAAACTGGTATGGACGCGTATCAGCGCACGGCAGACCGGCAGCGGCACGGCGTTGCGCAGTACGCCGATTGTGTTGTTGCCGCGCAGTCAGGTCGGCACGTGGCGTGCGTTGGCCGAGCAGACACCGGTCAGCGAACTGTCGCCGAAAGCGCAAAAGGTCTTTGAGGCATTGAGTCAGCACGGCGCACTGTTTTTCGATGAGCTGGTTCATGAGGCGCACCTGCTGCGCGCCGAACTGGAAATCGCCTTGCAGGAACTGGTCGGCGCCGGGCTGGTGAACGCCGACAGCTTCGCCGGCCTGCGCGCGTTGATTACCCCGGCGAGCAAGCGTCAACAGCGCAGCAGCCGGCGCGGACGCGGTGCATTTATTGGCGGGATGGACGATGCCGGACGATGGGCGCTGCTGCGTCGAGCTTCGACGGTTGATGCGACCGCGACACTTGAACACGTCGCCATGACCCTGCTGCGCCGCTACGGCGTGGTGTTCTGGCGCTTGCTGGAGCGGGAAGCGGATTGGCTGCCGAGCTGGCGCGAATTGTTGCGCACGTTTCATCGGCTGGAGGCGCGGGGCGAAATTCGTGGCGGGCGGTTTGTCAGCGGTTTGGCGGGTGAGCAATTTGCGTTGCCTGAGGCGATCCCGTTATTGCGCGAAGTGCGTCGGCGCCCGCATGACGGTGCTCTGGTGGCGGTGTGTGGGGTTGATCCGCTGAATCTGGCCGGGACGTTGTTGCCGGGCGTGAAAGTGCCGGCGCTGGCGAGCAATCGGCTGGTGTATCGCGATGGTGTTCCGGCGGCGGCGATGGTTGCTGGCAAGCAGCAAATTTGGGTGGAGCTGGATCAAGTGACCATGGAGCAGATAAGCAAGAAACTGATCCGGAATTGAGGGTGTCTGTTCTGCCGCTATCGCGAGCAGGCTCACTCCTACATTTTGGAATGCGTTCCCCTGTAGGAGTGAGCCTGCTCGCGATGAGGCCGGAACATCCAACGCATCGCTCAGATCAGGTCCGCGATTCCTGCGGCACTACCACCGTCGAATGCTCAGGCGCCACATCATCTACTTGCTGGCGCTTCGGCAAAAAAACCTGCTGTGGATAAGTCTGCGCAAAATGCACGCTCGGAGTGTTATCCACAAGCTTCTTCAAGCGCTGATTGAACGCCCGACTCACCGCATACTGCCCACCGGACACCGTACGGAACTGCGCCGTCAGGACTACGCCGTTCAAATCCATCTTGTCCACACCGAACACGTCCAGCGGCCCTTGCAGGTTGTACTTGAGGAAGGGGTCTTCGCGAATCGAGTCGCCGGTCTCGCGGATCAGCTCGATGGCCTTGTCCACGTCCGTGTCGTAGGTGAACTGCACCGAGAAGAACGCAAAGGCAAACTGCCGCGATTGGTTGGTCACAGCCTTGATCTGGCCGAACGGCACCGAGTGTACGAAGCCTTTACCGTCGCGCAGACGCAGGGTGCGGATGGTCAGGCCTTCGACGGTGCCGGCATGCCCGGAGTCGAGCACCACCCAGTCGCCGATCGACAGGGTGTCTTCGATGATAATGAACAGCCCGGTGATGACGTCCTGAACCAATTGCTGCGAACCGAAACCGATCGCCAGACCGACCACCCCGGCACCGGCCAGCAGCGGCGCCACGTTGATCCCCAGGTTGGCCATGGTGGTGATCGCGCAGATCACCACCAAAATGATTTTGATCGCGTTGCGCAGCAGCGGCAGGATGGTTTTCACCCGCGTGCTCGGCTGGCGCGCGGCGCGTTTGTTGAGCGGCGGTTTCAGCGCCTCCTGAATCGCTGTGTCGAGGACCACCCAGAGCAGCCATGTCACCAGAAAGATCAGGCCGATGCTGCTCAAGGCATTGCTGATCGCCCGGCCGACCGTGCTGCTCTGGGCAAAGTCGAGCAACGACACGCCCCAGATCCGCCCGAGAATATCGATGAAGACAATCGCGATGACAATCCGCAACAACGCATGCAGCAAGCTGAGAAAACGCTCCTTGTAGGCACTGCTGCGCTGGATCGTTTCGGCCTTGCGCGACTTGAACAGGTGCTGCAGCACGGTGCTGAGAAACACCGTGGCGATCAGCAAGACCGTGGTGAACAGCGCGCAACGCAGGGTTTTCTGGTTGTCCTCGCCGATGCCGATCAGATTGACCGCCGACACCAGCACCATCAGCACGATCGGCCAATACCACAGCCCGGAAAAAATCCGCAGCGACTCCTGTAAGGATGGCTGTTTCAGCCGCTGGCTCAGTGAACGATTGCGGATCAGGTGCGCCACCGGACGGCGCAGGCGAATCACCAGCAAGCCGAAAATGACCGAAGCAATCAGCCCGGTGAACACGGCGATGCTACTGGTGATATTGCCGCCCAGTTGCCGGGCGATCTGCGGGCTGGTCAACGCATCGCTGAGGGCGGCGAGAAAGCCGATCAGGAACAGCGGCCGCGGGCAGTACTCACGGATGATCCGCGCGGCCGTGCGCTTGTGGCCGACGTTAAACATCACCACCACGCACAACAACATCGAGGTGGAAAAAATCCCGCTGCTGGTCGCATACGCCAGACACAGCGCCAGCGCTCGCCCCACCGAAGCTTGCAGAAAATGGCTGACGTACAGGGTCAGCGGCAGGCTGATCAGCGCGGGCACGGTATACGGCAGCACGTAACCCAGCAGATCCTGGCTGCGCTGGCGCGTGCGCAGCCAGCGACGTTCGCGCAATCGCCTGGCCAGCAGCCCGCCAAGCACCGTCAGCAGGGCAAAACTGCCCAGCCATGCGCCCGACAGTGTGAGGAAGTCGACGGCGATGCTCCAGCCCGAGCGGTTCGATGGCTGATTGACCAGCTTGTCGACCTCGTCCGCCGCACGGTCGGCGCGCAGGCGCCAGGCGTCGACCAGATGTTCGTTCAAATCAAGCTTGTCCTGCACATCGTCAATGCTCGAACTGATCGCGCCGAGCAGACCGCCCTGCACCAGCGGCTCGGGTTCGGCGGGTTTCTCGGCGCTGGCGGGAACACCCGGCAACGCCGCGGCTTCCAGTTCGTTGGCGCCGAGAAACAACAGCGCTCCCAGCACAATGGCGATCCTGAACTTGAGCAAAACTGCGGTCTCCCGTGACTGAACCGTGTAAGGAACTGATCGGTAATTGCGCGGCAAGTTCAGCCATTGCCACCACACATGCCCCGTGTGGGACATATCCTGTGGGAGCGAGCCTGCTCGCGAAAGCGCTGGGTCAGTCGAGGGGTTCTCTACTGACAGTGCGCTCTCGCGAGCGCGCACTGTCAGTAGAGAACCCCTCGACTGACCCAGCGCTTTCGCGAGCAGGCTCGCTCCCACAATGGCTGGAGGGGCAATGCTCAATCGCGACCGTCCGTAACGCCATCGAAACTTTCGCGAACCTCGCGCAGTCAGCAGAAAACACCGGCAACACGAGGACTGACCACAGGAGGACGGGATGGCGACGATTCACATCGGTATTTCAGGCTGGCGCTACACCCCGTGGCGCGGGGACTTCTACCCGAAAGGACTGGCTCAGAAACGCGAATTGCAATTCGCCTCGCGGGCCGTCAACAGCATCGAAATCAATGGATCGTTCTATGCCCTGCAACGGCCCGAACGCTATGCTCAGTGGTATGCCGAAACACCCGCCGACTTCGTTTTCAGCGTCAAGGCCCCACGCTTCATCACCCATGTGCGGCGCCTGCGTGAAATCGAAAAACCGTTGGCCAATTTCTTTGCCTCAGGCGTGCTGGAACTCAAGGAAAAACTCGGCCCGATCCTTTGGCAGTTTCCGCCAAGCTTCAAGTTCGACGCCGAGCGCTTCGACCAGTTTCTCGCGCAATTGCCCCACGATACCGAGGCGGCCGCCGCCCTCGCTCGCCAGCACGATTCGCACCTGCCCGGCCGTGCAAGCGTCAAGGCGTGGTGCAAGCAACCCCTGCGTCATGCCGTGGAAATTCGTCATGAAAGCTTCATCGACCCGGATTTCGTCCGCCTGCTCAAACGTCACAATACCGCCCTGGTCGTTGCCGACACCGCCGGCAAATGGCCCTACCGCGAAGACCTCACCAGTGACTTTGTCTATCTGCGCCTGCACGGTGCCGAAGAACTCTATGCCAGCGGTTATTCCGAGGACGCGCTCAAGCGCTGGGCCGAGCGTATCGATGCCTGGCATCACGGCCGGCAGCCCGCCGATGCACACTTGATTGCGCCACGTTTGAAACCGCGCGCACGCAAATCCCGCGAGGTGTTCTGCTACTTCGACAACGACATCAAGGTCCGCGCGCCCTATGACGCGCGTAACCTGTTGCATCGTTTCGATCTCGATAAAGACCTTGCCACCACGCCGGGGCAAGTCGCGGCCGAAGGAGTGCTGTCATGAGCATTCCCGAACCGGTCGGTTTCACCGATGAAGGGGCCGTGGTCGCGCCATCGGTGCGCAGCTTCACCGTGCTGACGGTCAACACCCACAAGGGCTTCACCGCCCTCAATCGGCGTTTCATCTTGCCTGAGCTGCGCGAAGCGGTGCGCAGCGTCGCCGCCGACGTGGTGTTTCTGCAGGAAGTCCATGGCACCCATGAGCAGCACCCCAAGCGCTACAACAACTGGCCGACGATGCCGCAGTACGAGTTTCTCGCCGACAGCCTCTGGCCGCAGTTCGCCTACGGGCGCAACGCGGTGTACCCGGCGGGCGATCATGGCAATGCCCTGCTGTCGAAATTCCAGATCATCCGCCACGACAACCTCGACGTGTCGATCAGCGGCCACGAAAACCGTGGCCTGCTGCATTGCGTGCTGCGCCTGCCCGGTGACGGCGCCGAAGTCCACGCGATCTGCGTGCACCTGGGCCTGCGTGAAAGCCATCGCAACGCGCAGCTGGCGTTGCTGATGCAACGTCTCGGCGAGTTGCCCGCCGACGCGCCGGTCATCGTCGCCGGCGACTTCAACGACTGGCGCCAGCGCGCCGATGCGCAGCTCACGCCCTGCGGCCTGCGTGAAGTGTTCGCCGAGCACAATGGCAAACCGGCGCGCAGCTTTCCGGCGCGATTGCCGGCGCTCAGGCTCGATCGCATCTACGTGCGCAACCTCAAGGCCAGCCGGCCAAAAGTCCTGACCAACCGCCCTTGGTCGCACCTGTCCGACCACGTCCCGTTATCGGTGGAGATTGAACTATGAACAGTGCGCCACTGGAGAAATCCACCGTGGACTCCGTCCCGCTCAACCCGCCGGTTCGCGAGCCCGGTCACGTTGATGTCGAATACCAATGGCAGGGCAACAACCGCGTGCAATTGCTGGAGAACGGCGAGGAATATTTCCCCAGGGTGTTCGCAGCGATGCGCGCGGCCAAGAGCGAAATTCTCCTGGAGACGTTCATCGTTTTCGAAGACAAGGTCGGTGCCGAGCTGCAACAGATCCTCATCGAAGCGGCCCAGCGTGGTGTGCGCACCACGGTCAGCCTCGACGGTTTCGGCTGTGGCGAATTGAGCCCCGGATACCTCACGGCGCTGAGCGACGCCGGCGTGCACCTGCAAATCTTCGATCCGGCGCCAAAACACCTGGGGATCCGCACCAACTGGTTCCGCCGTTTGCATCGCAAAATCGTGGTGGTCGACGGCCTGATCGCGTTCATTGGCGGGATCAATTTTTCCGGCGATCACCTGGCCGATTTCGGCCCGGAAGCCAAGCAGGATTATTCCGTGGAGATTCAGGGCCCGGTAGTCGCTGATATCCATCATTTTGCCCTGCTGCAAAGCGGCCGTCCGGGGCGCGCGCGGTTCTGGTGGCAGCGTCGGCGTCAGCGTCGCGCAGAAATGGCGTTCAACGAACACGATGGTCAGGTACGCCTGGTGTTCCGCGACAACGACCAGCACAACACCGATATCGAGGATGTCTATTTACAGGTGCTGCGCCAAGCCAAGCGCCGCGTGATCATCGCCAACGCCTATTTCTTCCCTGGTTATCGCCTGTTGCGCGAGATCCGTAACGCGGCGCGCCGGGGTGTTGAGGTGCGGCTGATTCTGCAAGGTCAGCCGGACATGCTGGTGGCCAAACTGGCGGCGCGCATGACTTACGATTACCTGCTCAAGGCGGGCGTGCAGATTCATGAATATTGCGAGCGCCCCCTGCACGGCAAAGTTGCCTTGGTGGATGACGACTGGAGCACCGTCGGTTCGAGCAATCTCGACCCATTGAGCCTGTCGCTGAACCTGGAAGCCAACGTGCTGATCCGCGACCGCGCGTTCAATCAGCACTTGTTCGAACGCCTCGAAGACCTCAGCCGCAACCACTGCAAAGCCATGGATCCCAAGCGCCTGCCCCGTGGACGAATCTGGCACATGACCGTGGGTTTCCTGGTGTTCCACTTTCTACGGCATTTCCCGGCAATCGCCGGCTGGCTGCCGGCGCATAAACCGCGGCTCAAGCCTTTTCGAGGAGAGTTTAAATGAGCCGAACCCAAGCACAGTCCACCGCTGATTCGGCGCCAGCCAGCCACTCGAAATGGAGCCGCTGGAAGCGCCCGTTGACCTTGCTGTTCTTCCTCGCCCTGATCGTTCTGCTGACGATGTTCGCCACGCGCATCGAATGGGCCGAAGTGCTGCAGACCCTCGCCGATTTCAAGGTGCGCACGCTGCTCATCGCCGCGAGCGTGACGCTGTTGAGTTTTCTGGTGTACGCCAGTTTCGACCTGATCGGGCGCACCTACATTCGTCAGGATTTGACCTGGAAACAGATCCTGCCGGTGGGGGTGATCAGCTATGCGTTCAACCTGAACCTGAGTGCCTGGGTGGGCGGGATCGCCATGCGCTATCGCCTGTATTCGCGGCTGGGCGTGAGCAAAGGCAACATCGCCAAGATCCTTGGCCTGAGTCTGGCGACCAATTGGTTCGGCTACATGACCATCGCCGGCGTGGTGTTCAGCAGTGGTCTGGTGCGCATGCCGCCGGGCTGGAAACTGAGCAGCGATGCGTTGCAGTGGGTGGGCGTGCTGTTGCTGTTGATCAGCGCCGGTTACCTGGCGGCGTGTCAGTTTTCCAAGCGTCGCGAATGGACGATTCGTGGCGTGGAAATCAACCTGCCGTCGCTGCGCATGGCGGTGCTGCAACTGTTGCTGGGCGCGTTGAACTGGTCGTTGATGGCGGCGGTAATCTTCACGCTGTTGCCGAGCAAGCTGGATTATCCGCTGGTGCTTGGCGTGCTGCTGATCAGCGCGATTGCCGGGGTCATCACCCATATTCCGGCGGGGCTGGGCGTACTCGAAGCGGTGTTTGTGGCGCTGCTGCAGCATGAGGCATCACGGGGCAGTCTGGTGGCGGGACTGCTGGCGTACCGGGCGATTTACTTTCTGCTGCCGTTGTTGATTACCGTGGTGATGTATCTGGTGGTGGAGGCGAAGGCGAAGGCGCTGCGGATCGAGAAGAAACCTTCCTGAGATTGTTGTTGGATGGGAAATAGCTATCGCGAGCAGGCTCACTCCTACAAGGGGAACGCATTCCAAATGTAGGAGTGAGCCTGCTCGCGATAGCGTCCTCAAAAGCCCCGAAATCAGCGAGTTTGAAATGCTCAACCTGTGGGAGCGAGCCTGCTCGCGAAGAGGCCCGAGGAAACAACCCATCATCTGGATTGAATAATGCTCAACCGCTCACCCACCACCATTTCGGTAATCCAGTCCACCAGAATCGAGGTATAGGCCTGCTGCGACACCGGATCGCTCAACGCATGGTCGGCGCCGTCGATAATCCGGTGCGTCAGCGAGTGCGTCTGCTGACACGCGGCGCGGTAACTCATGATCGTCGCGTGCGGCACGAAATCGTCGGTTTCCGATTCCACCAACAACACATCCCCGGTGAACTGCGAACAAGCGTGCAGCGCACGGTTGCTGTCGGCGGGCACCAGTGTGCCGCGATAGTCACGTAAATCCGCCTTGTCCAGATCACGCTTGGGCGTGTGCCATTGTTCGTCGCGATACAGCGCCGGCACTCGCAGCGCCAGCCAGCGCACCGGGCGCAAGGACGTGAGAATCGAGGCCAGATAGCCACCGTAACTGGTGCCCACCACGGCAATCGCCGAGGTGTCGAGCGCCGGATGCGCCAGCAGGCGGTCGTAGGCCGCCAGCAGGTCACGCAGGTTGTCCTCACGGGTGACGCGGCTCAGCGGGATGCCGGTGCCGCCGGTATGCCCGCGCAGGTCGAACGTCAGACACACGCAGCCCAGACCGGCGATACCTTTGGCACGCTCCAGGTCGCGCTCCTGACTGCCGCCCCAACCGTGGACAAACAACACCCCCGGCACCTTCGATTTGGGACTGAGAAACGTCCCGCTCATCTGTTCATCATCAATGTCGATTTGAATGCTTTCGCTTCTAGCCGTCATAGGGTTTGACCGTTACGTATTTGAGAAGAAAGGCGCTGTTTTCGGCCGGGCCGCGATAGACCTCGATGGCGTCCGCCGGCAGCGTCTGATCGATGTAGGTTTCCACGGAGGACACGCGGATAGCGCGTATCCCTGGATCGTTGACGAAAGCTTGCAGCGCGGCAATTTCCGCGCTGCTGGCCCCGCCCATGCGCCACGATTGTTCAAGCACCCCGCTGCGCGCGTTGCCGTTGGCATCCAGGCCTTGGGCGATGTCGTAATTGCGCCGCGAGGCGAAGAATCGTGGGTAGGCTTCATCGGCGGCGTTGTCGAACACCTGGGCCTGTTCGATCGCCAGACGCACATCGTCGGGCAGATCCAGCGCCAGCAACGCGTCAAAACCGCCCTGCACCACCAGCAGGTTCGAGCCGCCGTAGACCTCTTCGCCCTGACCGTCTTCGGTCAGGTACTGGTCACCGCAGTAGCTCAGCACCCTGCCGCCAATGAACGACTGGCCGACGCTGTGGGTGACCACCTGGCTCAAGTCCTGCTCCAGCACCACGCCTTCGCTGAAGATCTTTTGCGCCTCGGGCCGCGCGAGGATTTCATCGAACGCGTCGAGGCTTTTGATTACTGCCTGGCCGCGGCCGGCACAGGCGTGAATCGGCTTCAAGCGGATCGGCCCGGCGTACAGCAAATGCTCGGCGGCCGGCCGCGCATCCTCCAGCGCAAATACGCTGAGGCCGTCGAGCACCACGTTGCGCACGCGCTCGGAGAACAGCGGCGACCAGCCCTGCGGCGCCCGGGCCAGATGGCTGCGTAAACCGTGGCTGATGGCTTTGGTGCAGATGAAATCGTATTCGACGTAACCGCCCCATAGGTCGTCGGGACCTTTGATCCCCAGCGCTTGCGCATTGGCCGCACCGACGATGGTCTGTGTCGGCAGCCAATACACATCGCGCCCCTGATGCTTTTCGGGATCGTAGCTGCCGCCGAATGTGCAGCCGAGAATCTGCGCCAGCCAGCGGGCCAGGGCCTTGTTGGTCTGGACTTCATGTTGCGGCGCGTCGGCACGCAGCGAGTGCGCGACGACGATTTTGTTACTGAGTGTCGGGGTCATGCGGTCCCCTTGCATCGGTTCGTGGGTTCAGCAAGGAAAAGTGCAGAGATCAGGCCAATGGCTGATCCGCAGAAAACGGCCGGTAACCGGGCGGTTGGCGAAACGGTACTGGCACCGCGCCTGTTTCAAACTGCACGACGGCGCGCGAAAGTCCGGCAAATTGCACGATCACACGCGACACACCGCTCCCCTTGTAGGAGTGAGCCTGCTCGCGATAGCGGTGTGTCATTCAACTCTACTGGCGACTGAAACACCGCTATCGCGAGCAGGCTCACTCCTACAGTGGAATATCGTTGCTTGAGCTACCGTGTCAGGCCGAACCGTGCGCGATAATCACTCGGCGCCAGCCCGGTAATTTTCTTGAAGATCGTGCGAAACGCGCCCGGGTCCTGATAGCCCACCGTCCAGGCGATGTGATCGATGGTGCCGTTGGTGAACTCAAGCATTTCCCGCGCCTTGCCCACCCGCAGGTGCTGGCAGTACTCGGTCGGTTTCAAACCGGTCGCGGCGCGAAAACGCCTTAGAAAAGTACGCTCTTCCAGCCCCGCTCGCTCAGCCATTGCCGTCAGCGAGACCTCCGTCGCGCCGGTGCTTTGCAGCCAGTGCTGGACCTTGAGAATCGCCGCGTCGCCGTGGCTGAGGATCGGCGCAAAATTGCTGCCACATTCGCTGGCGCTGTCGCTGTGTTCCATCACCAGAAAACGCGCGGTCGCGGTGGCGATGCTCGGGCCGAGCAAGCGATCGACCAGACGCAATCCCAACTCGGACCAAGCCATCAGACCGGCCGTGGTGATCAGGTCGCCGTCGTCGACAATCGGCGTATCCGCCTTGAGTTTAATCAGCGGGTAACGCTCGGCAAACGCCTCGGCCGAGGTCCAGTGGGTGGTGGCGCTACGGCCATCGAGCAAGCCGCTTTCGGCAAGCATCATCGAACCCACGCACACACCGCCCAGCGTCGCGCCGCGGGCATGCTGCTCGCGCAGCCATTGCTTCAGACTGGCGGGCATCTGCGCCGCGCTGAAACCGCCGAGCGACGGTGGAATCAGTACGGCCAGCAAAGCGTTCTGGCTGCCCGGGTGGCTGTCATACACCGGCGTCGGCACTTGCTCGCCTTCAACCTGCCAGTGACTGACCCGCAGCACGGGCAATTGCACCGCCGCATATTCGCCGGCGATGCGGTTGGCCACGGCGAACAGATCGGTCAACCCGTGCACCGCCGCCAGTTGCGCGCCGGGATAAATCAGCACGCCCAATTCAGCCGTGGCGGCTTTTTCTGCAGGCATTGTCAGTTTTCCCCTGTCTATTGTCGGTGCGGCCAATCCTCGAATCGTCGGCCAGCGCCAATACTGAAGCCACACCCAATCACAACCCCGAGGACACTCCCATGGCCAAGCAAGCGCTCATCGTAGTCGATATCCAGAACGACTACTTCCCCCAAGGCAAGTGGCCGCTGGTCGGCGCCGACGCTGCTGCCGATAACGCCGCGCGGCTGATCGCGGCCTTTCGCGAAGCGGGGGATTCGGTGGTGCACATTCGCCACGAATTCACCTCCGAAGATGCGCCGTTTTTCACCCCAGGCTCCGAGGGCGCCAAACTGCATCCCAAAGTGCTCAATCAGGCTGGCGAGCCTGTGGTGCTCAAGCACTTCGTCAACTCGTTCCGTGAAACCGAACTGAAATCGGTTCTCGACGAACAAGGCATCACGGATCTGGTGGTGATCGGCAGCATGAGCCATATGTGCATCGACGGCATCACCCGCGCGGCGGCAGACATGGGTTATGGCGTCACGGTGATTCACGATGCCTGCGCCAGTCGGGATCTGCAATTCAATGGCCTGACCGTGCCGGCCGCGCAGGTGCACGCAGCATTTATGTCGGCACTGGGTTTCGCCTACGCCAGTGTGGTGTCGACCGACGAGTTCCTGCGCAGCAACGCCTAGCAACAACTGCAAAACCCACTGGCCCGCCGCGTTTCGGGCCTTTTTGCGTCTGTCATGAAAATCTCACGCGTGAGTCATTGATGGCACTTTGCATTGGTTGTAGTGTGGCCCACGCGTGAGATGTTCATAACCGGGTCATAGCCATGAAAAGCCGCTCTACGACGACTGCCGCCGCAAGCCCCAAGGGCGAGCGAGCCAAGGCGTCCGCGAAAAAACCGTCGAGCTTCTACATGAAGCAGATGCGTGCAGGGCTGGCCGCCGCCGGTTATGTCAAACACGAAACTTGGGTGCTTCCGGAAAACCGAAGCTTGCTCAAGCAAATGGAGCAACAGCTACGCCAACCGATTCTGGCTGGCTCTTTCATGTCGGAGAATTACATGAGCGCAGGCAACAACTGGACCATCGACAGCCTCTTCAATGCCCTCAAGGCCCTGGACGAGGTGGTTTCCCAAGAGATTTCGCTGTCCCTGATCCAGAGCTCCGAGCCGAGCATCAAGCTGGAGATGAATGAATTCGGCGGCCTGCCGATTCACATCGCCCTCGCCGGCCAGCAGATCATCGTCGACACCGTGCTGGTGGACATCGATTCGATCAGCGATGTGCACGCCTTCAACGATGCCGTATTGCGCAGCCGCGAGATGTTCCCGCTGTCGTCGATCGGTATCGAGTCGATGCCCAACGGCCAGACCGTTTACAACATGTTCGGCGCCCTCAGCGCCGATTCGAGCCTGACCAACATCGTCACCGAGGTGAAAACCCTGGTCGACAATGTGCAGCGCGCCAGCGAAGCCTTCGAACACTTCTTCAAGTAATCAACAGGGAATATCCAATGACTCAGTCCATCTGGAGCAAGTTGTTCACCGCGTTGCGCGGCGGCGCCAATGAAGTCGGCGAAGCCATCGCCGACCAGCAGGCCCTGCGCATCCTCGATCAGGAAATCCGCGACGCCGACAGCGCGCTATCCAACGCTCGTCGCGAACTGGTCACTATCATGGCCAAGCACAAACTGGCCGCCGACCGCGTCAGCGAATACGACGCCAAGATCAAGGACCTCGAAGCCAAGGCCGTTGCCGCGCTGAACGCCGGCCGCGAAGACCTGGCCCTGGAAGTGGCCGAAGCGATTTCGACCCTGACCAACGACCTGGATGCCGAGAAGAAGCTCAGCGATGAGTTCGGCGCCTACGCCGAGAACATGCGCAAAGACATCAGCAAGGCCGAGTCGCGAATCAAAAGCCTGCGCCAGCAAGTGGACATGGCCAAGGCCCGCGACAGCGTACAGAAGGCACAGGTCAGCGCTTCGATTGCCAGCGGCGGCGCCAACGGCAAACTGGAAACCGCCGTCGGCACCCTGAACCGTCTGCAAGCCAAACAGCAGCAACGCGCGGCCGAACTCAGCGCGGCGGACGAACTGGCCGACGCCTCCACCGGCAACGACCTGGAACGCAAACTGCGCGACGCCGGCATCACGCCGAACGAAGGCAGCGCCAATGCGATTCTTGAGCGGCTGAAGCAGAAGTCCACGCAGTAATCCGTTACGCAACCCCCTGTAGGAGTGAGCCTGCTCGCGATGAGGCCGGAACAATCAACTTCGGTGTTGACTGACCCGCCGCCATCGCGAGCAGGCTCACTCCTACATTGTTTGCACCGCGCAATTCCTTCTGCTCGAACGCACCTGCGACCGTTACACTAGCGCCACTTTTTCGCCCCCGAACACCTCCACCCGCTTCAAGGAACGTACCCATGGGATGGTTTAAAGACTTGCTGGGCACCAGCACCTGGCAGACCGCTGCGCCAACGACCACCACTGCCAGTGGCCCGCTGGGCATGGCGCAAGGCAAAGGCGTACGGTTCGACACAACCCTGGCGCTGCTGCTGGAAGGCTCGACTTCGGTGCGGGTGCCGTTCGATCAAGCGGTGTGGAGCGCCGGTTGGGTCGATCTTGGCCAGTCCAACAAACTGCACCGCTATTACATGAACGACGAGGATTTCTGGGTGCAGATCCACGTCACTGGTGAAGACCAGATCGAGTCGGTCACCCTCTTCAATTACCTCAGCTACGTGACGGTCAACAGTGACGCCGAACTCCAGCGTCTGGCCGGCCCGAACAGCCTGATCGGTCTGCCGGGCTATACCCACGACGGTGTCGAATACACTCGCGAGTGGGGCACCGAACAGGGCCAGACCGAACTGGTGCCGATGACCGAACACGTGGCCAACCCGGACGAGTCCTACACCATCAAACACCACTCGATACTCTATGCCCGCGACACCGGCCTGACCGATCGCCGCGAACTGCTGCTGTTTTCCGTCGAACAGGACGAAGAAGGCACTGTCAGCCTAAGCACCTCATTGGGCATCTCGCTGTACACGACTGATTTGAGCGCCATTTAAAAAAGGAAGTTTTTCATGCTGGAAGTGCTGGCCGTTTCCCTGAACAAAACCGCACTGGTCGGTTTTGTCGTCTACCTGATCGGCGCCGTTTTGCTGTTCATGCTGTTTCAATTCGTCTATACGCGCATCACCGCGCACAAGGAATTCGAGCTGATCCGCGCTGGCAATACCGCAGCCGCTATCGCACTGTCCGGGGCGATCATCGGTTTTGCCATTCCGGCGAGCAACGTGATTGCCTACTCGGTCAACGTGCTCGACTTTGTACTCTGGGCAGTCATAGCGGCGGTCGTGCAATTGCTGGCGTTCGTCGCTACGGGGCTGGTGCTCAAGGGCACGTCCCAGCGCATCGCCAATGGCGAAGTCGCCGCCGGCATTTACGTGGCCGCCGTGGCGATCAGCGTCGGCATGCTCAATGCCGCGTGCATGACCCCCTCCAACTGATCGGCAGGACGCCTTCGATGAAACGCAGCAAATACGTGCAATTGTCCCTCGCCGCGTCGGTGGCGATGGCCATTTCCGGTGAAGCCGCGGCGGTGGATCAGCCGCGCAGTTTCCAGAGCGTCGAACAATGCGTCGATGCCGAACTGGCCGCCGATGTCTGCTCCAACGCCTACGTCGCCGCTCTGACCGAACACCGGCGCATCGCCCCGGCGTACGACGACAAAGCCAAGTGCGACGCAGATTTTGCCGCCGACTGGTGTCAGAAAAACTCCGATGGCCGCTTCGTACCGAAACTCGGCGGTTTCAAAGTGCCGCAGAGCGGTGACGCGCCGCAGAATCTCGACGCCATCGCCGATGCGCAGATGCCGGCGGGTGACGCCGCATCAGTGCAGGGTGCGAACACGTCGCAGGTTGCCACTGGCGGCGGCAACGGCTGGCTCACCGGTTGGCTGATCGGCAACGCAATGAGCAACAACGCCAACCGCACCGTTTACCGCGACCGTGAAACGCGCCAGCCGTACAACACTTCGACGCAATATCGCAGAGCTGAAACGACGACGCGCAGTCAGGCGGATTACGAGAGCAGCAAAAGCAAACCGGTGAACGTGGCTTCGTCGACTTCGCGCGGCGGCTTCGGCAGTCAGTCCAGCGCGCGCAGCGGTTGGGGTGGCTGGGGCAGCAGCTCCGGGCGCTCGAGCAGCTGACATGAAAAAGATCCATTGCGCCGAGCGCCCCGACTGGAAACACACCGCCGAAAGCCTCGGTTTCATGTTCCACACCATCGACGACGAACCCTATTGGGACGAAAGCGCCTACTACCAGTTCAGCCTCGCGCAGATCGAAAACGATCTCGAAGACCCGACCACCGAACTGCATGAGATGTGCATGGACCTGGTCGAGCGCGTAGTGAACAGCGAAGAGTTGCTGGATCGCCTGAGCATCCCGGCGGCGTACTACGAGATGATCCGCACGTCCTGGCGTGAAGGTCATCCGCATCTGTACGGTCGCATGGACTTTTCCTACAACGGCAGCGGCCCGGCGAAACTGCTGGAGCTCAACTACGACACGCCGACCAGCCTCTACGAAGCGGCGGCGTTCCAGTGGGGCTGGCTGGAACAATGCATCGAACGCGGTACCCTGCCGCGCCATGCCGACCAGTTCAACAGCATCGACACCCGGCTGCATCAGGCCTTTGCCGAGTTGCAATTGAAGCGGCCGTTCTACTTCGCATCGATGAAAGACTCGGTCGAGGACAAAGGCACCACCGACTACCTGCGGCTGATCGCAGAAAAGGTCGGCATCGAATCGCGGCACATCGATATCGAGGACATCGGCCTGACGACTGAAGGTCGTTTTGTCGATCTGCAGGATCGCTGGATCCCGCACCTGTTCAAGCTGCACGCCTGGGAGTTCATCTTCCACGAACCGTTTGGCGCGGCGATTGCCGAGTGCGATACGCAGTTTTTCGAGCCGGCGTGGAAGGCGATCCTGTCGAACAAAGGCGCGTTGCCGCTGCTGTGGGAACTGCACAAGGGCCATCCGAACCTGCTCGCCGCGCACCTCGATCCGAATCCGGGCGGCGCCGTGCCAAGGGGCTGGGTACGCAAGCCGTACTTTTCCCGGGAAGGCGCGAACATCGAACTGCAAACAGCGGACGGTCTGATCGTAAAAGAGGACGGGCCTTACACCGATGCGCCGTTCGTCCTGCAAGAGTTCGCGCCGTTGCCGAAGTTTGGCGACAGCTACACGCTGATCGGCTCCTGGGTGATTGGCGATCAGGCGGCGGGGATTGGCGTTCGCGAGGACAACAGTCTGATCACCAAGGATTCGAGCCGGTTCTTACCGCACCTGATACTCGACTGAAGCACTTATATCCCTGTGTCGGCCTGGCGGCGATGACGGACCTCAGTCGCCTCATTGGTGATTGATCCGCCGCCATCGCTGGCAAGCCAGCGCCCACACTCAAGCGGTACCCTGAGCGGTTCGTTCATCCTGTGCACGATCCCACAAACGCACTTGCAGGCTGTTATGCACCGCCGTCGCGCAAACTGCCGCCTGGCCTGTAGCGACGCTGATTTGCTTGAGCGAGTCGACGACATCCCCGACCGCGTAAAGCCCGTCGATCGATGTGCGTTGGTGGCTGTCAACGCGCACAGCGCCCTCCTCGTCGACCCGCGCACCCAGTTGCACCGCCAGCTCCGAGCGGTATTGCGAGCCGAGCGACGGATAGACGATATCGAAGCAAAAGGCTTCGCCCTTGCCCACCGTCACGAGGACTTTGCCATCGCTCACTTCGATGTTCGCGACCCGGTCATCGATCAGGCGTATCCCGGCGTGCCGCGCTGCCGCGACTGCCTCCTCACACGCTGGGTTATCACCCTCGATCAGCACCGTTACGCGGTCAGTGAAGTTGCGCAAAAACAGTCCGTGACTAATCGCGCAGTGTGCTTCGCCGTACACCGCGACGTTGTCACCGTTGATTTCGTAGCCGTCGCATATGGCGCATAGCCGAATGACCGACTGTGCGATGCCGTCGTAAGGGCGATCCATTTGCGGCAGGGTATCGACGATTCCCGTTGCCAGCACCACGCGGCGCGCGCTCAGCGTTCGGCCGTTGAGTTGCGCAACGAAACCGGTGCGGTTCTTGAGCAGACTTTCTACGCGCCCGGCTTCAATCGTCGCACCGTAAGACACCGCCTGCTCGCGCAATCGGCGGAGCAGGTCGTGACCCGATATACCTGGCGGGAAGCCGGGGTAATTGTGCGAAAGCGGAATCAGGCTCGCACGACTTTGCCCGCCGTCGGCAACCACGACTCGCCGGTGGAAGCGGCTCAGATAAACCGCCGTGGTCAGCCCTGCTGGGCCGGCACCGACAACCAGGCAATCGACGTCGACATGATCGGCCTTGGCAGAGGCTGATTCGGGGCGATCAAAAACCTTGCGGTATTCGTCTGGATTAACTGACATGGCCTGCCCTCCTGAATGTTTTTTGACCCCGCTTGACTGACGACAGACAGATCGCGCGATCACCTCCGTTCGCAAACGGCAACGTCCGATGAGCGGTAACGTAAGTCGATGAAATGCAGCTTTTTTTCCGCTCGTCTGCTCAGGCGAAGCAGTTTCGAACCACGTCGCAACGCCATGGCTCGCATTTACATGACCCGCCGCATTCAATCCGTAAAAACTGATAAGACGCGACGCGGCGGATCTTTTTGAAGTGCCACTGCCAGGAGTTTTCGCCATGTGTGAGTACATTGTTCAACATGATGTCGCCGAGGGGTTCGAAGCGCTGCTTGCCGCTACGCGGAATCAGAGTAGCGGGGGTGCAATTGCCGTGGCGGACAGCAGCCTGCACCGAACCTGCGAACCGCAGGACAGCCAACACGTGATCAAGCCGAACATGCAGGTCGATGCCATACGCAGCCGCAACGGGGTTCTGGAATGCATCAAGGTTCGCTGGGGGTGGAAGCCTTTCTGGTCGATGGGAACAATGCCGCCGATGACTCACCTGCCTCTGCATCTGGTGATGCGTTCGAAGGTGTTCGACCGGGTCAAGCGCGACGGGCGCATGCTCATCGCTGTCGACGGCTGGTATGAAGCCTGCGAATCCGAGCAATCGAAAAACAACCACCGCCTCAGCTACACCACCTCGCGCCAGAGCGCACCGATTTTTCTCGCGGCGCTGGCGCAGGCCAGTGAACAATTCAATGGTTGTGACGGACTCACCCTGGTCACCCATGATGACAGCGCCACCAAGCAGCAACGCCTGCTGGCATTTACTGCCGAGGACGCACGGGTGTGGCTACGTCCCGATCTGCAATGGGAGCAGGCGCAGGAGCTGGCCATGCACATGGCACTGGCAGAACCGCAGCTGGAGCATGTCCTGGCCTCGCCGCGCAGCCTGCGCGGGCGATGAGCACGAACATGTTCTTTATCCAGGGCCGCTCGCGACCTCACGAGGCCACATCGAGCGACCCTCCATCAATCCGCAAACGCTCAGGCACCCCGCCGTTGCGATTCGTGAGGATGAAACATGCAAGCCCCTCGTGAAGTCACCTACAGCCTGTTCCCTGCAATCGAAGAACCGCGACGCAGCGGTACGCTGGAAGTCGATGAAATCCATACCCTCTATTGGGAAGAAAGCGGCAACCCTGACGGTGTTCCCGTCGTGTACTTGCACGGTGGCCCCGGCGAAGGGGCTCCGCCGGGCAAGCGTCAGTTCTGGGATCCGGATCACTACCGCATCGTGCTGTTCGATCAACGCGGCGCCCTTCGTTCGACGCCCCTGGGCGAGCTGCGAAACAACACGACGCAGGCGCTGGTCGACGATCTGGAAAAACTGCGCGAACATCTGAACATCGAAAACTGGCTGATAACCGGCGGCTCATGGGGCACCACCCTCGCGCTGGCCTACGGCGAAGCCCATCCGCAGCGCTGCCTGGGTTTCATCTTGCGCGGCGTGTTCCTTGGCACCGAAGACGAGATCGACTGGTTCATCCACGGCATGCGTCGGTTTTTTCCGCGTGCCCATGAGGATTTCGTGAACTTCATCCCCGAGGAAGAGCGGCAAGATTTGCTACAGGCCTATCTCGAGCGGATGACAGGCGACGACGAGAAATTGAGCGGCGAAGCCATTCGCGGCTGGGTCCGCTACTCGGCCAGTTGCTCATTGTTGCGCCACGATCCCGACGGCGTCGAAGACCAGGCCGCCGATGAACAAACCAGTACCGGTCTGGGACGTCTTGATGTCTGGTACTTCAAAAACCGTCTGTTTCTTGAGGAAGACCAACTGATAAACAACCTTGAGGCAATCAAACATCTCCCGTGCAAAATTATCCAGGGTGGGCACGACATGATCGCCACGCCCAATTCAGCTTTTCGTTTGCACAAGGCCTGGCCAGACTCGGTGCTGAAGATCATCAACGACGCCGGACATTCGCCATCGGAGCCGGGGATTGTCAGTGCGTTGATCGAGGCGACCGAACAGTTCAAGGAATCGGGGAAGTTCTGCTGAAGCGAAGGCATGGCAACCGAGCTGGCCGAAGACTTCGTCCTCGACATCACATTTCCAGAGTGCAGTCACCTGCCGTACACGCGGACGTATCTGCAAGCCAATAAAAAAGCGAAGCCAAATGAATGGCTTCGCTTCTTATGTCTACGGTTCTGAAAGCTGCGGATCAGAACGGAATATCGTCATCAAAGCTGTCGAAATCCGGAGCCGGTTGCGCCGCAGCCTGCTGAGGGGCCGGCGCCGAACGCTGCTGTGGAGCCGACTGTTGCGGGCGTGGTGCCTGCTGACGTGGCGCCTGCTGCTGGTAGTTATTGCCGCCGCCTTGCTGCTCGCCCTGTTGTGGACGACCGCCGAGCAGTTGCATGGTGCCTTGCATGTCGACCACGATTTCGGTGGTGTAACGCTTGATACCGTCTTTTTCCCACTCGCGGGTCTGCAGCTTGCCTTCGATGTAAACCTGCGAACCCTTGCGCAGGTATTCGCCGGCGATCTCGGCGACCTTGCCGAACATCGACACACGATGCCACTCGGTCTTCTCGACCTTCTGACCGGTTTGCTTGTCGGTCCATTGTTCGCTGGTGGCCAGACTCAGGTTGGTCACGGCGTTACCGTTCGGCAGGTAGCGAACTTCGGGATCCTGGCCGCAAGTGCCGACCAATATGACTTTGTTAACCCCACGGGCCATAACGTTCTCCTAAGCGTCGCACGCAGCTCCGGCCGGGTTGTTCACCAGGCGTTCGAGGGTGGTGCGATCCACTAATTCTTTGTCCAGTTTGATGTAAACAGCCGCTTCGTCAGCGACTATCACTGCATCTGTTACCCCTACCAGGGCCTTGAGGCGCTCGACCAGACCCGCTTCGCGGATCGCTTCGGGCGACAACGGCAAGCGCAGGCTCGTCACGTAGGGAGGTTCGCGCATGGTAACAGCAAAGGCCAGCCAAAGTGCAGCCAGCGCGGCGCATCCGAGGAACACAACCGACAGACCGCCGTGCTGGAACAACCAGCCGCCGAGTATCCCGCCAAGTGCCGAACCGAGGAACTGGCTGGTGGAATACACGCCCATGGCCGTGCCCTTGCCACCTGCCGGTGAAACCTTGCTGATCAGCGATGGCAATGAAGCTTCCAGCAGATTGAACGCAGTGAAGAACACCACCGTACCGATCACCAGAGCCCGCAAGCTGTCGCCGAACTGCCAGAAGAATAGCTCAGTCAGCATCAGCGTCATGACGGCGCCGAGCAAAACTCGTTTCATTTTGCGTTTCTTCTCGCCATAGATGATGAACGGGATCATCGCGAAGAAAGAAATCAGCAGTGCGGTGAGATAGACCCACCAGTGCTGCTCCTTGGGCAAACCGGCTTTTTCCACCAGCGCCAGGGGCAAGGCGACGAAGCTCGACATCAACATCGCATGTAACACAAAGATCCCCAGATCGAGCCGCAGCAGGTCGGGGTGCTTGAGCGTCGGCATCAGTGCCTGTCGCGCCACGCCGGACTCACGATGCTGCAATGGCCCGGTGGAGCGCGGCACCATGAACATGATGATCAGGATGCCAACCAGCGCCATCCCACCGGTGGCGAGGAACAATCCGGACAGCCCGAACGCGCTCGTCAACAAGGGTCCGACCACCATGGCCACGGCGAACGAAAGGCCAATGGTCATGCCGATCATGGCCATGGCTTTGGTGCGATGCTGCTCGCGGGTCAGGTCCGAGAGCAGCGCCATGACCGCCGCAGAAATCGCTCCGGCACCTTGCAGGATCCGACCGGCGATCACGCCCCAGATCGAATCGGCTTGAGACGCGAGCACACTGCCCAGGGCGAACACGATCAGCCCCAGGTAAATCACCGGCCGACGGCCGATGCGATCGGAAATCACCCCGAACGGAATCTGGAAAATCGCCTGGGTCAGGCCGTAAGCGCCAATCGCCAACCCGATCAGGGCCGGGGTCGCTCCCGCCAGGTCCATGCCATAGGTCGCCAGTACCGGCAACACCATGAACATGCCAAGCATACGGAACGCGAACACCAGAGCCAGGCCGCTCGCCGCGCGGGTCTCGCTGCCACTCATGCGTTCGCTGTGGGGATCGTGCATGGAAAAACCTCGTGTGAACCGGCGGCGATTCTACCAGTCCCATCGAAAGACGGGGTAGATCGCGACGCTATGACGCGTATAGATGAAACTCTCTTCATCCAGTGCAAAAAACCCGCTGTTTGATAGTGTGCATCCATCCAGTATTTGGCCGTATACTCCTACGTTTTCGACGCCCGCCAAGCGAGGCCACTTTGGACAAGATCCTGATACGTGGGGCCCGTACCCACAACCTGAAGAACATCGACCTGACCCTGCCACGGGACAAACTGATCGTCATCACCGGCCTGTCCGGATCCGGCAAGTCGTCCCTGGCGTTCGACACGCTGTATGCCGAAGGTCAGCGTCGCTATGTCGAATCGCTGTCGGCCTACGCCCGCCAGTTCCTGTCGATGATGGAAAAACCCGACGTCGACACCATCGAAGGCCTGTCGCCGGCGATCTCCATCGAACAGAAGTCGACCTCGCATAACCCGCGGTCCACAGTCGGCACCATCACCGAAATCTACGACTACCTGCGCCTGCTCTATGCACGCGTCGGTACGCCACGCTGCCCGGATCACGATATCCCGCTGGAAGCGCAGACCGTCAGCCAAATGGTCGATCTGGTACTGGCCCAGCCCGAAGGCAGCAAGCTGATGCTGCTGGCCCCGGTCATCCGTGAGCGCAAGGGCGAACACCTCTCGGTCTTCGAAGAGCTGCGTGCGCAAGGCTTCGTTCGCGCCCGGGTCAATGGGCGGATCTGCGAGCTCGACGAGTTGCCGAAGCTGGATAAACAGAAGAAGCATTCGATCGATGTGATCGTCGACCGCTTCAAGGTCCGCGCCGATCTGCAGCAGCGCCTCGCGGAGTCATTCGAAACCGCGCTGAAGCTGGCCGACGGCATTGCCCTGGTCGCGCCGATGGACGACGAGCCGGGCGAGGAAATGATCTTCTCCGCGCGCTTCGCCTGCCCGATCTGTGGCCATGCGATCAGCGAGCTGGAACCCAAGCTGTTTTCCTTCAACAACCCGGCCGGTGCCTGCCCGACCTGCGATGGCCTGGGCGTTAAACAGTTCTTTGATATCAAGCGACTGGTCAACGGCGACCTGACCCTCGCCGAGGGCGCGATTCGCGGCTGGGACAGGCGTAACGTCTATTACTTCCAGATGCTCGGCTCGCTGGCTTCGCACTACGGTTTCAGCCTGGAAAAGCCCTTCAACGAACTGCCGGCCGACCAGCAGAAATTCATCCTGCACGGCAGCGGTTCGCAGAACGTCAACTTCAAATACCTGAACGACCGTGGCGATATCGTCAAGCGCTCGCACCCGTTCGAAGGCATCGTGCCGAATCTGGAACGCCGCTACCGCGAAACCGAATCGGCGAGCGTGCGCGAAGAGCTGGCCAAGTTCCTCAGCCATCAGGCCTGCCCGGATTGCCGCGGCACCCGTCTGCGTCGCGAAGCGCGGCACGTGTGGGTGGGCGAGAAAACCCTGCCGGCGGTGACCAATCTGCCCATCGGCGATGCCTGCGAATACTTCGGCGCGCTGAAGATGACCGGGCGGCGCGGCGAGATTGCCGACAAGATTCTCAAGGAGATCCGCGAGCGCTTGCAGTTCCTCGTCAACGTGGGCCTGGATTACCTGTCGCTGGATCGCAGCGCCGACACGCTGTCTGGTGGCGAGGCGCAGCGGATTCGTCTGGCCAGCCAGATCGGTGCCGGCCTCGTCGGGGTCTTGTACATCCTCGACGAACCGTCGATTGGTTTGCACCAACGGGACAACGACCGTTTGCTGGGCACGCTCAAGCATCTGCGTGACATCGGCAACACCGTGATCGTGGTCGAGCATGACGAAGACGCGATCCGTCTGGCCGACTATGTCGTGGATATCGGCCCGGGCGCCGGTGTGCACGGCGGCCAGATTGTCGCCGAAGGCACACCGGCCGAAGTCATGGCCCACCCGGACTCCCTGACTGGTAAATATCTGTCGGGCCGGGTCAAGATCGAAGTGCCCGCCAAGCGCACGCCGCGCAACAAGAAGCTGACGCTGTCGCTCAAGGGCGCACGCGGCAACAACCTGCGCAACGTCGACCTGGAAATCCCGATTGGTCTGCTGACTTGCGTCACCGGCGTATCCGGCTCGGGCAAATCGACGCTGATCAACAATACGCTGTTCCCGCTCAGTGCCACGGCACTCAATGGCGCGACCACGCTGGAAGCTGCGGCTCATGACAGCATCAAGGGCCTGGAACATCTGGACAAGGTCGTCGATATCGACCAGAGCCCGATCGGTCGCACTCCACGCTCCAACCCGGCGACTTATACCGGACTGTTCACACCCATCCGCGAACTGTTCGCTGGCGTTCCCGAATCGCGCTCCCGTGGCTACGGCCCAGGGCGCTTCTCATTCAACGTCAAGGGCGGGCGCTGTGAGGCGTGCCAGGGCGACGGCTTGATCAAGGTAGAAATGCACTTTCTGCCGGACATCTACGTGCCTTGCGATGTGTGCAAGAGCAAGCGCTACAACCGCGAGACCCTTGAGATCAAATACAAGGGCAAGAGCATCCACGAAACCCTCGAAATGACCATCGAGGAGGCCCGGGAGTTCTTCGACGCGGTGCCGGCGCTGGCGCGCAAGCTGCAAACGTTGATGGATGTCGGCCTGTCGTACATCAAGCTCGGGCAGTCGGCGACAACCTTGTCCGGTGGTGAGGCACAGCGGGTCAAACTGTCGCGCGAGCTGTCCAAGCGTGACACCGGCAAGACCCTGTACATCCTCGACGAGCCGACCACCGGCCTGCACTTCGCGGACATCCAGCAATTGCTCGACGTCCTGCATCGCCTGCGCGACCACGGCAACACCGTGGTGGTGATCGAACATAACCTCGACGTGATCAAGACCGCTGACTGGCTGGTGGACCTCGGTCCTGAAGGCGGTTCCAAGGGCGGTCAGATCATCGCTACCGGTACGCCGGAGGAAGTGGCCGAGATGAAGCAATCTCACACTGGCCACTACCTCAAGCCACTGCTGATCCGCGATCGCGCTTAAACGCCGGGTATGAAAAAGCCCCTGTCACTTCAACCGTGACAGGGGCTTTTTTGTAGCCGTTGCAATCAGGACGCGTGGGATTGCAGGTAGTTCTCAAGACCGATCAACTTGATCAGACCCAACTGCTTTTCCAGCCAGTAGGTATGGTCTTCTTCGGTATCGTTGAGCTGAACCCGCAGGATCTCGCGGCTGACGTAGTCTTGGTGCTGCTCGCAGAGTTCGATGCCTTTGCACAGCGCCGCGCGGACTTTGTATTCGAGGCGCAGGTCGGCTTCGAGCATCTCTGGCACAGTAGTGCCGACATCCAGATCATCCGGACGCATGCGCGGTGTGCCTTCGAGCATCAGAATCCGGCGCATCAACGCATCCGCGTGACCGGCTTCTTCTTCCATTTCGTGGTTGATTCGCTCGTAGAGCTTGGTGAACCCCCAGTCCTCATACATCCGCGAATGAACGAAATATTGATCACGCGCGGCCAGTTCGCCGGTCAGCAACGTGTTGAGGTAATCGATTACGTCTGGGTGGCCTTGCATCGCCCTACATCTCCCTACTTGAAAGTCTGTAGTTTGAACCAAGCTGACCGGAAGGTCACTCGCCTGGCGCAATAAAAGCGAAGATTTTCTGAGAAAACAGGGCTAAATAACGCAAAAACCGCCCAAATGAGGGCGGTTCTGCTTCTCGTTTAGACTTCGTTAAGCTGTACGTTGAGCAACGTTGCGATTGCTTCTCCATACGCCGGGTCGGCTTTGTAGAAATGCTGCAACTGACGGTCGACAACGTCGCTTGAAACGCCCGCCATCGCACCGGCGATGTTGCTGACCAACAAGGCCTTCTGCTCGTCGCTCATCAACCGAAACAACGCGCCGGCATGGCTGTAGTAATCGGTGTCTTCGCGAT
>NZ_JABWQS010000070.1:0-14358 GCF_014268545.1 Pseudomonas sp. SWRI81
GCCTTGTCCGGCGGACAGAAACAGCGGGTCGCGCTGGCTCGTGCGCTGATCCATCAGCCGCGTCTTCTGCTGCTCGCGATAGGGCCATCAAATACGCTGAAGTACCCGGACCTAGCCAGCCTTGCGCAACGCCTCGATCAGCTCCTGCTTACGCATCGAAGACCGCCCCGGAATGTTCTTCGCCCGGGCTTCCTTCATCAAACTGTCAACGGTCTGCGCGTCCTTCGAAGTCTCGCTGTTGCGCGAGTGCCCCTTGCGACTGGCCACCGCGCGCCGCGATGACTCCTTGCGATCTTCAGACTTGGCGCTCGCCGGCTTCTTGCGTCCCGAGCCGCCGGATTTCTCGCCGCCGCCCGATTGCTTGTTGACGGTCGCCCAGGCCCGCGCTTCGGCCTCATCTGTGGACACGCCTTTTTTCTCGTAGCTGTCTTCGATGTGCTCGGCCTTGCGCTTTTGCTCGGCGGTGTATTTGTCTTTGCTGCCACGAGGCATGGGATTTCTCCTTGCATCGGTAGGTGAAGTTCACTGCCGGCGCTGACGCAGGTCGCGCAAGCACCGGCACGGTCACATGGCTCAGCTGTCGAGTTTGCGCGCTGCTACAACCCCGGCGGCGCTGAGCTTGATCGGCAGGTTCAACGACTGTTCACCGGCCTCGCGGCAGGTCACATGGCCGTGGTGAATCAGCCCGCGCTCCTGTAGCGCCGCGAGGGTATCGGCGACGACTTTCTCGCCGCGATAATTGTCCAGGACTTCTTTGCCCAAGCCATCGGGATGCGCATGCAGCAGGCGGGTGAGGACTTCTTTTTCGAGGTCTTTGTCGACGTTCATGGTTACCTCTTCAGGGGAGTGAACAGGACGCTCGCGTCGGCGAACTATTGACCGGCACCTTCGGAACCCGAGCCACCGGTAGTGGTTTTCGAGCCGGTGCCCGGCCCGGCGTTATCGGGCGCAGCCGGCGCGTCAGGCGTGTTCATGCCGCCCTGGCGTCCAGGGTCGCTGCCTTGGGTGCGCGGGTCAGTGCCCGTTGCCGGCGGCTGATTGATCAGCGGCACGCCAGAGCCATCGGTGTTTATGCCGGGGGCGCTGTTGATGGCCGGGGCTCGCGGTGGCGTCGGATCGGTAGGGCCAGTGCCCGCTGCCGTGGACGAGGCGGCGAACACCGCGGGGCAGAGCAGGGCGCTGAAGACGAAAGCAGTCAACCTTGACGGGATCATAGGGCTTCTCCAGTAATTGGAATCCTTACCCTTTTTTGGTCAGCCCTGATGGCGGATTGGTGCCTGAGGATCGACGAACGGTCTGGCTCAGCGTTGCGGCCTTGACCTCAAACCGCCGCCATGAGAGACGGCCCAGCGTGATCAGCCAGTTTGCCGACGCCACCGCCAATAGCGCGAGCAGCAATGTCGTCACGCCGTGTTCGACAATGATTTGGCCGGCGAGAAAGGGGAAGCCGAACACGCCGACGAAGTAGCAAAGGCTGAACAGCAGCAACGCCTGCGAGGTCGTGCCGGCCGGTGCTTCGTTGGCGGCCAGTGCATTGATCACCGAATACGTCAGGCCGTAACCGACGCCAAGCATCACCGCTGCCAGCAGGTAACTCAATGCGCTGTGGACACCGAACGCAAACAGAACAATCGAACCGAGCATCAGCCCCGATAGCAGGCACGACGCGCGCAGCGGATCACGTTTGACCACAAACCCTGCGATCAACATCCGGCTGCTGATTGCCGCACTCATGAAGCCGAAAAAGAACAGCGAATAATCCAGCGAACGGGCAGCGGCATAGCTTGTCTGGAAACTGGACAGACCGCCGAACACGCAACCACCCAGACCGACCATGACGATGGGGAACAGTGCGCGCGAGCCGAGGACTTGTGTGGTCGCTCGCCAAGTGATTTTCGCTGCCGAAGGGGCTTGTGTGCTGTTCAGTCTGGCACCGAGTCGCCAGAACAACAGGACACCGATAAGGCTCGCCAGCGCCGCCAGGTAAAACGCCGAAGTCACCGGCCAGTTCAGAGCACCGGCAGCACGTCCGAGCAAGGGGCCGCTGCCGATCCCCGTCATCATGCTGCCGGACAGCAAAGCGAAATATTTTGCCCGTTGCGTCGGTGTCACCAGACTGGCGACGATGATCGGTCCCAAGGTGTAGAACACCCCCCAACCCAGTCCCAGCAGAAGGCCAAAAAACAGCAGCAGATGACCGAAGCCCGGCGTCATCGCAAAGCCCAGACTCGCCGCTACCAGCAACAGCCCCAAGAGGGCGATCGAACGCGCCGCCCCTAACAGATCCGACAAATGTCCGGACCCCAGCACCGCGATAAAGGTGCTAAGCATCGCCGCCGAAATGACACGGCCTGCGTCGTGTTCATTGCCGCCACGCGCACCGATCAACAGCGACAGCAAAAACGTCGAGCCATACGACAATGACAACAGATAACTGGCGAGGCAGAACATGCCGAACAATTTGCCCGACACTTGAGGTGTTGAATGCGGCATGACGCGCTTTCCTTGAGCGGCGAGTTAACGTCATCTGTTTAACACGTCGGGCGTGCGCGTCAGGTGCGAGGTTGATAAAGTCAGGATCGCCGTTTGCCGGAGTAAAGGTTCAGACGATGCCGATCTCCTCCTTGAATTGCTCCATGAAACCCTTCAGGCGGTGATGGCGAATCTGTGCCAAACGCTGGCCGGCCGTGGTCTGAAAACCGTCGGCGAGGTGCAGCAGTTTGGTCTGGAAATGATCGAAGCAAAAACGCGTGTCGTCGTAATCACGTTCACGCGCTAGCGGATCCAGCGGGTCATACAGCGCCGCGCCCATGCGCCCGGCAACGTAGAAGGTACGCGCAACGCCAAGCATGCCCAGCGAATCGAGACGGTCGGCGTCCTGGACGATTTTTGCCTCAAGCGTCAACGGGGTGATGTTGGCGGAGAAACTGTGGGCTTCGATGGCGTGGGCGACGCTGGCGATTTTCTCGCGGGGCCAGTTCATTTCCTTCAGCACGGATGACGCTTTGTCCGCTGCCAGACGTGAAGCCTGCGAGCGTAGCGGAGAGTTTTTTTCGACGGCGACGCAGTCATGCAGCAGCACGGCGGCGAGCAAGATGTCGAGATCGCCGCCTTCTGTTTCGTGCAGCGTGCGCGCGTTGTGCCAGACGCGTTGCAAATGGGCGAGGTCATGGGCTCCGTCGTCGCAGGGCTCCAGAGCGTGGGGCAGCAACTCGGCGGCGAGGTCGATCAAAGGCGCAAATGCTGTCGCTGGCATAGACATCGTGTTCATGGGCTCAGTTAAATTTTGTGGCGAGGGAGCTTGCTCCCACCGGGTTGCGCAGCAGCCCCCCGATGCGGTGAACCAGGCAGGCAGCAAGCCTGAATTATGACTGCTTCGCAGCCAAGCGGGAGCAAGCTCCCTCGCCACAAAAGCGCTGCGGACTTAGTATGGCGCTTCAATTTCCCCATAAGGCCCGTCCATGACGATCGAAATCCGCCCGGCGACCCCCAGCGATGCACCGCAGATCCTCGCCTTCATCACCGAACTGGCCGATTTTGAAAAGGCCCGCCACGAAGTCATCGCCAGCGTCGCCGACATCGAGCGCAGCCTGTTCGGCGAAGGTGCTACCGCCCATGGTCTGATCTGTCTTCGCGACGGCTTGCCGATCGGTTTCGCGGTGTTCTTCTTCAGTTATTCGACCTGGCTGGGCAGCAACTGCCTATACCTCGAAGACCTTTACATTACTCCTGAGCAACGCGGCGGCGGCGCCGGCAAAACCTTGCTGCGCCACTTGGCAAAAATCGCCTGCGACAACGACTGCGGCCGCTTCGAATGGAGCGTGCTGGAGTGGAACACCCCGGCCATCGAATTCTACAAATCCCTCGGCGCGCAACCGCAGGAAGAATGGGTGAGGTATCGCATGGATGGCAAGGTGTTGCGCGAGTTTGCCGAGGGTTGAACAAATGATGGCAGTCCAGTGCTGATTCGGTTGTCGCCGCCGCTCTAGTCCGGCATCCTGTGCGCCATTTTTGCGCGCTCACGGACGACACCTGCAATGCCTCTGGCAAAATTTCTCCGCGCCTGCGGAGCGCTCGCTGCGTCAATGAGTGACCAGCAATGAGCGGTCTACAGGCCTCAATGCGCCTGTATGGCCTGGTGAAAAATACCGGGTCTACTGACGACCCAAAACGACAGGCTGTCGAAATTCTCTGCATGGCCCAGCGCACTGGCGGTCTGGCTATTCGGGCTTTCGTGTCGCGGCTTGACGCCGAGTTGATGACGCGCAGTGCCGGACTTGGCGATTACCGCGTGGTAGCGCTGAGAACCTTCGATCCAACAGCGGTTATAGACGCCCATCGAGGCTGGCTGATGCTGCACATCTGTTGCGGCTTCGTCGCTCTCGCCGGCCATTCTCTGTTGGAGAACGGTGCGTTGATCCCGATGGGCTGGCATGTCTATTCCGATATTGGCCGGTGGACGTCCGGGCATCATCTGGACCTTGGCGCGCAAATGGGCGACTTGCTGCAATCGACTTATGAGCGCAATCACCTGCGTAACTACAACGCCTGGCTCAACGAACTGGATGATGCAACGCCTGCCGATTTGAAGTGGCAAGCCGACGAAGCCTGGCGTGCCGTGCAAACCGCAACATCACCTGAAAGCCGTGAGCATTGTCACGCTCTGTTCGACCCGGTCGACAATCGCTGGCGCTTTGCAGCGACCGACATCGACATCTATCAGCCATCCCCGGCACCCCTTAAGCAAGGAGCTTTGAATTGAGTGGTAAACCCGCAGCACGCGTCACCGACCCGACCGCTTGCCCACTGCCAGGACACGGCACCAACCCGATCGTCTCCGGCTCGCCGGACGTGTTTTTCGATGGCCTCGCTGCTGCACGCATGACCGATAAATCAGCGTGTGGCAGCCCGATTACCGGAGCGGTCTCCGGCACCGTCTTCATTAACGGCCTCAACGCCGCGATGCTCGACAGTACTGGCGGGCATGGCAATGTCGTGATCGGTGGCTCGGGCACGGTGATCATCGGCCAGAGCGGCGGAGGGGCAGCGTTTAGTGGGCTGTTGCCGATGCCGGTGCATTTCACTGACAGGTTGCAAGTGACGAATGAAGCGACCGGAGAGCCAGTGCCTTATCACGCCTACACCATTGAACGGGGTGACGGAAGCGAGGAACACGGTGTTACCGATGCGAACGGATTCACGCATATGGTCAGTTCGCACGTGGCGGAAACCATCAAATTATTCGTGGAGTGATTGGTCATGTCCGAAGTCAGCGCACCTACTGAAACACCTCACGCGAAGAGGGAAGTAAAAGCACACACACTTACTTGCAAGACCGATCAGACCAATAAGCAGGTTGCTATATCTCTGCGGAATTTTGTTGTGTTTTTTATTGGTGGTGCTGGAGATCAGGAAAGTTATTATTTCAGTGGTCCAAATAATAACGTCGATGCAGTGCGCGAAATATTCATTAGAGATGCCAAAGCGTTGAATTTTCCTGTGGGAAAATTCGAGTCGTGGCCTCTCGGTTATAATGATTTCATTACTGATAAAGACCTGTCTGAAAAGATACTGGCGAAGATCCCGGACTGCTCAACCGCTGTGTATATTGTGGGTCATAGTCTGGGAGGTTGGAATGGCGCTCACCTTTCAGCCACTCTCACGGAGAAAGGCTATACAGTCAGAATGTTATTGACCATCGATCCGGTTGGCGAAGGTGTGATGGTGTGGAGCATTTCCAATATCTACAGGTTGCCACCCAAGCCCAAGGCTCAGTACTGGGTCAATATTCGCGCCGCACCGAAGATAACAAACGTATCAGATACAGTTGCAAGTTTTGG
This sequence comes from Pseudomonas sp. SWRI81, assembly GCF_014268545.1. Lineage (NCBI taxonomy): Bacteria > Pseudomonadati > Pseudomonadota > Gammaproteobacteria > Pseudomonadales > Pseudomonadaceae > Pseudomonas > Pseudomonas sp. SWRI81. The sequence continues at coordinate 5,841 of NZ_JABWQS010000070.1, forward strand.
TGAGCAATGGGAAATCTCTACCGGGCCGAATGTAATGGGGCGGGTAAACGTGAATCATGCGGATGCCAATATTATGTATTTGCGACCGTTGGATAACGGAAAAACTGCTCGTCAGATTTTCAATGAGTCGGTTTTGAGCTTTTTCAAGGAGTGAGCATCGTGTCCCGATTTTTTTTGATATTTTTATTGCTCATATGCTCTGCATGTTCAATGAACCATGGCAAGCCGGCTGCGAAACTGTCTTATTCCGGAGTTGATGAGTTGGAAGATACCGGAATCTATCAGGTTCGCTTTCGCGCCGATGTGAAAATTCTCGAGTTGTTCGAATCACATATCAGCCAAGGGTTGGTATGCGCTGTGGATGATGATCTGGACTTTTCTGTCGCGCACCAGATAAAACGCTCCGGTTTTGGCCTTGTTGAGCGCGATGAGAGGGGGAAGGCAAACGAGTACAAAGCCGACGTCATTTTCAGAGAGTCGACCGGGAAAAAGGGCGCGGAAATCTTTCCTGAGGGGAAAGTACTCAGTCGTTGGTTTACGAAAAGACCTTTTATTTCCTGCGTATTCCGCGCTCATACGACTCCTTACAAAACGTATTTTTCCGAAATCATGCGTGTGCCATCCGCTGATCTGGCGCGAGCAATCAACAGGGAATAACCCTTCGTTCAAGTGGGCTTCTTGTCTGGCGGCAGGAAGCCGATTTGTCGATCACTCTTCTGCCGCCTGCCAATTGCCGCTGAGCGATTCATCCAGCGTTGTCGTACGGAAATCCTGAAGACCCCGGCTTTTTCTTTGTCGAATTCAGCGAATCAGGATTTTTATGCCCGTAGACGAGAAAAGCTTGCTACTCGTCTATGTCCCATTATGTGGGATTGATATTTATATATTGAGATTTCCCTTCCCTCGGGTTTATAGTCCATCGCACTCACTGCCAAAAACAAAACAGGTGAAGCGATGCAGGCGCAATTGATCGCGCTCGATTGGGGGACGACCTCATTACGTGCTTACAAACTCGCGGCGGACGGTGTGGTGCTGGAGCAGCGTGCGCTGTCTTCCGGGATCATGCAGTTGCCCAAAACCCCAAAAGTCATCCACGGACGCGAATGCGTCGACGGCTTTGAACTGGCCTTCGACGAGGCCTGCGGTGACTGGCTCGACGCGCAGCCGAATCTGCCGGTGATCGCTTGCGGCATGGTCGGCAGTGCGCAGGGCTGGCGCGAAGCGGCCTACTGCGAGACGCCGGCCGACGTCGCCCATCTCGGAAACTCCCTACAAACCGTTGTCAGTTTTCGCGGTACGTCCGTGCACATCGTGCCGGGTGTGATTCAGCGTTCGCGTCTGCCGAACGTGATGCGCGGCGAAGAGACCCAAGTACTCGGGGTCCTGCAAAGCCTGCCGGCCGGGTCGGGTAACGACTTGCTGATCGGCCTGCCGGGCAGCCACTCGAAGTGGGTGGAAGTGGTCGATGGGCGTATCACCCATTTCGACACATTCATGACCGGCGAAGTCTTCGCCGTCCTCAGCGAGCACAGCATCCTCGGGCGTACCCAGCAGCCGAGCGCGACCTTCGATGCGCAGGCGTTTGACCGCGGCGTACAAATTGCCCTGTCGACAGATGCTGAGCTGGGCGTGTTGTCGACCTTGTTCAGCGCCCGCACCCTCGGCCTGACCGGTGAACTGAGCCCGACCGCTCAGCCGGACTATCTGTCCGGCCTGATGATCGGCCATGAGCTGGCCGCGCTCGCCAACGTCCAGCGGCGTCGGCGTAACAATCCGAATCTTCCTGCGATCGTGCTCATTGGCAATGCGCAATTGTGTACCCGCTACCGCCGTGCCCTCGACGCCTGCGGTTTCGCCACGGTGACCCTGGCCGAGCAAGCTACCGAGCGTGGTTTGTGGCAACTGGCGCTGGCCGCCGGGCTGATCAAATCCTCATCTCGTTAACCCTGACTGGAGGCCTGACATGCTCAAGCAAGCATTGGCGCAAAACGGTCTGATCGCGATCCTGCGTGGCCTGCAACCGCAGGAAGCTGCCGCGGTCGGAGAAGTCCTGTATGCAGCCGGATTTCGCGTCATCGAAGTACCGCTCAATTCCCCATCGCCGTACGAAAGTATCCGCATCCTGCGCCAGACGTTGCCCGCCGATTGCCTGATCGGTGCCGGCACCGTTCTGACACCCGAGCAGGTCGCACAAGTAAAAGAGGCCGGCGGCCAGGTAATCGTCATGCCGCACAGCGATGCCAAGGTGTTGCGCGCGGCGAAAGCGGCGGGGCTGTACCTGTCGCCGGGTGTGGCCACGCCGACTGAAGCGTTCGCGGCGCTGGAGGAGGGCGCGGACATTCTCAAACTGTTCCCGGCCGAGCAGATGGGCCCGGCGGTCGTCAAAGCCTGGCTCGCGGTGTTGCCAGCGGGCACGGTACTGGCACCGGTCGGCGGCATCACGCCGGACAACATGCAGGTGTTTATCGATGCCGGGGTAAAAGGTTTCGGCCTCGGTTCCGGCCTGTTCAAGCCAGGCATGACGCCCGAGCAGGTTGCGGTCAACGCCAAGGCCTACGTGGCCGCGTGGAAAGCGCTTCGCTAAGACTTTTTGGCGCCGCGTGCGCTGCATCAATAAGAGAGACAAAAAGATGAAAATCACCAAACTCACGACCTTCATCGTTCCGCCGCGCTGGTGCTTCCTCAAGGTCGAAACCGACGAAGGCGTGACCGGTTGGGGCGAACCCGTGGTGGAAGGACGTGCGCACACCGTCGCCGCTGCCGTGGAAGAATTGTCCGACTACCTGATCGGCAAAGACCCACGCAATATCGAAGACATCTGGACCGTGCTCTATCGCGGCGGCTTCTACCGCGGCGGCGCGATTCACATGAGCGCGCTGGCCGGTATCGATCAGGCGTTGTGGGACATCAAGGGCAAGGCCCTCGGGGTCTCGGTCAGTGACCTGCTCGGTGGCCAGGTGCGCGACAAGATTCGTGTCTATTCGTGGATCGGCGGCGACCGTCCGGCTGACACCGCGCGTGCGGCGAAAGAGGCTGTGAGCCGGGGTTTCACCGCAGTGAAAATGAACGGCACCGAAGAACTGCAGTTCCTCGACACCTTTGAGAAAGTCGACCTCGCCTTGGCCAACGTCGCCGCCGTGCGTGATGCCGTCGGGCCGAACGTCGGTATCGGCGTCGATTTCCATGGTCGTGTGCACAAGCCGATGGCCAAGGTGCTGATGAAGGAACTCGACCCCTACAAACTGATGTTTATCGAAGAGCCGGTGCTCAGCGAAAACTACGAAGCGTTGAAAGAACTCGCGCCCCTGACCAGTACGCCGATTGCCCTTGGCGAGCGGCTGTTCTCGCGCTGGGACTTTAAACGAGTATTGAGCGAGGGCTACGTCGACATCATCCAGCCGGACGCGTCGCACGCCGGCGGCATCACCGAAACCCGCAAGATCGCCAACATGGCCGAAGCCTACGACGTAGCGCTGGCGCTGCATTGCCCGCTGGGGCCGATTGCGCTGGCAGCCTGTTTGCAATTGGACGCGGCTTGTTACAACGCGTTTATCCAAGAGCAGAGCCTGGGCATCCATTACAACGAGAGCAACGATTTGCTCGACTACGTGAAGGTCCCGCGCGTGTTCGATTACGACAAGGGCTTCGTGAAGATCCCGAACGGCCCGGGCCTGGGCATCGAGATCAACGAGGAATATGTGATCGAGCGCGCGGCCGTCGGCCACCGCTGGCGCAACCCGATCTGGCGCCACGCCGACGGCAGCTTTGCCGAGTGGTGAGTCTTTGAATCATCGCTAGCCCCTGTGGGAGGGGGCTCGCTCCCGAATGCGGTGTGTCATTCAGCGTATTCTTCGGCAGGTACACCGCATTCGCGAGCAAGCCCGCTCCCACAGGATTCGGTTCAAGTCTTAAGACTGTCCTCAACAAACATAAAAAGAGGCATCTCTCATGCAAACGCACACCCTCACCGGGCAGGCGTCTTTAGTCGCGCCTAGCCGCAAGCGTTTTTTCATCATGGTGTTGCTGTTTATCACCGTGGTCATCAACTACCTGGACCGTAGCAACCTGTCGATCGCCGCGCCGGCGCTGACCAGTGAGCTGGGCATCGATCCGGTTCACGTCGGTCTGATCTTCTCCGCCTTCGGCTGGACCTACGCCGCCATGCAGATTCCCGGCGGCTGGCTGGTCGATCGCGTGCCGCCGCGGATCCTCTATAGCGTGGCGCTGCTGCTGTGGTCAGTGGCCACGGTGATGCTCGGTTTCGTCAGCAGTTTCATTGCGCTGTTCGTGCTGCGCATGGCCGTCGGAGCGCTGGAAGCACCGGCGTATCCGATCAACAGCCGCGTGGTGACGACCTGGTTCCCCGAGCGCGAACGCGCCACGGCGATTGGTTTCTACACGTCCGGGCAGTTCGTCGGTCTGGCCTTCCTGACACCGGTACTGGCCTGGCTGCAACACACATTCGGCTGGCACATGGTCTTCGTTGTGACTGGCGCGGTCGGCATTCTCTGGGCGGTGATCTGGTACGCCGTGTATCGCGAGCCGCGCGATTTCAAGGGCGCCAACGAAGCAGAAATCGATCTGATCCGCGAGGGTGGCGGGCTGGTCGATATCCAGGCCGAGACGGCCAGGGTCAAAGCCAAATTCAGCTGGACCGATCTCGGCGTCGTCCTTAGCAAGCGCAAGTTGTGGGGCATCTACCTCGGCCAGTTCTGCCTGAATTCGACGCTGTGGTTTTTCCTCACGTGGTTCCCGACCTATCTGGTGAAATACCGCGGCATGGACTTCATCAAGTCCGGCCTGCTGGCGTCGCTGCCGTTTCTCGCCGCGTTCGTGGGTGTGCTGTGTTCGGGATTCTTCTCCGACTTCCTGATCCGCCGTGGCTACAGCGTGGGCTTCGCACGTAAATTGCCAATCATTGGTGGCCTGCTGATTTCGACCTCGATCATCGGCGCCAACTTCGTTGAGTCGACGCCGCTGGTGATTGCCTTTCTTGCGCTGGCATTTTTCGGTAACGGTCTGGCGTCGATCACGTGGTCGCTGGTCTCGACACTGGCCCCGGCCCGTCTGCTTGGCCTGACCGGTGGCGTGTTCAACTTCATCGGCAACTTGTCGGCGATTGCCACGCCGATCGTCATCGGCTTCCTTGCCAGCGGTGATTCGTTCGCCCCGGCCATCACCTACATCGCTGTGCTCGCGCTGGTCGGCGCTTTGTCCTACGTGCTGCTGGTGGGCAAGGTCGAGCGTATCGAGTTGTAGTGCTCAGCATCGGGCGACCATAATGCCGCCCGTTCCCTCGCTCAACGGTAAAGGCTGGATATGCAGGAAGACGCTCCGGAAAAAACCAGGGAGGCCGCGCCCACCGGCACCCAGACACTGCTGCGCGGCCTCGGTGTGGTGCAGGCCGTCGCCAGCGGCGCCCGTGATCTCAAGGAGATTGCCCGGCTGATCGGCACCACGCGCAGCACCACCCATCGCCTGGCCAGTTGCCTGGTCGACGGACGCTATCTGCGTGTGGTGCCGCAGATCGGTTATCTGCTCGGGCCGAAGCTGATCGAGCTGGGCTTTCAGGCGCGCGAAGAGTTGCCGTTGGTGACGTTGGCCGGACCGTACCTTGACGAGTTGTCGGCGCTGACCGGCGACACCGTGCATCTGGGCATCCGCGAAGGCGACGAAGTGCTGTATCTGTTGAAGAATCCCGGACGCAATGGTCCGGAGATGCGTTCACGGGTCGGCCATCGCATGCCGCTGGTGCGCACCGGGATCGGCAAGGCGTTGATGCTTGATGACTCGCCGCAGGATTGGCAACGGCTGTACGACATCAGCCTGCCGGCGGGTGGGAAAAGTCAGTTCTGGCCGCAGCATCCCCAGCAGTCGTGGGAGCAGCTCGAGCAGCGCATGACCGAATACGTGGCGGGCGGCTACGCGTTCGATCTGGAAGACAACGAACCATCGATCCGCTGCGTGGCGGCGCCGATTCGCGATGCGAGCAAGGGTATTGTCGCGGCGATCAGTATCGCCAGCACCGTGCCGTACATGCCGCTGGAAAAGATGGCCGAGTTGATTCCCCTGCTTAAAGGAGTCACAACCCGGCTGTCGGCGGAGCTAGGCTTGAAGGTGTAAGTCTTGAAGGTGTAAACCTTGAAGGTTTAAGCCTTCAGCGTCGCCATGTCGATGACAAAACGGTATTTCACGTCACCGGCGATCATCCGGGCGTAGGCTTCGTTGATCTGGCGGATGTCGAGCATTTCGATGTCGCAGGTAATGTTGTGCTCGGCGCAGAAATCCAGCACTTCCTGGGTTTCGGCGACACCGCCGATCAGGGAACCGGCCAGCACACGACGGCTCATCACCAGTTTGCCGGCGTGGACCGGTGGGTTAACTGGCTCGATCAGACCGACCAGAATGTGCACGCCGTCAAACCGCAGGGTGTCGAGGTACGGATTGAGGTCGTGCTGCACCGGAATGGTGTCGAGCAGGAAGTCGAAATACCCGGCGGCGGCTTTCATCTGCTCGGCGTCGGTGGACACGATTACGTGATCGGCGCCCTGACGACGGCCTTCCTCGGCTTTGCTCGCCGAACGGGTGAACAGGGTCACTTCCGCGCCCATGGCTTTGGCAAACTTGATGCCCATGTGGCCCAGACCACCCATGCCAAGAATCCCGACCTTGTCGCCCGCTTTGACACCGTAGTGCTTGAGCGGCGAGTAGGTGGTGATGCCGGCGCAGAGAATCGGCGCGGCGCTGGCCAGTGCCAGTTTTTCCGGAATGCGCACCACAAAGTGTTCGCTGACGACGATGCTGTCCGAATAACCGCCCATGGTGTTGCTGCCGTCCACCCGGTCTGGCGTGGCGTAGGTCATGGTCGGGCCTTCGAGGCAATATTGTTCCAGATTCGACTGGCAGGCTTCGCAGGTGCGGCAAGAGTCGACCATGCAGCCAACACCGACCAGATCGCCCACTTTATGCCGGGTGACATTCGCACCGACAGCGGTGACTTTTCCGACGATCTCGTGGCCGGGCATCAACGGATAAACGGCGATTCCCCATTCATTGCGCGCCTGATGGATGTCGGAATGGCAGACGCCGCAGTAGAGAATTTCGATCGCCACGTCGTCGGCCCGTGGGCTGCGGCGTTCGAATTTCATCGGGGCGAGGGGTGTGGTGGCCGATTGGGCGGCATAGCCGATGGCGGTGTACATGAGTGACCTCGCAAAAGCAGTGACAAGTGAGGCGGTGCATTCTGGGCGCCGACTGAGCGTGCGGCCATGGCGATTCCTCCGGGTCTCATGCCTAATTCTCCGGCATGCAGGTTTTGACGGTCGCAGGGGGCAACGGATCTGCGATGATGTTTTCATCCCTTTTTCCCTGATTTTTGCGAAGACTTTTTTCGATGCAGTTAACTCGTCATCTTGATGCCAACGCCCGGCTGGTTTCGCTGATCGAACCGCTGGCGCTGCGTGATGGTTACAGCCAGACCGGCTTGCCCGGCGTGCAAGTGCTGCGCGCCAGTTGCGATGTCGCCCGTGGCCCGCACATTTACGAGCCGAGCCTGATGATCATCGCCCAGGGCAGCAAACTGGCGTTCCTCGGCCCGCGGACCATGGAATATGGCGCCGGGCATTACCTGATTCAGGCACTGCCGGTGCCCTTCGAGTGCGAAACCTTTGCCTTGCCCGACGCACCCTTGCTCGGTGTCTCGGTGGCAATTGATCGGGTGCAGCTCGGTGAGCTGGTGCTGGCGATGGGCCTGGCGCCGGGGCGGCATATCCCGGCGCAGACGCCGGAATCGATGACCTCGGTGGTGCTCGACGATGACATGCGTGGCTGTGTCGAGCGGCTGCTCAGTTGCCTGCACGATCCGCTGGAATGTCAGATTCTCGGTCCGGCGCGGGTGCGCGAGTTGTTGTTCGTCGCGCTACGCGGGCCGCAGGCGGATGTCTTGCGCGCGCTGGTGGAACAGCAGGGGCAGTTCGCGCGGGTGGCGGCTTCGATCAGCCATCTGCACGCGCATTACACCGAGCCGTTGAACGTCGAGACCCTGGCCGGTTGCGCGAACATGAGCGTGTCGACGTTTCATGAGCATTTCAAACGCAGCACGTTATTGTCGCCGGTGCAGTATCTGAAGCGGCTGAGGTTGCTCAAGGCGCAGACCTTGCTGGTGGCCGAGGGCCTGGGCGTGGCGCAGGTGGCGCATCGGGTGGGGTATCAGAGCACGTCGCAATTCAGCCGCGAGTACAAACGTTATTTTGAACGTAGCCCGGGAGACGAACGCGCCGCCTAAGTCGACGAAGATCCCCTGTAGGAGTGAGCCTGCTCGCGATAGCGGTATGTCTGTGCCAATGATGCTGGCTGACACACCGTTATCGCGAGCAGGCTCACTCCTACAGTTGTTTTGTGGTGTCAGAGGAATTTTGGGCAACAAAAAGGCCCCCATGTCGCAGACTGTGTGAAAACGCAATCTGCCCCGGTTAAATACAAATGCCCCGACTTGTCGGGGCATTTGTATTTCTGAAAA
>NZ_JABWQS010000071.1:0-13499 GCF_014268545.1 Pseudomonas sp. SWRI81
CGCGAACGCGGTGTGTCAGACGAATCAATGTTGACTGACACACCGCTATCGCGAGCAGGCTCACTCCTACAATGGATTCACGTTGTTGATTAGAGCGTCGAACGAACGACATCGCTCAGCCAATCCATAAACACCCGCACCCGCAACGGCAAATGCCGTTGCCGCGCATACAGCAGCGAGATCGCCATCGGCGGCGCGGTATATTGCGGCAGCACGCTCAGCAATTCGCCGTTCTCCAGATGCGGCTGCATGCCGGTGCGCGGCACTTGGGTCAGGCCGAAACCGCCCAGGCAGGCCGCTTCGTAGGCGTCGGTGCTGTTGACCGTGATGCTGCCGGCCATTGCCACCCGCCGCACCTCGCCGCCCGCCTCGTAGACGAAGCCTTCAGAACGTGAACCCAGCACGCCGACGTAATGCACCAGCCGATGCTGCGCCAGATCTTCCAGGGTCTGCGGCACGCCGTAACGCTCCAGATACCCGGCGCTGGCGCAGTTGACCATCGGGAAATCGCCAAGATGCCGGGCGACGACGGATTGGTCAGGCTGCGCACCGATGCGTAACACGCAATCGAACCCCTCAGCGAGCAGATCCACGCGGCGATCAGTGCTGCTGATTTCCAGTTGCAGGTTCGGGTGACGGTCCATGAACTGCGGCAGGCGCGGCATGATCAACCGACGCGCGAGAATGTTCGGCATGTCGACGCGAATGCGTCCGGTCAATGAAGCTTCGTCCTGACGGAACAGCCCTTCGATTTCGTCCATGTGCGAGAGCAAATCCTTGCTGCGCTCATACAGCACCAGACCATCCTGAGTCGCCTGCACCTTGCGCGTGGTGCGTTGCAGCAGACGCGTGCCGAGCAAGGTTTCGAGTGCCTGCACCTGCTCGGACACCGTGGAGCGCGGCAGGCCGAGGCTTTCGCCGGCCAGGGTAAAACTCGACAGTTCGCTGACCCGCACGAAGGTGCGCAGCAGGTCCAGTTTGTTCATGTGGGCCTCGGTGATTGTTCGGCTGTGCCGATCAGTGATTCCGTTTTCGCTGTGTTTATCACCTCAGGGCGGATAAATAAACTTCTTCCCATCGCCACTCAATACTCGAGGAAGTCAGCATGAATCGCAAAATTGCATTGATCACCGGCGCCAGTCGTGGCTTGGGCCGAAGCGCTGCCCTGCACCTCGCCGCCCAAGGCATCGACATCATCGGCACTTACCACAGCCGCGCCGACGAGGCCCAGGCGCTGGTTGTTGAATTGCAGGCACTCGGCGCCAGCGCGGCGATGCTGCAACTGGACGTCGGCCACAGCGAACACTTCGCCGCGTTTGCCGCACAGGTTGAAAAGACACTGGAGCAAACTTTCCAGCGTCAGCGCTTCGATTTCCTGATCAACAATGCCGGCATCGGCGTGCACGCGTTGTTCAGCGAAACCACCCCGGAGCAGTTCGACTTGCTGATGAACGTTCAGTTGAAAGGGCCGTTCTTCCTGACCCAGCAACTGCTGCCGCTGATCAATGATGGCGGCCGGATTATCAATATTTCCAGCGGCCTGACCCGCTTCAGCCTGCCCGGTTACGGCGCCTACGCGGCGATGAAGGGGGCGATGGAAGTTCTGACCCGGTATCAGGCCAAGGAATTGGGCGCGCGGCAGATTGGCGTGAATATCCTTGCGCCGGGCGCGATTGAGACCGACTTTGGCGGCGGTACAGTGCGCGATAACAGCGCGGTGAACGCGATGGTCGCCAGCAATACCGCGCTGGGTCGCGTGGGGCAGCCGGATGATATTGGCGGCGCACTGGCGTTGTTGCTGACGCCGGGCGGACAGTGGATCAATGGCCAGCGGGTCGAAGCGTCCGGCGGCATGTTTCTCTGACTTTATGCACGATGACTAACCTTTGTGGCGAGGGGATTTATCCCTGCTGGGCTGCGTAGCAGACCCGAATTTGGGGCCGCTCCGCAGCCCAACGGGGATAAATCCCCTCGCCACAGGTTTACCTCAGCTTTCACAAGCGCGGCGTGCCATGAAGCGCTCACGCAGCACGTCATAGCCCCAGTGATAGACATAGGTGTACGGCAGGAAAAACAGCAGCACGCCGATGTCGAGCAAAAACGCCTGCCACAGGCTGACCGACAGCCATCCGGCAATCAGCGGCACGCCCATCACGATCAACCCGCCTTCAAACAGCAACGCGTGGACCACGCGGACCCAGGCGTTATGCGCCACGTTCATACGCGCCAGCGCACGGTCGAAAAAGCGGTTGAACACCACGTTCCAGGCCAGCGCCAGCAGGGCGATCAACACGGTCACCGCGCCCATGTCGAGCAGCGGTTTTTGCATGATCCACGCCAGCAACGGGGTACAGATGAGGATCGCGAGAAACTCGAAACCAACCGCCTGGAAAACGCGTTCAGTGAGGGACTTTGGGGCAGTCATGGCCTGACTCCTTGCTGGAAGATGGTTGCCATGATCCATCCACCCCCCGATACTTCATAACCAATAACCATCGATCAAGGCGATAGTTCATGGCTTCGCAAGAAGTGCTGTTGGCGTTTGTGCAAGCGGCGACGCAAGGCTCGTTCTCCGCAGCGGCGCGTAAATTGGGGCGCAGCCAGTCGACCATCAGCGCGGCGGTCGCGAGCCTTGAGATCGATCTGGATTTGCAACTGTTCGATCGCAGCAGCCGCAAGCCGACCCTGACGCCGGCCGGCCATGTGATGCTGCAAAAAGCCGAGGCGATTCTGGACGCCACCAATCGCCTGGAGATGAGCGCACGGCAGCTGTCCCAAGGCGTAGAGCCAAAACTCACCGTGGCGATTTCCGACACCTATCAGTCGTACCGCTTTGAGGCGGCACTGGTGGGTTTCGAGCAGCGTTATCCGGAGCTTGAACTGGAATGTCTGATTGCCGAATGCGATGACTTGATCGAACTGGTCCAGCGCGGCCGCGCGCATCTGGCCTTTGCCGAGATGCAGGACAACTACCCGCCCGATCTGGTGACCTCGACGGTGGCCGAGCGCACGGAGATCGCCTTGTTCGTCAATCGCGAGCATCCGTTGGCGCGGCTTGAGCAGGTCGATCAACAGATCCTTGAGCAACATCGTGAGCTGCGTCTGGCGACCATCGTCAACCCCTACGACAGTCGCGGCAAAGGCCGTGTGTGGTCGACGCCGAGCTATCTGATGTTGCTGGAGATGGCGGAAAAAGGCTTTGGCTGGGCGCCGTTGCCGAGGTGGCTGGTGCAGCGTTATGCCAACGATTTGCTGATAGAGCTCGATGTCCGCGGCTGGCCGAAACCGGTGTTTGTCGATGCCTTGTGGTCACGGCTGTATCCGCCGGGGCCGGCGGGGAGCTGGTTGCTCAGCAAGATGCTTGAATGAGCAGTGCAGCCAAAATTGAAATGCGATCAACTGTGGGAGCGGGCTTGCTCGCGAAGAGGCCGGCCCTGCAGTTAAAGAATTCAGATCAATCCAGTTCCCTCAGTCGCCCCTCGATAAACCGCCGCTCCGGCTCCAGCCGCGTCAGTTGCAACGCCCGCTGATACGCCGCCCGCGCCTCTTCCACCCGCCCCAACTGCCGACAAAACTCCGCCCGCGCCGAATGCGCCAGGTGATAATCCTGCAATTCTCCGCGTCCCAGAATCCCTTCAATCAACAACAACCCGGCCAACGCCCCATCACGCTTGGCCACCGCCACCGCCCGGTTCAATTCGATAACTGGCGACGGCAGCGCGCGCAGCAACACGTCATACAGCCCGACGATCTGCTGCCAGTCGGTTTGCGCCGCCGAAGACGCTTCGGCATGCACCGCCGCAATCGCCGCTTGCAGGCAATACGGACCAAAACGTCGCGTCGTCAGCGCGCGCTCGACCAGTGCACAACCTTCAGCGATCAACCCGGCATCCCAGCGCGACCTGTCCTGATCATCCAGCAGCACCAGCTCGCCATCGGGGGAAGTGCGCGCCGGGCGACGCGATTCGTGCAACAGCATCAACGCCAGCAGCCCCATCACTTCCGGTTCTGGCAGCAGCTCCATGAGCAAGCGCCCCAGTCGAATGGCTTCGCGAGTCAGCTCATCGCGGGTCAGTTCGGCGCCGACCGACGCCGAATAGCCTTCGTTGAACACCAGATAAATCACCCGCAACACACTGTCGAGGCGCTCGGGCAGTTCGCTCAGGCCGGGGACTTGATAAGGGATTTTCGCGTCGCGAATCTTGGCTTTCGCACGGACAATGCGCTGGGCAATCGCCGCCGGTGCCGAGAGGAAAGCCCGGGCAATTTCTTCGGTGGTCAGGTCGCAGACTTCGCGCAAGGTCAGCGGCACCTGCGCATCCGCCGCCAGCGCCGGGTGGCAGCAGGTGAAGATCAGCCGCAAGCGATCGTCTTCCACATCCTCATCACTCCAGTCGGCCTGTTCGAGTTCATCGAGTTGCGCCAGCAACAACGGCTGCGAAGCCTTGAACCGCGCACGCCGGCGCAACACATCAATGGCCTTGAACCGTCCGGTGGAGACCAGCCAGGTACGCGGATTATCCGGCACGCCGTCGCGCTGCCAGCGTTCGACCGCGACGAAGAACGCCTCGTGCAAGGCCTCTTCAGCAAGGTCGAAATCACCGAGCAGGCGAATCAGTGTCGCCAGAATCCGCCGCGAGTCTTGGCGATAGACCTGCTCGACTCGCGCCCGGACCTCAGACATTCAACTGCCGCACCGGGCGTACTTCAACGCTGCCGACCCGGGCCGCCGGAATGTTGCCGGCGACCTGGATGGCTTCGTTGAGGTCCTTGGCGTCGATCAGGTAGAAACCGGCCAATTGCTCCTTGGTTTCGGCGAACGGGCCGTCGGTGATCGACAGTTTGCCGTTGCGCATCCGTACCGTGGTCGCGGTCTGCACCGACTCCAGCGCTTCGGCGGCGATCATCCGCCCGCTGCCCTGGATCGACTCGGCATAGGCCCAGCACTCGGCGTCTTCCGGGCTGTCGGGCGAGGTGTGCAGCAGGCGCTCGTCGCTGTAGACCAGGCATAGATATTTCATGGCGTTCTCCTGATTCGAACGGATCAACTATGGCTGAAGATCAGGGTTGCACATCGAACAGCGTCGCGCCGCTCATCGGATCGAACGGTGCCGACCAGTGTTCATGGACAATTTTCCACGCTCCGGCAACCTGCCGATAACAGGCGGTGACGCGCATCCAGCAGCTCTGGGTTTCGCCCTTGTCGTTGGTGCCGCCGCAATTGGCGACCCAATGGGCGAAGGCGATGTTATCGGCGCTCTCGATCGCTATTTCGTGGAACTCGAAAACGTGCGGGCCGGGGCACATTTCCATGCAATCGACCCAGTGCGCGCGATAGGCCGCCTTGCCCTTGAATTGCAGGGCCTTGATCGCGTCGAACGAAACGATGTCGTCGGCGTACAACGCCATGACTTTCTCGACGTCCTTGGCCATCACCGCTTCGCGGTACGTATCGATCAGGGTCTGGATTTCGGTGTGTGCGCTCATGGTGTTCTCCGTGGTTTTTGTTGGGAAGACACCCTTAGTCGTTTGCCCTTCTCGCGGATCGACAGGCCAAACAAAATAAATTCGCGCGGGACAAAATCGCTAGAATCGGAGGCTCACTCTTTGTAGGAAAAAGGAAATTCCCGTGTCAGCCCAACTCGTGCCCTACGACAGCCTTAGCCCGTTACAGCGTCAGCAAGTCGAGGCGATTGAAATCCACGCCGAGCAGATCAAGTTTTCCGGCGATATCCACGGCGCCTTGCACACGCTGCTGTCGAAACCCGGCCCCGGCGTGAAGGGTTTCGCCTTGTTGGCAGAAGACGCGCCGGTGGCCTTCCTGCTGCTCAAGCGCCCGCCGGTGTTACCGGAGTGGGCCAACGAGCACAGCGCCACATTGCATGCGTTGCAGGTCGACCGCCGGGCGCAGGGCAAGGGCTATGGCAAGGCCTGCCTGCAAGCGCTGCCCGAGGTTGCGCGACAAGCGTGGCCAGAAATCAAGGGTCTGGAATTGTCGGTGGATGCCGACAATGAAGCGGCGATTGCGCTGTACGCCAAGCACGGCTACGTCGACAGCGGCGAAGCGTACAAGGGCCGAATCGGCTACGAGCGACGCATGGGCCTGTTTTTCTGACTCGTTGAGGGATGCACGATGATTGATTCGATCCAAGCGCTGGAAGCCATTTACGGCTTGCCCCACGAGCGCGCCGTACGCAAGCAGATCAGCTTTCTCAACGATGACTATCAGGCGATGGTACGCCTGTCGCCGCTGGTGATCGTCAGTTCGGTGGGGGCCGACGGCCTGGATAATTCGCCACGCGGCGACAAGCCCGGGTTTGTCCGGATCCTTGACGAGCGCACGCTGGCCCTGCCGGACCGCCCGGGCAACAACCGCATCGATACCCTGCGCAACGTGCTGCACGATCCGCGCGTGTCGTTGCTGTTCATCATTCCGGGAATCGGCGAAACGTTGCGGGTCAATGGCACGGCCGTGATCAGCGATGATCCGGCATTGCTTGAGAGCTTTGCAGTGAATGGCAAACCGGCGAAAACCGTGTTGCTGGTGACGGTGGAAGCGGCGTTCTTTCATTGCTCGAAAGCGTTTGTGCGCTCGGATGCGTGGAATCCCGAGACGCACGTACCGCGCTCCGCCCTGCCCTCTGCCGGCGCGTTTCACAAGCGCCTTAATGACGGCGAGTTCGACGCCGAAAGCTACGACCGGGAAGCGCCGAAACGGGTTATTGACTCCCTTTACTGACCCACCACAATCCCTTGTAGAAGTGAGCCTGCTCGCGATAGCGGCGTGTCAGACAAATCAATGTTGACTGACACCCCGCTATCGCGAGCAGGCTCACTCCTACAGTTTTGGAGCGGCGCTGTGGTTCAGAGGGTCAGAATCATCTCATGCCACGCCATCCCGCCATGGTCGGACTCGGAGGGTTTGATGTAGGCAAAGCCGAACCCGGCATACAACGGAATATGCTGTTCCTTGCACATCAAATGAATCGTCGCTTTATCCATCCCACGCATGCGCTCGACGAACTCGGCGAGCAAACGCTTGGCCAGACCTTGCCCTTGATAATCCGGGTGCACCACGACGGACATGATCACCACGTTCGGGCCTTTCGGGTCGTGGCCGATCAGTTCCTTGAACGCCTCGTCGGACATCTGCACATCAAACGCCGCGCCTGAATTGATAAAACCAGCCACCACGCCGTCCACTTCGGCGACGATAAAACCGTCCGGCCAAGTGGCAATGCGTGTGGCGATCTTTTCGCGGGTGGCGGCTTCGTCGCCTTCGTAGGCGACGGTTTCGATGGCGTAGCAGCGGTCCAGGTCGGCAGCGCTGACGTTGCGGATAACGGTGTTCATGGCAACTCGAAAATCGGCGAAGTTAAGGCTGCCAAGCATAAAGCAGAATAACCGGGGCGGACATGATCCGCCTCGATTCGCGCTTCCATCAGGCCTTGATCGGCAACCAGATTTCCAGGCTGCCGGTGTTGAGTTTCGGGTTGAAGTCTTCGCTGTAACGCTCGAACTCCGGCGCGTCTGCCGCTTCCTGCCCCGACTGCGGCAGCCAGGTATTCCAGATGTACTGGAAGGTGTCGGGGAGTTGCGTCAGTGGCCCCTTATGCTCGAACACCGCATATTTTTGCGGCTGAATTTCAACCCAACGGTATTTCTCGGGCAGTTCGTCGAGCTTGTCGATTTGCACACCGGCGATGTATTCGAATCCGCCCTCGCCGTCCGCGTTGCAACACACCCCGTAGGTCACTTCACCGACCTGGGCGGGGATTCTCCCCAAATGCGGAATCAGCTTTTCCCACAACGCCGGGATGTCTTCGGTGGTGTCTTGGGTAAATCGTCCACCGAACCCGGCGATCAGCAGAAACTGACCATGTTCGAAACGAGGTTCGGCCACTTCGACGCGTGTTTGCTCATCCATGACGCGACTCCTTTGTTCAGAAAAGTGGGTTCGGCTGGGAGTATAGAAAGCCGAAGCCGTTTCGCACGGTTACAGCGAATGCAACTGCTCGACGGCGCCTGAGCCGACAAACTCGTTATAGCCCGATACGATCACGTACACCGCGAAATAGCAGAAGATCGCCGCTGATGCCAGATAGGAATAGCGCAACAGCTTATCGCCCAGCAACTTGCCGCCGTGGCTCGCGGCAAAGCACAAACCGGCCGACCACAGCAGACCCGCGCAGAGAAAACCACCGAGAAACAGCGCCGAACTCAACGGGCCACCGCCACCGGAACGCGCAATCAACGTACCGCCGACAGCGGCAAACCAGAGGATCGCGCTCGGCGACGACATGGCGAGAAAAATGCCGCGAAAGAACTCCTTGCGATGGGAGTTCTGCCCCACTTCCGCCGTTTCCGCCAGCAGCGCTTCATGGTGAATCGCCGAATAGATCATCTTCGCTGCAAAGTAGATCAGCAGCGCCGAACCACCGATCCACAGCACCCAGCGTACGCTTTCGTATTGCAGGAGGACGGTCATGCCGGCCAGCGCCAGCACCGCGTAGATCAGGTCCCCGACGCAAGTGCCGAGGCCCAGTGCGAAGCCCTGAAAGTAACCGCGTTGCATCGCCAACGTGATCATGGCGATGTTGGCCACGCCGATGTCCAGGCACAGCGAAAGGCTCAGCAGAAAGCCGCTGGTGAATTCCATTGACCGATTTCCTTCGGAGAAAAATGTTTAAAAGCGCGCTGGACAGTATGCCATCACCACCGCTATCTTCCGCCACAGGTCACCGCAGTGACCAGCGTCGCTCGGACGGTTCCGGGCGCTTACGTTATCCGAGGCAACAATGGCCGAACAAGGTTCGCCGCGCCGCTTTGCGCGCATAGATCGACTCCCCCCTTACGTTTTCAACATCACCGCCGAGCTGAAGATGGCCGCGCGACGTCGTGGTGAAGACATCATCGACCTGAGCATGGGCAACCCCGACGGCGCCACGCCGCCGCACATTGTCGAAAAACTCGTACAAGTTGCTCAGCGCGAAGACACCCACGGTTACTCGACGTCCAAGGGCATTCCGCGCCTGCGCCGGGCGATTTCCAACTGGTACAAGCAGCGCTACGAGGTCGACATCGACCCGGAAAGCGAAGCCATTGTCACCATCGGTTCCAAGGAAGGCCTGGCGCACTTGATGCTGGCGACCCTGGATCAGGGCGACACAGTGCTGGTGCCAAATCCGAGCTATCCGATTCATATCTACGGCGCAGTGATCGCCGGCGCCCAGGTGCGTTCAGTGCCGCTGGTGCCTGGCGTGGATTTCTTTGACGAACTGGAACGCGCCATTCGCGGCTCGATCCCCAAGCCGAAAATGATGATTCTCGGTTTCCCGTCGAATCCCACCGCGCAGTGCGTCGAGCTGGATTTCTTCGAACGGGTGATCGCCCTCGCCAAGCAATACGACGTGCTGGTCATTCACGACCTGGCTTACGCCGACATCGTCTACGACGGCTGGAAAGCCCCGTCGATCATGCAGGTGCCCGGGGCCAAGGACATTGCGGTGGAGTTTTTCACCCTGTCCAAGAGCTACAACATGGCCGGCTGGCGCATCGGTTTCATGGTCGGTAATCCGGAGCTGGTCAGCGCCCTGGCGCGGATCAAGAGCTACCACGACTACGGCACCTTCACCCCGCTGCAAGTGGCGGCGATTGCCGCACTGGAAGGCGATCAGCAGTGCGTGCGCGACATCGCCGAGCAGTATCGTCAGCGCCGCAATGTGCTGGTCAAAGGCCTGCATGAACTGGGCTGGATGGTCGAAAACCCGAAGGCGTCGATGTATGTCTGGGCAAAAATTCCCGAGGCTTATGCTCACTTGGGTTCGCTGGAATTTGCCAAGAAACTGCTGGCCGAAGCCAAGGTCTGCGTCTCGCCGGGTGTGGGCTTCGGCGAGTATGGCGACGATCACGTGCGCTTTGCGCTGATCGAAAACCAGGACCGGATTCGCCAGGCCGTGCGCGGGATTCGCGGGATGTTCAGGGCGGATGGCTTAGTGGCAAAATCTGGCGGCTAACGCAAAACCTGTAGGAGTGAGCCTGCTCGCGATAGCAGTGTGTCAGTCACCGTAAATGGCATTGACACACCGCTATCGCGAGCAGGCTCACTCCTACAAGAGAATGTGCCCAGCCTCAAAATTTCACCCACAAAAAAACCGCATCGCTGCGGTTTTTTTGTGCCTGCAACGTGCCGCTTAAACGAACAGCGACAGCAGCAAGATAAAGCCCAACGCGACGATGGACAGGATGGTTTCCATCGCGGTCCAGGTCTTGAACGTCTCGGCCACGGTCATGTTGAAGTACTGCTTGACCAGCCAGAAACCGGCGTCGTTGACGTGGGACAGGATCAGCGAACCGGCACCGGTGGCGAGCACCAGCAGTTCACGGTTGACGCCCGGAATCATGCCAACGACCGGCACCACAATACCGGCGCCAGTGATGGTCGCCACGGTGGCAGAACCGGTCGCGATACGGATCACCGCCGCCACCAGCCACGCCAGGAGGATCGGCGAGATCTGCGCGCTGACCGCCATGTGGCCGATCACGTCGCCCACGCCGCTGGTCACCAGCATCTGCTTGAAGCCACCGCCGGCACCGATGATCAGAATGATCGCTGCGGTTGGCGCCAGGCTTGCGTCCAGCCATTTGAGCATCTGGTTGGAGCCGATGCCCTGCTTGTAGCCAAAGGTGTACAGCGACAGCAGCAACGCCAGCAGCAGTGCGGAGATCGGGTGACCGATCATGTCCATCCACAGGCGGAAGAAATTGCCGTCCGGCAGCGCCACGTCAGCGAAGGTTTTCAGCAGCATCAGGAACACCGGCAGCAGCACGGTCACCAGCGTAATGCTGAAGCTCGGCAGGATGGCCGAATCGTTTTCGCGGGCCAGTTGATCGACCAGTTCCTGATTCGGGTGACCGGGAATGTGCTTGGCAATGAAGGTACCGAAGATCGGACCAGCGATGATGGCAGTCGGCAACGCGACGATCAGACCATAGAGAATGGTCTTGCCGATGTCAGCGCCGAACACGCCGATGGCCAGCAGCGGACCTGGGTGCGGCGGTACCAGCCCGTGCACGGCAGACAGGCCGGCGAGCAGCGGGATACCGATCTTGATGATCGACACACCGGTGCGGCGCGCAACGATGAACACCAGCGGAATCAGCAACACGAAACCGATTTCGAAGAACAGCGGAATGCCCACCAGGAACGCGGCGAACATCATCGCCCACTGGACTTTGTCTTTACCGAACGCACGGATCAGGGTCTGGGCGATCTGATCGGCCCCGCCGGATTCGGCCATCATTTTGCCGAGCATGGTGCCCAGGGCGAGGATGATGCCGACGAAACCGAGCACGCCACCGAAGCCGTCCTGGAACGCCTTGATGATGGTGTTGATCGGCATGCCCGAGGTCAGGCCGAGGAACGCGGCGGCGATGGTCAGGGCGATGAAAGGGTGAATCTTGAATTTGGTGATCAGGATAATCAGGCCGATTACCGTGACCACTGCATCGAGCAGCAGGAACGTCTCGTGGGACATGCCAAACATGGGGGGTGTCTCCTGGATTGTTGTTGTTATTAAAGCGGGTTGAACAGAAGTCGGGAGGACAGCGCTGTCTTTTTCAACATACTCATACCGCCTGTTTCAGGCCGTGGGCCTGCCACCAGACGTGAGCCTGCAAGGCCAATTCCTCAACGCTGTGTACCGAGGCGTTGAGCGCCAGGGTCAGCGGCTCGCCCTTGGGCGATTCGAGGGTGGCGAACTGGCTTTCGATCAACGTCGCCGGCATGAAGTGGCCCGGGCGGTGGGACACACGCTCGGCGGCAACTTCCGGGGTCAATTCAAGAAACACGAAGCCCAGGCCCGGCAAGGCACTGCGCAGCCGTTCGCGATAACTGTGTTTAAGCGCCGAGCAGGTCAGCACAGGGCGTTGACCGTCGGCATCGACACGACGCAGTTCATCGCACAGGCTGTCGAGCCAGCCGGCACGGTCGTCGTCGTTCAGGGGGATCCCCGCGCTCATCTTTTCGATGTTCGCGGCCGGATGAAAAGTATCGCCTTCAATGGCAGTGGCGCCGCTCAAATGGCACAGGGCCTGGCTGACGCACGTCTTGCCGCAACCGGCAACGCCCATGATGACCAGGGCGGTGATGGGATGACTCATATAACACCTCAGCGCGCAGACAGCGCTACCTTTGCTAGCTATGACTCTAGTGCACAGGCAGAAGTTGCCGACGCCTTCTTGTCGTTTTTTTGGGTTGCAGCAGGTTTGTTCCCGATGCCAAAAAGCGAAGATCAGGCAGGACCTCGCTTACGCATTTGCAGCTGCATCAGGACAGCGCTACCTTAGTGCCTTGATTTTTGTTTGGCAAGCCACCCGATGACCACCCCTAAAAACGATAAAAATACCCGCACCACTGGCCGCCCCACCCTCAACGAAGTCGCCCGCCTGGCCGGTGTCAGCCCGATTACCGCCTCGCGCGCCTTGCGCGGCGTCAGCACCGTGGCCACCGAACTGGTGGAGAAAGTGCAAAAAGCCGCGCTTGAACTCAACTACGTGGTCAACCCTGCCGCGCGCGCGCTGGCCTCGGCCCAGAGCCATTCGGTGGTCGTGCTGGTGCCCTCGCTGTCCAACCTGCTGTTCATCGACACGCTGGAAGCCATTCATCGGGTGTTCACGCCCAAGGGCTTCGAAGTGCTGATCGGCAACTTCCACTATTCGCGCGATGAAGAAGAAAACCTGCTGCGCAATTACATGGCTTATCACCCGCGCGGATTTCTGCTGACCGGGTTCGATCGCACCGAAAGTTCACGGCGAATGATCGAGGCGAGCAACATCCCCTGCGTGTACATGATGGAGCTGGACAGCGCTGCCGGGGTGAACTGCGTGGGCTTCTCGCAGCTTAGCGCCGGGGAAACGGCGGCCGAGCATTTGCTCTCCCGTGGGCGCAAACGTCTGGCCTATATCGGCGCACAGCTCGATCAGCGCACCCTGCTGCGCGGTGAGGGGTTTCGCAAAGCCTTGCAGAAAGCCGGGCGCTACGATCCGGACCTGGAAATTCTGACCCCGCGTTCTTCATCTGTGGGATTGGGAGGTGAGTTGTTTCTGCAATTGCTCGCGGCACATCCGGATGTCGACGCGATCTTCTTTGGTAACGACGACCTCGCCCAGGGTGCGCTGCTGGAAGCCTTGCGCAATGGCATCAAGATTCCCGAGCAGGTGGCGATTCTCGGTTTCAATGACTTGCCGATGTCCGAACACATGGTGCCGCGTTTGAGCAGCATCAACACCCCACGCGAAGCGATTGGCCGGCGGGCGGCGGAACAGATGCTGACCTTGATGGCCGGCAACAAAGTGGCGCGGCCGGTTGAGGACATGGGGTTTGAGCTGAAGGTTCGCGAGAGTACCTAACTCTCCGCTGATCGTTCCCTGTAGGAGTGAGCCTGCTCGCGATGGCGGAGTGCTATTCAACACATTCATTACCTGACACAACGCTATCG
>NZ_JABWQS010000072.1:0-12882 GCF_014268545.1 Pseudomonas sp. SWRI81
ATTCACGGCTTTTACGCAGTTCCGCGTTTTTCGCCACGGCATCGCTTGGGCGATAGGCTTCGGCAACCTTTTCCTTGACCAGGTCGCCGATCGACAGCAAGCCGATCAGTTTGCCGTCCTCAACCACCGGCAAGTGGCGCAGGCGGCGGTCGGACATGATGCCCAGGCAGGTGTCGACGGTTTGTTTGGTGTCCACCGTGATCACATCCTTGACCATGATGTCGCGCACGGGTGTCCCGACCGAAGAGCGCCCGTGCAGCACCAGTTTGCGTGCGTAATCGCGCTCGCTGATGATGCCGACCACGTTGTCGTCTTCCACCACCAGCAGGGCGCCGACGTTTTTCTCGGCCATTTTCATCAGCGCTTCGAGCACCATGTGATCGGGTTTGATCTGGTGCACTTCCTGATTTTTCTGGTCTTTGAGCTTGAGCAGTTGGGCGACGGTCTTCATGGCGGTTACTCAGGTGTTGTCGTTGTTAATCAAGCATCGTAGACCCTGCGCAGCAGGGCAAGGCCGCAAAGCGGCAGATAGCACGCAAAAAACGCCATTTGCCGGAAAAAACCATCTTTCTATCTGAAAATGAAGTGCCTGTGGCAGGGGGGATCTGTGGCAGGGGATTTATCTGAGGTGAGGGAATCTATTTGTGGCGAGGGGATTTATCCCCGCTGGCCGCGAAGCGGCCCCGCTTTTAATGAAAGGGCCTGCTGCGCAGGCCAAACGGGGATGAATCCCCTCGCCACAGATAAATCCCCTCACCTCAGATAAATCCCCTCACCATAAATGCTGCGTAGAATGCCGGTCTGATTCAGTTCCCGAGGTTGCAGTGGTGGATTTACCGCAGGGCTTTGTCCTGACCCGGCACTGGCGCGATACGCCGGCCGGCACCGAAGTCGAATTCTGGCTGGCGACCGACGCCGGGCCGCGCCGTGTGCGCTTGCCGCACCAGCCTTCGGTGGCGTTCATCCCCGCCGAACAGCGTGAAGCGGCCGAACGTCTGCTGCACGACGAAAAGAACGTCGAACTGCGGCCGTTGGCTTTGCTGGATTTCGAGCATCGTCCGGTGCTCGGTCTGTATTGCCAGCAGCACGGTCAGTTGATGCGCCTGGAAACCGCGCTGAACCGCGTCGGGGTCGATGTCTTCGAGGCCGATGTGCGCCCGCCGGAGCGCTATCTGATGGAGCGTTTCATCACCGCCCCCGTGCGGTTCAGCGGTACGCCGGACGCCGACGGCGTGCTGATCAACGCTCATCTCAAGCCCGACCCCGATTATCGGCCGAAACTGCGCCTGGTCTCGCTCGATATCGAAACCACCGAGACCGGCGAGCTGTATTCCATCGCCCTGGAAGGTTGTGGCGAACGTCAGGTGTACATGCTCGGCGCGCCGAACGGCGATGACAGCATTGTTGATTTCGATCTCGAATATTGCGATTCGCGCACCCTTATCCTGAAGAAACTCAACGAGTGGTTTGCCCGCCACGACCCTGACGCGATCATCGGCTGGAATGTTGTGCAGTTTGACTTGCGCATCCTCCACGAACACGCGCGGCGCCTCGGCGTGCCGCTGAAAATCGGTCGCGGCGGTGAAGAAATGCAGTGGCGCGAGCACGGCAGCCGCAATCATTATTTCGCTTCCGCCGCGGGTCGGCTGATCATCGACGGTATCGAATCGCTGCGTTCGGCGACCTGGAGTTTCCCCTCGTTCAGCCTGGAAAACGTCGCGCAGACGTTGCTTGGCGAGGGCAAGGCCATCGACAACCCGTATCAGCGCATGGACGAGATCAATCGCATGTTCGCCGAGGACAAACCGGCGCTGGCCAAATACAACCTCAAGGACTGCGAACTGGTCACGCGGATCTTCGCCAAGACCGAGCTGCTGACGTTTCTCCTCGAACGTGCCAGCGTCACCGGTCTGCCGGCGGATCGCAGCGGTGGCTCGGTGGCCGCGTTCACGCATTTGTACATGCCGCTGATGCACCGTCAGGGCTTCGTTGCGCCGAACCTCGGCACCCATCCGCCTCAGGCCAGCCCCGGCGGGTTCGTCATGGATTCGCAACCGGGGCTGTATGAGTCGGTGCTGGTGCTCGACTACAAAAGCCTTTATCCGTCGATCATCCGTACGTTCCTGATTGATCCGGTGGGGCTGATCGAAGGCTTGCAGCACCCGGACGATGCCGATTCGGTACCCGGCTTTCGTGGTGCACGCTTTTCGCGCACCCGCCATTGCCTGCCGTCGATTGTGTCGCGAGTGGCTGAGGGGCGCGAGACCGCCAAGCGCGAGCACAACGCGCCGTTGTCGCAAGCGCTGAAAATCATCATGAATGCCTTCTACGGTGTGCTTGGCTCCAGCGGTTGCCGATTCTTCGATACGCGCCTGGCCTCGTCGATCACTCTTCGCGGCCACGAAATCATGCTGCGCACCCGCCAGTTGATCGAAGCGCAGGGCCATGCGGTGATCTATGGCGATACCGACTCCACATTCGTCTGGCTACGTCGCGCCCATGGTCAGGAGGAGGCGGCGCAGATCGGTCATGCGCTGGTCAACCAGGTCAACGAGTGGTGGCGCGAGCATGTGCGCGAAACCTACGGCCTGGAAAGCGCGCTGGAACTGCAGTTCGAGATCCACTACAAACGCTTTTTGATGCCGACCATTCGCGGTGCGGAGGAGGGCAGCAAGAAGCGCTACGCCGGCCTCGTCACCCGCGCCGATAGCCGCGAGGAAATGATCTACAAAGGTCTGGAAACCGTGCGCACCGACTGGTCGCTGCTGGCCCGGCAATTTCAGCAGGAATTGTACGAGCGGATTTTCCAGCGCAAGCCGTATCAGGATTACGTGCGCGACTATGTGCGCAAGACCCTGGCCGGGGAGTTCGATGATCGATTGATCTACCGCAAGCGCCTGCGCCGCACCCTCGACGATTACGAGCGTAACGTCCCGCCGCACGTGCGCGCAGCGCGGCTGGCCGACGACTACAACGCGCAGCACGGCCGGCCCCGGCAGTACCAGAACGGCGGCTGGATCAGCTACGTCATCACCTTGGCCGGCCCGGAGCCGCTGGAAGCACGCCGCGCCGCCATCGATTACGACCATTACATCACCCGGCAACTGCAACCGGTGGCGGATGCGATTCTGCCGTTTGTCGATGACGACTTTTCAACCCTGATCGGCGGGCAAATGGGCCTGTTTTGAGGCGCGCTTGCCCTCAGACCATCGCCAGGCGCTGCTTGCGTTGCGGCGCTGGAAAAACCTGATCCAGCGCAGCCAGATCGCCAGCCTCCAGTTGCAGTTGCGCCGCTTGCGCATTGAGCAGCACATGCTCCGGGTGGACGGCCTTGGGGATTGCGATCACTCCCTCCTGACGCAGAATCCACGCCAGTGCAACTTGGGCCGGAGTCACCTTGTGGTGCGCTGCGATGTGTTTGAGCACCGGCTCGGCGAGCATCGCGCCGCCCTGGCCGATCGGACAGTAGGCCATCAATGGCATGCGCTGTTGCCGGGACCATGGCAGCAGATCGAACTCAATGCCGCGCGCTTCCAGGTTGTAGAGCACCTGGTTGGTGGCGCAGGCCGGGCTGGAGAGTTCTTCAAGGTCATCGACATCGAAGTTCGACACGCCCCAACGGCCGATCTTGCCGTCCTCGCGCAGGCGTTCAAAGGCTTCGACGGTTTCTTCCAGGGGATACTGGCCGCGCCAGTGCAGCAGGTAGAGATCGATGTAATCGGTGTCGAGCCGGCGCAGACTGCGCTCGCAGGCCAGGTGGATGCCTTTGCGGCTGGCGTTGTGCGGGTAGACTTTGCTGACCAGAAACACCTGATCGCGCAGCCCGCTGATGGCTTCGCCGACCACCGTTTCGGCACCGCCCTCGGCGTACATTTCCGCAGTGTCAATCAGGGTCATGCCCAGTTCGATGCCGCTGCGCAGTGCGCTGACTTCACGCTTGTGCGCCGAGCGATCCTCACCCATGCGCCAGGTGCCCTGGCCAATCACGGGTACCTGCACGCCAGCCAATTCAAGGGTACGCATTCAAACCTCCTTTGCGAAAATCTCGTTACCTTTGGTGGGCAGCAGGATAGACCAAGGGTTCCGGGAAGGAGGCTTGTTTGACAAAGAATCAAGGGACAAAACACATCAATTGTGGCGAGGGGATTTATCCCCGTTGGGATGCGAAGCAGCCCCAGAACCTGCAATGGAGTTCTTTTTTGATAAAGCGCATTTTGCAGGATGGGGGCTGCTTCGCATCCCGGCGGGGATAAATCCCCTCGCCCAAAGGTTATTTTGCGGTGAATTTCAGAATCACGCTGTGGGTGTAGGTCTGCCCCGGATCCAGCCGTGTGCTCGGGAAGCCCGGCTGGTTTGGCGAGTCGGGATAGTGCTGAGTCTCCAGGGTAAACGCGCCCCAGTGCGGATAGACCTTGCCGCCCTTGCCCTTTACCGTACCGTCGAGGAAGTTACTGGTATAGAACTGCACGCCCGGCTCGGTGGTAAACAACTGCAGGGTTCGTCCCGATTGCGGGTCGCTGACTTCGGTGGCGACTTTGCTGATATCGCCTTGGGTGTCCAGCGTCCAGTTGAAGTCGAAGCCGCCCTGTTTCGGCTCGGCAAACTTCAACTGCGGATGATCAGCCTTGATGTGCGTGCCGATCGCGGTCGCTTTGGTGAAATCCATCGGCGTGCCCGCGACGGGCGCGAGTTCTCCGGTCGGGATCAGCTTGGCCGTCACCGGTGTGTAATGGCTGGCATTGAGCGTGGCGACTTGTTTGAGAATGTCGCCATTGCCGGCGCCGGCGAGGTTGAAGTAGCTGTGGTTGGTCAGGTTCAGCACCGTGGGCTTATCGGTACTGGCCTTGTAGTCGATGCGCAGTTCGTTGTTCTCGGTCAGGCGATAAGTCACTTCGGTGCTGAGGTTGCCGGGGAAGCCCATTTCGCCGTCCGCCGACAGATAGGTCAGGGTCACGCCGACCGAATCCTTGTCCTTGGTTTCCTTGGCCTTCCAGACCTTTTTGTCGAAACCCTGAGGGCCGCCGTGCAACGCGTTGGACTTGTCATTCTGCGGCACCTGATAGCGCTTGCCGTCGAGTTCGAAGGCGCCGTCGGCGAGGCGATTGCCGAAGCGCCCGATGGTCGCGCCAAAGTACGCCGTGCCTTTCTGGTAGCCCTGCACATCGTCGAAACCAAGCACTACGTCGTCAAACTTGCCGTGCTTGTCGGCGACTTTCAGCGCTTGCAGGGTCGCGCCGTAAGTAATCACGGTGGCTTGCATGCCGTGACTGTTGCGCAGGATGTATTGCTCGACGGGCGTGCCGTCGCTGGTTTTGCCAAAGGCTTTGTGTTCGGCGGTCAGGCCCGCTGCGTTGGCGGAAAGGGAAGCGATCATCAGTGACAGTCCAAGGCCGGAAAGCAGGTGACGGGATTGAAGCATGGTAGACCTTCCTTTTTGTTGTTGTTTTGAGAATTTTCAATTAGTCAGGCTATTGAATCTATAGCAGAAGATTTATAGCCGATTTACCCACCATCGCAAATATAAAGTCGGACTAATTGGTGTCGAGCAAGACGCCAAAGGTCGGCAAGCCACGCCAGCACTGCACTTTTTCGCAATCGGCGGCTCTATCCATGGCCAGGATGCGGTGACTCCCGCCGCACAGGAACGTACCTGCCCGAGAATTCATGCCGAGTGCTTTTACCCTGATCACTGCTTGTTTGCGCCGAGCGTGCCTGTTGCTGGCCGGTTTGTTTTTGCTGGTGCTGAGCGGCTGTAGCCATCAGAACGGCAACGGCTTCATCAATCAGATGCGTGACGGCAAGCCGCAGGAGTTTCTGCAGACCAGCGTCGATCGCATGGCAACGCTGGCGATGCGCGACAACCTCAACAGCCTCTATCGTCTGATGGGCAAGCTGTACCTGCGCAACCCGCAAGAGCTGCGCAAATCCGGGTTCCTCAATATTCATGCTGCGGTGAAACAGGTACGCCTGGCCATCGAGCAGCAACAGCCGCTGCCGGTACTGGGCGGCAGGAAGGATCTGGCCGCGCTCAACTACGCGATGAGCCCGGAGTTTCTCGGTGATCGGGTCGGCGCTTTCATCTACGCCATCGGCAGCATGCTGGTCACCGCCCACGGCAACCGCACCGAGTTCTACATGACGGACGCGATTAATCCGACGTTCGTGCACAACGCTGCGCGCAACATCGAAAAAGCGACGTGGATTCTGTCGCAGCGACAGAACCAGGACGGCCAGCCGCTGCTGTTTTCCAATGAAATCTCAGAGGAGGGCAGCAACCTCAGCTTCGCCACGGAGTTTGGCAAAGTGGTGGCGCGCCTGGACCTGCTGACGCAAATGCTCGATGAGCGCTATCGGCGCATCGGTCTGAATTACGCGCAAAGTCTGTTGTTTTTGAATTTTCTGCCGGTGCAGTAAGCTTTCACTGGATTGTGAATTTTGCAGAGATCCATTGTAGGAGTGAGCCTGCTCGCGATAGCGGAGGATCATTTAACTCATCCACATCTGAAAGACCGCTATCGCGAGCAGGCTCACTCCTACAAAGATCGCATCGCGAACTGGATATTTGTATACAATCCATCGCTCAAGTTGATCCAAAAGGAGCTGCCCCCGTCATGACCGACCCCGCAAGCGCCGATTTCAGCCGCGTCGATCACTCCGCCCGCACCGACAGATTGCCCTACGCCGCGCTGCTCGCGTTCGCCATGACCGGTTTCATCGCCATCCTCACCGAAACCCTGCCCGCCGGGCTGCTGCCGCAGATTGGCGCCGGGTTGAACGTCAGCGAAGTGCTCGCCGGGCAACTGGTCACCCTCTATGCGTTGGGTTCGATAGTCGCGGCGATTCCATTGACCGTGGCCACCCGCGCCTGGCCGCGGCGACGGGTGCTGCTGATGACCGTGGGCGGGTTTCTGCTGTTCAACACCATCACCACGTTTTCCAGCCATTACGGACTGACACTGGCTTCACGCTTTCTCGCCGGCATGGCGGCGGGGTTGTCCTGGGGAATCATGGCCGGCTATGCGCGCGGGATCGTCCCAGTGCATCAGCAGGGCCGGGCACTGGCGATTGCCATGCTCGGCACCCCGGTCGCCTTGTCGCTAGGCACCCCGGCGGGGACTTGGCTGGGCCAATGGATCGGCTGGCGCGCTTCGTTCGGGATCATGTCGGCGCTGGCGCTGGTGCTGGCGGCGTGGATTGTCATCGCAGTGCCGGATCGTCCGGGACAGGCCAGTGGCGAGCGCTTGCCGTTGCTCGAATCGTTACGCCTGCCCGGTGTGCGTCCGGTGCTGTTCGTGGTGCTGGCGTGGATGCTTGGGCACAACATTCTCTACACCTACATCGCACCGTTTCTGGCCGAAGCCGGGCTGGCCGACCGGGTGGATCTGGTGCTGCTGGTGTTCGGCCTGTGCTCGCTGGTAGGGATCTGGATCATCGGCCTGCTGGTGGATCGCTGGTTGCGCGGGCTGACGCTGATCAGCCTCGCCGTGTTTGCGCTGACCGCGCTGGTCCTTGCACTGGCAGTGCCGTCGCCGTGGCTCATTTACGCTTGCATGGCGGTGTGGGGCTTGTCGTTCGGCGGTTCGGCTACGCTGCTGCTGACCTCGGCGGCGGATTCGGCCGGAGAACATGTCGACGTGGTCCAGGCAATGCTGACCACTTCGTGGAACGTAGCGATTGCGGGCGGCGGGCTGTTTGGCGGTTTGCTGCTGGATCGCGCCGGGGCGATGTCATTTCCGTGGGCACTGTTGATCCTGTCGCTGATTGCGCTGGCCACGGTGTGGATCAACCGCACTCACAGCTTCAAACCGGGACGGCGGGTGCACTAATCCTCCAGACGCCACATAACCCCTGTAGGAGTGAGCCTGCTCGCGATAGCGGTATGTCAGTGCCTGCCTATTTATCTGAAACACCGCTATCGCGAGCAGGCTCACTCCTACAAAGAGAACGACGGTGATTTTCGATAATGCATAACGATAGACCGCATCGATATATGTGGTTATAAGAAAAATCGCTATGCTGCGGGCCAGATTTTTCCTGTCGTTTTCTGGACGTCTTAATGGATTTGGTCAATTTCGGTCTGGTGGTTGCCGGGCTGGTGGTGGGTTTTATTGTCGGCATGACCGGTGTCGGCGGTGGTTCGTTGATGACGCCGATCCTGCTGTGGTTCGGCATCAACCCGGCAACGGCTGTGGGCACTGACCTGCTGTACGCCGCCATTACCAAATCCAGCGGCGTCCTCGTTCACAGGAAGAACAAGAACATCGATTGGGCCATCACCGGTTGGCTGACCCTGGGCAGCGTGCCCGCGGTGGCGATGACGCTGTGGTTCCTCAGCACGTTGCACACCGCCCCCGAGGCGATGAATGCGATCATCAAGCAGGCCTTGGGCTTTGTCTTGTTCGCCACGGCGCTGGCGATTTTCTTCAAGAAACGCTTGCTCGAATTCGCCCACAAACGTGCCGGTGGCAACTACAACCCGAGCGGTTCGCGGCTCAACGTGATGACCGTAATCACCGGCCTGATCCTCGGCACTATGGTCGCCCTGACCTCGATCGGTGCCGGCGCACTGGGCACGGTTGCGTTGTTCATCCTCTATCCGCTGCTGCCGACCCGTCGCCTGGTCGGCACTGAAATCGCCCACGCGGTGCCACTGACCCTGGTCGCTGGCCTGGGCCATGCGAGCATGGGCAATATGGATTGGGGCGTGTTGGGCTTTCTGCTGGTCGGCTCGCTGCCGGGCATCTGGCTCGGCAGCCACCTGACCGGGCGCATCTCCGATGAAGTGCTGCGCCCGTGCCTGGCGACGATGCTGGTGTTGATCGGTTACAAGCTGGCGTTCTGAGTCACTTGCCAGTAACGAATTTCATCACCACCACTGGCAGATCCTCGTAAATCAGTTCCTCGACGACTTGCCAACCCAGTCGCGCGTACAGCGACTGCGAAGTGTCGGTGTACAGATACAGCTCAGGCACGCCCAGCGCAGCGGCTTCCTCGACCACTCGATTGACCAGTTGCGAAGCGACCCCCCGCCCACGATCTTCAGCCTTCACATAAACGCCTGCCAGCCATGGTGTCAGGTTCGGCCGTAGCTTCAGATCGCTTTCGATCAGTAGTGCGCCGCCCAGCAAACGCGAATCTTCAAGCGCCACCACCACGCTGGGCACTGAACCTTTGCCACAGGATTCACGCATGTGCTCGACGCGATCCTCGACTGTTTGACCAGGGCGAAACTCTCCCCACTCCTTGAAGTTGAGGGTGGCCAGTTCTTCGATAAATTCGGGGTGATCGCATAGGTAATCAATGTGCATGCGGGTGAACTCCATTTCGTTAGCAGAGCGGCCACCCTAATGCGCTCATAACCAGTAATCAAATCTGCGTAGCGATCGCTCCCGTCATGTTGCGCAATGTTCGGCCTGACCTAAGCTTCTGACAGGGCGATGCCTTTTTGCCAGACGCACCCGGAACAATCGCCACGATGCGCAATCAGTAGAGCGTGGATATCAAAAGGAGATGCGCATGCTCATCAGGTCCCTGACCCTGACATTCTTGCTGGCGATGGCCGGCCCCTTGTTCGCGGCCGACAGCGATTCACCCTTGGCCGGGGACGTCGGGCGCGCCCGGCCGCTGATCGTGATCGCTCAAAGCACGGTCGATCCGGTGTGGCTGAGCCTGAAGAAATCGCTGGAAGACCCGGCCAATAAAAAGGGCGTCACCGACCGCAATATCAAGGTCTATACCATCCTCAGCATGTCCGGTCAGCTCGACGGCAAGGACATGGGCCAGCAGGACACCATGGCGCTGCTGCGCTCGCTGAAACTGGGCGCCGGTGCTTATCCGAAAGTGTTCCTGGTGGGCAAGGACGGCGAGACCAAGCTTTCGGCTTCGGGGGACGAAGCCAAGGTCATGGACCTGAAGAAGATCTTCGAGACCATCGACGCCATGCCGATGGCCGAGAAAGAAGCCGCCGCTGCCGCCGCACAAGCACCCGCCGCCACCGAGCCAGAACCGGCCAAGGGTGCGAAGCCGAGCAAACCGGCGAAGCCTGCCAAGCCGCCGCAAATGCCGGATGATTGATTGCGCACGGCGTGAATAAAGCACGTCCCTGTGTGTGGCAAAGCCCCCCAACAGGTTTTTGTGAAATGCACAGATCCTGTGGAGGAGCGAACCTGCTCGCGACAGCGGTTTACGAGCGCTGAGAAGTGACCGATTCAGCGCATTCGCAAGCAGACTCGCTCCCACAATTCATCTACCGGCCATTAGTCCACCAGTGCACCGAAAATCGTATGCGCAATCTTCACGCGCTCGGCATTCGGATAATTCTTGTTGGCGAGAATCACGATGCCGATCTTTTGCGACGGCACGAACGCGACATACGCGCCAAACCCCCGGGTGGAGCCGGTTTTGTTGAACAGCACGTTCGCCGGTTCGGGTTGCGGCGGGGTGAGCCAGTCGGTTTTGTGCGCTTGCATCGCCATGGCTGTCGAGTTGCCGTTCAGCAACTTCTCCAGGCTGATCGGGTAGGCGTAGCGCTCCCAGCCCAGGCCCTGAGTCATGTCGCCGACGCGGTAGTAACCGGTGTGGGTGAGGGCGATGGCTTGTTGCAGATCGGGGGCGAGGCTGGCGGGTTGCAACTGTGCCTCGACATAGCGCAACAGGTCGGCGGCGCTGGTTTTCATGCCGTAGGCTTCGGCGTCCAGCGCGCCGGGGCTGACGCGTACCGGCTGGTCGGCGCTGTCATAGCCTTGGGCGTAGAGCTTCGACTGCGCTGGCGGCACGCTGAGGAAGGTGTGCTGCAAACCGAGTTTCGGCAGCAGGGTCTGCGTCATCGCCTGATCGAAAGGTTGGCCCAGGCTTCTCGCCGCCAGATAACCGAACAAGCCCAGGCTCGGGTTGGAATAGAGGCGATGGCTGCCGGCGGGAAACTGCGGTTTCCACTGTTGGTAATAACCGAGCATCTTGTCGGCCGAATCCGCCTCGGCGGGAAATTGCAGCGGTAGTCCGCCGGCGCTGTAGGTGCCCAGTTGCAGCACACTGATGTTGTCGAACGCAGTGCCTTTGAGCGCCGGCCAAAGCGTGCTCGCCTTGCTCGACAGGTCCAGCTTGCCGGTCGCTTGAGCGTAACCGGCGAGGGTCGCGGTGAAGGTCTTGCTCACCGAACCGACTTCGAACAGGGTGTTTTCGCTGACCTTCTGCCCGCTGTCCCTGGCGGCGATACCGTAATTAAAATAATGCGCCTGGCCGTTGACCGTGAGGGCAACGCTCAGTCCGGCAATGTTGTTGTGTTGCATCACTGGGGTAACGGCTTGCGTGACCAGTGCCTGCCACTGCGCCTCGGTCGGTGTGGCCGCCTGGCAGACAACGCTGCTGAAGATCAAGGTGAAAGCGCTGTAGGAAAAGAGCTTGCTCGGCTTGAATGAACACATAAATGAACCACTCTCCATGAGTGTCGATTGTCGTATGCCGCTACACTGCGGCTGATTTTTCATCGGTTGGCTGATCAGCGCCGCCAATGTAGGCAGTGTCGCCACGCTGGACAAACGATGAAATCTCGCATGAGCCATTAGAAAAATTTGGGGCTGGGGCATGATTCGACCGCAATTGCCACTCAACGCACTGCGCGCTTTCGAAGCGTCGGCGCGCCACTTGAGTT
The DNA here is from genome assembly GCF_014268545.1 of Pseudomonas sp. SWRI81. Lineage (NCBI taxonomy): Bacteria > Pseudomonadati > Pseudomonadota > Gammaproteobacteria > Pseudomonadales > Pseudomonadaceae > Pseudomonas > Pseudomonas sp. SWRI81. Next base: position 11,651 of record NZ_JABWQS010000072.1, read on the forward strand.
TCACCCGCGCTGCCGTGGAACTGTGCGTGACCCAGGCGGCGGTGAGCCATCAGGTCAAAAGCCTCGAGGCGCAACTCAACGTCACCCTGTTCAAACGCCTGCCCCGCGGGCTGATGCTGACCAGCGAGGGGGAAACCTTGCTACCGGTGCTCAGCACCTCATTCGATCACATCGCGCAGATGCTTGAACGACTGGCCGGCGGGCAGTATCGGGAAATATTGACGGTTGGCGTGGTGGGGACATTTGCCGTGGGCTGGCTGCTGCCGAGGCTGGCGGACTTCCGGGCGAAACATCCGCACATGGATTTACGCCTATCGACCCACAACAACCGCGTGGATGTGGCCGCGGAAGGGCTGGATTATGCGATTCGGTTTGGCGCCGGGGCGTGGCATGGCATCGAGGCAACGCGCTTGCTCGACGCGCCGCTGTCGGTATTGTGCGTGCCGGAAATTGCCCGGCAATTGCAGTCGCCCGGGGATCTGTTGCGTCAGACCTTGCTGCGCTCCTATCGCACCGATGAATGGCCGGAGTGGTTCCACGCCGCCGGCCTCGCCACTCAGGCGCCACCGCCGCAGAGCATCGTCTTCGACTCGTCGCTGGCAATGATGGAGGCTGCATTGCAGGGCAGCGGGGTGGCGCTGGCGCCGCCGCTGATGTTCGCCCGACAACTGGCGGCGGATACGATCTGCCAGCCGTTCGCGATCGAGATCACGACGGGGAGTTATTGGTTGACACGGTTGCAGTCGCGACCCGAAACGGCGGCGATGAAAGCGTTCAAGGAGTGGCTGGCGCAAATCTCCGGTTAACACACACCCCATGTAGGAGTGAGCCTGCTCGCGATAGCGGTGTGTCATTCACAATTTATGTTTACTGACACACCGCTATCGCGAGCAGGCTCACTCCTACAATGACCGGGTCTGCCCCCAACATTTGTGTTCGGCCCAAAACCCTGTGGGAGCCGGGCTTGCCCGCGAAAGCGCACGATCAGTCCACATCTTCATTGACTGACTCACCGCCTTCGCGAGCAGGCTCGCTCCTACAATGACCGGGTCCGGCCACATATTTGTGTTCGGCCCAAAACCCTGTGGGAGCCGGGCTTGCCCGCGAAAGATCAAGATCAGTCGACACATCATTGACTGGCTCACCGCCTTCGCCAGCAGGCTCGCTTGTATGGTTAGACTTGAAGGGGTGGTGGGACGAACAGTTCGCATCTGACTGCTGTAACAGTACAG
>NZ_JABWQS010000073.1:0-12625 GCF_014268545.1 Pseudomonas sp. SWRI81
CCGGCGCGCGATAGCGCCCTCCCACCCACCACAACCTCAAAACCTGCGCACCAAACCTGTGCAGTCACCCCGCCCGCTAGCACAAAACCATGACCGCCCAGTCACCGTTTTGGCTCACTCCATCAGAAAAACCTGCCCTTCGTCGGAGCATTTCCCGACCAAATACCGGTCCCGCCCTCCGATCCAACCGATTGTCGAACAATTTAGCCATTTGCGCCGACCCGCTCTAGGATCTGGCCTAGACTGCTTTTTTGCGGGCAAAACCACTCAGTCACACCGCGGAAAAAAAGTCGAAACTTTTGCTTAACGCCACAGGTCATCAGAACAACTGGGCGAAAGCGACTGGTGTAATCCTTGCAACGGCCTCACCACCCATTCTGCTTGCGCGTGTTGGGTAGCGTTTGCTCACCGATGCGCGGCGCGTTTGCGCCCGGCCACAGGATTTGGCCATGGACATCGCTTGTTAGAGACAAGAATCAGATCAACACAACGGGAGATACATATGATCAGTGCGGCATTGGAAATTCAGGGAGAGCGTGCTCACCAGTCGCTTGGCGAACAGGGCACCGTCAGTGTTCCCGGCAGCCGACAGATCAACGTTCCCGGCACCCGAACACTGGCTCCGGTAGCGAGCCAGAACCCCAACAAGAAAAAGGTATTGTTTGTCACTTCGGAAATCGCCGACCTGGTCAAGACCGGCGGCCTGGGTGACGTTTCCGCCGCCCTGCCCCGGGCCATGGCCCATCTGCACGACGTACGAGTGTTGATCCCCGGTTATCCGCAAGTGATGCACAGCGAAAACCCGATCCACATCATCGGCGAGCTCGGTGGCCATGCCGCATTACCACCTTGCAAGATCGGGCGCATGGACATGCCCGACGGCCTGGTGATCTACGTGTTGATCTGCCCTGAACTCTACGAACGCGAGGGCGGCCCTTACGGCGCCAACAACGGTCGCGACTGGCCCGACAACCATATCCGCTTTGCCCGCCTCGGTCTGGCCGCTGCCGACATCGCCGCCAACCTCGCACAGATCCACTGGTGCCCGGATCTGGTGCACGCCCATGACTGGCCAACGGGCCTCGCCCCTGCCTATATGCACTGGCGCGGGCAGCGCACGCCGACGCTGTTCACCATTCACAACCTCGCCTATCAAGGCGTGACCAGCCTTGGCTCTTGCCCTGAGCTGGGCATTCCGGCCCATGCCCTGCAACAGGAAGGCATGGAGTTCTACGGCAAGATGTCGTTCCTCAAGGCCGGCATGGCGTATTCGAGCCACATCACCACGGTCAGTGCCACCTACGCGCAGGAAATCACCACGCCGGATTTTGGCTGCGGCCTCGACGGCTTTCTGGCCGCCAAGACCCAGCAAGGCTTGCTCAGCGGAATTCCCAACGGCATCGATGAGAGCTGGGACGCGGCAACCGACCCGCATCTGTTCGCGCCGTTCGCCATCGGCGAGTGGGAAGGCAAGGCAATCAATGCCGCCCATGTGCGCGAACTGTTCGGCCTTGACGACAGTAACGGTCCGTTGTTCGCCGTGGTGTCGCGACTGGTCTATCAGAAAGGGCTGGACCTGACCGAGGCGGTTTCCGAGTACATCGTGCAGAACGGCGGCCAGATCGCGATCATCGGTCGTGGCGAACCGGAAGAAGAACAAGCCATGCGCGAACTGGCGCTGCGCTTCCCCGGCAAGATCGGCGTGCGCATCGGCTTCAACGAAACCGACGCGCGGCGGATGTTTGCCGGCAGCGATTTCCTGCTGATGCCATCGCGCTATGAACCGTGCGGCCTGAGCCAGATGTACGCCCAGCGCTTCGGCTCGCTGCCGGTGGCACGCAACACCGGGGGCCTGGCCGACACGATTGAAAACGGCGTCACCGGTTTCCTCTTTGATGAGTCAACGGTCGAAAGCTACCGAGAAGCCCTGAGCCGTGCGTTCAAGGTCTTCGCCTACCCCGACCTGCTCAACGCCATGCGTTGCCGGGCCATGGCCGCGCCGTTCAACTGGTGCAAAGCGGTCGAACCCTACGCCGAACTCTACGAACAACTGGTGGCCAAGGCACTGGGTAAAGCCAGCCACAAATAACACGGAGGTTTCCAAGATGCCGTCACGGACCCAAGAAACCTGGCCCCACGGCGCGATCATGCTGGATGCCGAGCATACGCAGTTCGCCTTGTGGGCCCCTGATGCGTTCTACGTCAGCGTTGAGCTGGAAGGCCGGCCATCGCTGCCGATGCTGCCCCAGGCCGATGGCTGGTTTGTCCTCAAGACCCGCTGCCCGGCGGGCAGCCGCTACCGCTACTGTATCGACGGTGAAATGGAGGTGCCCGACCCGGCCTCCCGCGCGCAGGATGGCGATCTCGATCGCCACAGCGTGGTGGTCGATCCGCATGCCTATCAATGGCGACACAGTGCCTGGCGCGGTCGGCCATGGAACGAAGCGGTGATTTACGAGCTGCACGTTGGCGCACTTGGCGGCTTTGCCGAAGTCGAGCAACATCTGGCGCGTCTGGTCGCGCTGGGCATCACGGCCATCGAGCTGATGCCGCTGGCGCAATACCCCGGTGATCGCAATTGGGGTTACGACGGCGTCCTGCCTTACGCGCCGCAAGCCTCCTACGGCACCCCGGAACAACTCAAACACTTGATCGACACTGCCCACGGCCATGGTCTGGCGGTGATTCTTGACGTCGTCTACAACCACTTCGGCCCGGACGGCAATTACCTGCATCGCTACGCCAAGGGCTTCTTTCGCGAGGACAAACACACGCCGTGGGGCGCGGCGATCGATTTTCGCCGCAGCGAAGTGCGTGAGTTCTTCATCGAGAACGCCTTGATGTGGCTGCTGGAATATCGCTTCGACGGCCTGCGTCTGGATGCCGTGCACGCCATCGGCGATTCCGGCTTTCTGGAAGAACTGGCCCAGCGCATTCGCCAGCAGGTCGACCCGGCGCGGCATGTCTGGCTGACCGTGGAAAACGAGCTGAACCAGTCCAGCCTGCTGGAAAACGACTACGACGCGCAGTGGAACGACGACGGCCATAACGCCCTGCATGTGTTGCTGACCGGCGAAACCGATGCCTATTACGCCGACTATGCCGCGCAACCCACCGAGCAGTTGGTCCGCTGCCTGAGCCAGGGCTTTGTGTTCCAGGGCCATATCACCCGTCACGGCGAACCGCGCGGCGAACCCAGCGAACATCTGCCCTCGACCGCCTTCGTGCTGTTCCTGCAAAACCACGATCAGATCGGCAATCGCGCCTTTGGCGAACGCCTGCATCAACTGGCCGACCCACGCGCGGTTCAGGCGGCTACCGTGCTGTTGCTGTTGTCGCCGATGATCCCGCTGATGTTCATGGGCGACGAGTTTGCTGCCGAGCAACCGTTCCTGTTCTTCACCAGCCACCACGGCGAACTGGCGAAATTGGTGCGCGAAGGTCGGCGCAATGAATTTGCCGCGTTCAGTGCCTTTGCCGATCCGCACAAACGCGAGCAGATTCCCGATCCCAACGCCGAACAAACCTTTCTCGCCTCGCAACCCCGGCTGACCGGCAACGGCACGCCGCTGCAACAACAGACCCTGGCGCTGTACCGTCAACTGCTGCAGTTGCGCCATCAGTACATCATTCCAAACCTGTCCGGCACGCAGGCGCTCGGCGCCAGCATGCTGGGCTACGGCGCAGTCAGTGCGCGCTGGCGTCTGGGCAATGGCAGCGAACTGCGAATCGACCTGAACCTCAGTGACACGCCAGTGGTCAACCCTGCACAGACCGACGCTGTGTGGCTGTTTCAACAGCCGCCCGCCGTCGCCTTGTCGGATCCGGGTCAACTGCCCGCGTATTGCGCGCTTGTCAGCCTCACGGCCGCAACCCCTTTGCAACCTCTGGATGGAGAGCGCCTATGAGCGATGCGCAACTGGAAATTCTTGCCAGCCGAGCCGGCCTTGCCGTCGACTGGATCGACGCCAACGGGCGTCAGCAGAAAGTCGCCCCGGCGGTACTGCGCAACGTTCTCACCGGACTTGGCCACCCTGCCAACACCGCACAGGAAATCGATACCAGCCTGCTCGAATTGCAAGCAGCCCAGCAAGACCGCCACCTGCCGCCATTGCTCACCAGCGATGTCGGCGTCGGTGTCGATCTGGGGCGTTATTTCCCACCTGAAACGCCGTGTGAAATCCATCTGGAGGACGGCTCGCGCCTGAATCTGAAACTCGACTCCGAGGCGATCCTGCCAGGGCTGATTCCGGTCGGCTATCAGCACGTGCACATCGCCGATCAGCATTTCACCCTGGCCGTGGCACCGCAGCGCTGCTTCAGCGTCGGTGACGCGGTGGACAGCCCGGTGCCGCGCGCCTGGGGTCTGAGCGCGCAACTGTATTCGCTGCGGCGCCCCGGCGACGGCGGTTTTGGTGATACCCAGGCCCTTGAGGAACTCGTTCGGGTGGCGGGCGAACGCGGCGCCGACGCGTTGGCGATCAGCCCGTTGCACGCCATGTTCAGCGCCGACACCGGGCGCTACAGCCCTTATTCGCCGTCCAGCCGTTTGTTTCTCAATCCGCTGTATGCGGCGCCGGGCGCGATTCTTGGCGAACGTGCCCTGCGCGACGCGATTGACGCCGCCGGCCTGACCGGACAATTCGCCCAACTCGAAGACCTCAAGCTGATTGACTGGCCCGCCGCGGCCGAGGCCAAGCAGAAATTGCTGCAGGCGTTGTACGACGGCTTTATCGTCGGTGACCACCCGTTGCACCCGGACTTCGCCAGTTTTCGCCATACCGGCGGCGAAGCGCTGGAAAATCACTGCCGCTTCGAAGCGATTCAGGAAATGCGCGCGGCCCGCGGCGAAAGCCTCGACTGGCGCGAATGGCCGGAGCAATGGCACGACCCACGAGGCGCCGCCCTCAGCGCGTTTGCCGAGGAATATGCCGAGCGCATCGGCTACTTCGCGTTCTGCCAGTGGCTGATCCACCGTTGCCTGGAGCGTGCGCAGACCGCCGCGCGCAGCGCCGGAATGAGCATTGGCCTGATCGCCGACCTGGCGGTGGGTGCCGATGGCGCCGGCAGCCAGGCCTGGAGTTTTCAGGACGAGCTGCTTGCCTCGCTCACCGTGGGTGCACCGCCGGACATTCTCAACCGAGCGGGGCAAGGCTGGGGCATCTCTGCGTTCTCTCCCGAAGGCTTGATCCGCAACGGCTTTCGCGCCTTCATCGACATGCTGCGCGCCAATTTCGCTCACGCCGGCGGCCTGCGCATCGACCATGTGATGGGCCTGCAACGCTTGTGGGTGATTCCCAACGGCGCCGACCCCGCCGATGGCGCCTACCTCTATTATCCGATCGACGATCTACTGCGCCTGCTGACCCTCGAGTCCCATCGTCATCAGGCGATCGTCCTCGGTGAAGACCTCGGTACGGTCCCGGAAGGGCTGCGGGAAAAGCTCGCCGCACGCTCGATTCTCGGCATGCGCGTGCTGCTGTTCGAACAGGACAACACCCACTTCAAGCCGATTCTCGACTGGCCGGACAACGCGCTGGCAACCACCAGCACCCACGACCTGCCGACGCTCAACGGCTGGTGGCATGGCCGCGATATCGACTGGAACGCGCGCCTGGGACTGGTCGATGCCAACGGCGAAATCGAATGGCGCCAGCACCGTCAGCGTGAGCGCGAAGGCTTGCGCAATGCCTTGAGCCAGGATCCGCAGAACTTTCGCGAGGAGTCCCACGAGGCCGACCAGGTGGTCGATGCCAGCGTGCGTTTCCTCGGCCATACCCGCGCGCCACTGGTGCTGTTACCGCTGGAAGATGCCCTGGGTATCAACGAACAGGCGAATCTGCCGGGCACCACAGATACTCATCCGAACTGGTCGCGACGCCTGCCGGGCACCAGCGAGGCGCTGCTCGATGACCCCGATGCCGCGCGCCGTCTGGAGCTGCTGGCCTGCGCGCGTCTTCAGGCTGCCGAGCGTGACCAATGAACCAGACGCTTATCCAGCCAGTGCGCGCCACCCTGCGCCTGCAATTCCATAAAGGCTTTACCCTCGAACAGGCGGTGCCGCTGGTGCCGTATTTCGCCCGGCTAGGCATCAGTCATCTGTACGCCTCGCCACTGCTGGCGGCACGCGCCGGCTCGATGCACGGTTACGACGTGGTCGATCCAACCCAAGTGAACCCTGAACTGGGTGGCGAAGCGGCGTTGCGCCGTTTGGTCAGCACCCTGCGCGAACACAACATGGGCTTGATCCTCGACATTGTGTCCAACCACATGGCCGTCGGCGGCAGCGACAACCCGTGGTGGCTCGACCTGCTCGAGTGGGGACGGCTGAGTCCCTACGGTGAATTCTTCGATATTCAGTGGCATTCGCCGGACCCGCTGATGGAAGGCCAGTTGTTGCTGCCGTTTCTGGGCAGCGATTACGGTGTGGCATTGCAGGAAGGCACGTTGAAGCTGCACTTTAACGCGCACAAGGGCAGCTTCCATGTCGAGCATTACGAGCATCACTTTCCGATCTGCCCGAACGATTACGGCGAATTGCTCAAGGGCGATGACGCGCTCAAACCGCTCGCCGATCGCTTCAGTGCCCTGAGTTACCAGACCGACGCGCATTCGCTGTCGATCCCGCTCAAGCAGGAGCTGCAGCAATTGGCCAGCGATCCTCAGCTGCTTGCCGCGATCGAGCAAAACCTCACGCGTTACGATTCGACCACTGCAGAGGGCTTCGACAATCTGCATCAGTTGCTCGAACGGCAGAGCTATCGCCTCGCCAGTTGGCGCACGGCCGCCGACGACATCAACTGGCGGCGTTTTTTCGACATCAACGAACTCGGCGGCCTGCGCGTCGAGCGCCCGGCCGTGTTCGAAGCGACCCACGGCAAGATCTTCCAGCTGATCGCCGAAGGCTTGGTCGACGGCCTGCGCATCGACCACATCGACGGCCTGGCCGACCCGCGCGGTTATTGCCGCAAACTGCGGCGCCGCCTCGACCGCCTAGCGCCGGACCGGCATTTGCCGATCTATGTCGAGAAAATTCTCGGCGCCGGGGAAACCCTGCGTCGCGACTGGGCGGTGGACGGCACCACCGGTTACGAGTTCATGAATCAGCTGTCGTTGCTGCAACACGAGCCGGAGGGCGAATCGGTACTCGGCGAGCTGTGGCAACGGCGCAGCGAACGCCCGGCGGCGTTCATCGAAGAAGCCCGACTGGCGCGCCAACAGATTCTCAATGGCTCGCTCGCCAGCGATTGCGAAAGCGTCGCTCAGGCCCTGCTGCAAGTGGCCCGCGACGACCTGATGACCCGCGACCTCACCCTTGGCGCGATCCGCCGGGTGTTGCAGGCGTTGATCGTGCACTTTCCGGTGTACCGCACCTACGTCAGCGCGCTGGGGCGTTCGGCCCAGGACGAGGTATTTTTCCAGCAAGCCATGGACGGTGCGCGGCAGACCCTCGGCGAAGGCGACTGGCCCGTGCTTGATTGCGTGGCCGACTGGCTGGGCGGCACGCCGTGGCGGCGCAAACCCCGTGGTCGTTCACGGAAAATCCTCCGCCACGCCTGCGTACGCTTCCAGCAACTGACCTCTCCGGCGGCGGCCAAAGCCGTCGAAGACACCGCGCTGTATCGCTCGGCGGTGCTGCTGTCGCGCAATGACGTCGGCTATAACACTGAACAGTTCAGCGCGCCGCTGAGTGATTTTCATCAAGTCAACCAGCAACGCCTGCAGGCCTTCCCTGACAACCTGTTGGCGACGGCGACCCACGACCACAAACGCGGCGAAGACACCCGCGCGCGTCTGGCCGTGCTCAGCGAGCGCAGCCATTGGTACGCCGAGCAGATTGAACTGTGGCGCGCCCTCGCCCGTCCGGTGCGCAGCGATGAGCAACTGCCGTCGAGCGGCGATGAGCTGATTCTGTATCAAGCATTGATCGGCAGTTGGCCGCTGGATCTGCACGAAGGCGATCAGGCCGGGTTTGCCGACTACGCCCAGCGTATCTGGCAATGGCAACAGAAAGCCCTGCGCGAAGCCAAGCTGCAAAGCAGCTGGAGCGCACCGAACGAGGCGTATGAAAACGCCGCCCAGGCGTTCACCGAAAAACTGCTCACCGGCGACGAAGGTCAACTGCTGCGCGCCGCACTGATCAAGACAGTCAACAGCATCGCCGCCGCCGGCGCACTCAACGGTCTGGCGCAAACTTTGCTGCGCATGACCGTGCCGGGCGTGCCGGATCTGTACCAGGGCAACGAGTTCTGGGACTTCAGTCTGGTCGATCCAGACAATCGTCGGCCAGTGGACTATGCCGCGCGCGAGCAGGCCTTGCAGGCACAGGCGCCGCTCGACGCACTGCTGAGCGACTGGCGTGACGGGCGCATCAAGCAGGCGCTGATTGCCGAGGTGCTAAACCTGCGCGCCGAACATGCCGAGCTGTTTCGCCACGGCAGCTATCAGGCGCTGGAGGTACTCGGCGAGCAGGCGCACAACGTGCTGGCGTTCGCCCGTGAGCACGAAGGTACGCAGGCCATTGTCATCGTGCCGGTGCGTGGCGCCACTTTGCTGGGTAACAGTGCCGTACCGCGCATTGATGCGCTGCGCTGGGGCGATACGCACGTGGTTCTACCGTTCGACGCTTGCGGAACAAACCTGAAGGGACTTTTCGCAAGCGGCGCAGTCACAAAAAACAGGGCGCTGAATGTCGCCGACGCGCTGGGGGAGGTCCCGGTCAATCTCTTTATCCAACACTTAACGTAAGCATGAGTTCAGTTCAGGAGCATTGCGATGAGCACCGACGATAAACGCATCCGCGAATTCGCGTATCAGATCTGGGAATCGGAAGGTAAACCTGAAGGCCAGGAAGAACGGCATTGGGAAATGGCGCGCAAACTCGCCGAAGCCGAGGCGCTGGCACCGAAGAAATCACCGAAGGCCGCTGGCAGCAAGACCGCCGGCAAGGCAGCGACCGCCAAGACCGCCGATGACAAAGCCCCCGTCGGCAAAGCCCCGGCGGCGAAGGCCAAACCCGTGGCCAAGGCCAAACCTGCCGCCACGCCAAAAGTGGCGCCGCCGGGTGAAAAGGCTGCCGAGAAAAAGCCGCGAGCACCGCGCAAGCCCCCGGCAATCTGACGCCACCCCGAGTATTGAACTGAACCACTGTGTGGCGAGCACGCTTGCCACCGAGGGTGCACTCGCCCTGAAGAAACACACCCCCCCTGTAGGAGTGAGCCTGCTCGCGATTGCGATCTGACTTGCAACATCAATGAAGCCTGATAGACCGCTATCGCGAGCAGGCTCACTCCTACAAGGGTTTTATGTCAGCACAGAATTTCCCCGTTTTTTTGCAGGAGCAATCATGACCCGTCCAAAAAAAGCCGAGCCCGCTGCGCAAGCCGAGCCATCGAGAATCCGTGAAGGCCTGCCCTTCCCGCTCGGTGCGACCTGGGATGGCCTGGGGGTTAACTTTGCCTTGTTCTCCGCCAACGCCACCAAGGTCGAACTGTGCATCTTCGACGATACCGGCGAAGTCGAACTCGAACGCATCGAACTGCCGGAATACACCGACGAGATTTATCACGGTTATCTGCCCGATGCGCATCCGGGGCTGATCTATGGCTACCGCGTCTATGGTCCGTATGACCCGGCCAACGGTCACCGCTTCAACCCGAACAAATTGCTGATCGACCCGTATGCCAAACAATTGGTCGGCGAGCTCAAATGGTCCGAAGCGCTGTTCGGCTACACCATCGGCCACCCGGACGCGGACCTGAGTTTCGACGAACGCGACAGCGCGCCGTTCGTGCCCAAGTGCAAAGTCATCGACCCGGCGCACACTTGGGGCAACGACCACCGCGTCAGCGTGCCGTGGGACAAGACGATCATTTACGAAACCCATGTACGCGGCATCAGCATGCGTCACCCTTCGGTGCCGGAAAACGTGCGCGGCACGTTTGCCGGGTTGATGGTCGACGATGTGTTGGAACACATCCGCAAACTCGGCGTGTCGACGGTCGAATTGCTGCCGATCCACGCGTTCGTCAATGACCAGCATTTGTTGCACAAGGGCATGACCAACTATTGGGGCTACAACAGCATCGCGTTCTTCGCCCCGGACCCGCGTTACCTGGCCAGCGGCAAGATCGCCGAGTTCAAGGAAATGGTCGCGCACCTGCACGACGCCAATCTGGAAGTGATCCTTGACGTGGTTTATAACCACACCGCCGAGGGCAACGAGCAAGGGCCGACCCTGTCGATGCGCGGTATCGACAACGCCTCCTATTACCGCTTGATGCCTGACGACAAGCGCTATTACATCAACGATTCGGGCACCGGCAACACCCTCGACCTGAGCCATCCCTGCGTCTTGCAGATGGTCACCGACTCCCTGCGCTACTGGGCCAGTGAGATGCACGTCGACGGTTTCCGTTTCGATCTGGCGACCATCCTCGGGCGCTATCACGACGGTTTCGACGAGCGCCACAGCTTCCTCGTCGCCTGCCGTCAGGACCCGGTGTTGCGTCAGGTGAAAATGATCGCCGAACCGTGGGACTGCGGCCCCGGTGGCTATCAGGTGGGCAACTTCCCGCCGGGCTGGGTCGAGTGGAACGACAAGTTCCGCGACACCGTGCGTGCCTTCTGGAAAGGTGACGACGGCCAGCTCGCCGATTTCGCCAGCCGCATGACTGCCTCCGGGGAGATGTTCAACCAGCGCGGCCGGCGGCCGTATGCGTCGGTGAACTTTGTCACCGCCCACGACGGCTTCACCCTCAACGATCTGGTGTCGTACAACGACAAACACAACGAAGCCAACGACGAAAACAACCAGGACGGCAGCAACAACAACCTGTCGTGGAACCACGGCGTCGAAGGCCCGACCGACGATCCCGAGATCAATGCGCTGCGCCACCGGCAGATGCGCAACTTCTTCGCCACCCTGCTGCTGGCTCAGGGCACGCCGATGATCGTCGCCGGCGACGAGTTCGCCCGCACTCAGGACGGCAACAACAACGCCTACTGCCAGGACAGCGAAATCGGCTGGGTCAACTGGGATTTGAGCGAGGACGGCAAGGCCCTGCTCAAGTTCGTCAAACGCTTGATCAAGTTGCGCCTGACTTACCCGATTCTGCGGCGCGGGCGTTTCCTTGTCGGTGAGTACAACGAGGACATCGGCGTCAAGGACGTGACCTGGCTGGCCCCGGACGCCACCGAAATGACCACCGAACACTGGCATGACGCGCACAACCGCTGCCTTGGCATGCTGCTCGATGGTCGCGCGCAGGAAACCGGGATCCGCCGCAAGGGTGGCGATGCGACGTTGCTGCTGGTGGTCAATGCGCACCACGACATCGTCAATTTTGTCTTGCCGGAAGTGCCGGACGGTGGTTTCTGGACCTGCATGGTCGACACCAACCAGCCTTCGGTCCGGGGTCAGGAGCGTTTTGAGTTCGGCCACGAATATTCGGTCACCGGGCGCTCGCTGTTGCTGTTTGAACTGCAGCGCGATGAAGAGGACTGACAGAACGAGTGAGCCAGCGCCCGCCGGTGGCGGGCGATTTCTGTAAGCATTTGCGTAACCGGGCGCAGTTGGCGCAAAAAAATGCGTATCAGATTGATCTGTGACGCGACGAATCCCGTGTCTTGAGCAATACTCTGCTCGCGGTAATCCAAGGGTCGGAGCACTGCACAGTTGCAATCAATTTGCCTCTTCGGCTCGCGGCCAGCGTTTTCGGCACCGACCAGAGGCGGGACACAACAAGGACGTCGCACTCATGAAACCGTTAATCACTGACCACGGCCTGCCGGCGCAGATTTGGAACAGCGCGCCGCAACTCGCCAACATCCCCGTCATCAATACCCACAGCCTGGTGCCCGAAGGTGCGCGCGCCGTGGTAATCGCACCCCATCCCGGCGACGAAGTAGTCACCTGCGGCGGCCTGTTGCAGTTGCTCGCCAGTCTCGGCCATCCGCTGCAACTGCTGTCGATCACCGATGGCAGCGCCAGCCATCCCGGCTCGCGCCAATGGTCGGAAAAACGCCTGAGCGTGTTCCGTCCCCAGGAAAGCGTCGAAGCGCTGCGCCGTCTCGGTCTGCCGATGCACAGCCTGAAGTGGGTGCGCGGCGGTTTCGCCGACAGCGCCTTGAGCGACCAGGAAACCCAACTGACCGAATTCATCAGCCGCTACCTGCGGCCCGGCGACGTGGTGTTCAGCACCTGGCGCGGAGACCGCAACAGCGACCACGAGGTGGTCGGTCGTGCCAGCTTCAACGCAGCACAACACTGCGCGGCCAGCTACCACGATGTCCCGGTGTGGGCCTGGCACTGGCCGGAGCGCGACCAGCACCTGATCCCCTGGGAACGCGCACGCAAACTGCGCCTCGACACCTGGACGGTTGCGCGCAAAAGCCACGCCACCCACGCCTACGCCAGCCAGCTCAAGGGCGAACCGGCCATCGGCATCGCCCCGATGCTGCCGCCGGTGCTGCTGGAGCGGATGCGATTGCCGTATGAAATCGTGTTTGTCTGAAGGCGACCAGCCACGATTCCCTGTGGGAGCGAGCTTGCTCGCGAAAGCGCCGGGTCAGTGAAATCGATGCTGACTGACCCACCGCCTTCGGGAGCAAGCCCCCTCCCACA
>NZ_JABWQS010000074.1:0-11687 GCF_014268545.1 Pseudomonas sp. SWRI81
GGCTCACTCCTACAATTGCGAATGCGTTCCCCCTGTAGGAGTGAGCCTGCTCGCGATAGCCCCACCACGGTTCAGCTGAAAAAACGCAAAAAAAAAAACGGAGCCCGAAGGCTCCGCTCTTTCTGCAACCAGCCCGATATCAGGCCAGTTTCTTGTGACGTACCCGGTGTGGCTGGGCCGCTGCTTCGCCGAGGCGCTTTTTGCGGTCGGCTTCGTACTCGGTGTAGTTGCCTTCGAAGAACACCGCTTGCGAGTCGTCCTCGTACGCCAGGATGTGCGTGGCGACACGGTCCAGGAACCAGCGATCGTGGGAGATCACAATGGCCGCGCCCGGGAAGTCCAGCAGGGCTTCTTCCAGCGAACGCAGGGTTTCCACGTCGAGGTCGTTGGACGGTTCGTCGAGCAGCAGGACGTTACCGCCCTCTTTCAGCGTCAGCGCCAGGTGCAGACGCCCGCGCTCACCGCCGGAGAGATCCTTGACGAACTTCTGCTGATCGCCGCCCTTGAAGTTGAAGCGACCGACGTAGGTGCGCGACGGGATCTCGTAGTTGCCGATGCGGATCTGGTCGGAGCCGTCGGAGATCTGCTGGAACACGGTCTTGCTGCCGTCGAGGTCTTCGCGGCTCTGGTCGACGCAGGCCAGTTGCACGGTCTCGCCGATTTCGATGCTGCCCGAATCCGGCGTTTCCTTACCCATCAGCATGCGGAACAGCGTCGACTTACCGGCACCGTTACCGCCGATCACGCCGACGATGGCGCCCTTGGGCATGGAGAACGACAGGTTGTCGATCAGCACGCGATCGCCATAGCCCTTGGTGACGTTCTTGAACTCGATGACCTTATCGCCCAGACGTGGGCCGGCCGGGATGTAGATCTCGTTGGTCTCGCTGCGCTTCTGGAATTCCTGCGATTGCATTTCTTCGAAGCGTTGCAGACGGGCCTTGGATTTCGACTGACGAGCCTTGGCGCCTTTGCGCACCCACTCCAGTTCTTCTTTCATAGCCTTTTCGTGGGCCGACTGCTGCTTGGATTCCTGGGCCAGACGATCGGACTTGGCTTCGAGCCAGCCCGAATAGTTGCCCTCGTAAGGAATGCCCGCGCCGCGGTCAAGTTCCAGGATCCAGCCGGCGACGTTGTCGAGGAAGTAGCGGTCGTGCGTGATCGCAACCACAGTGCCCGGGAAGTCGTGGAGAAAATGCTCCAGCCACGCCACGGAGTCGGCATCCAGGTGGTTGGTCGGTTCGTCGAGCAGCAGCATGTCCGGGGCGGACAGCAGCAGACGGCACAGGGCGACACGGCGCTTTTCACCACCGGAGAGGAATTCGACCTTGGCGTCCCACGCCGGCAGGCGCAGCGCATCGGCGGCGACTTCCAGTTGGCGCTCAAGGTTGTGGCCGTCGCTGGCCTGCAGGATCGCTTCGAGCTTGGCCTGTTCGGCGGCGAGCTTGTCGAAGTCGGCATCCGGGTCGGCGTAGGCCGCGTAGACCTCGTCCAGACGCGCTTGCGCATCCTTGATCACGCTGACCGCTTCCTCGACCACTTCACGCACGGTCTTGGCCGGGTCCAGTTGTGGCTCTTGCGGCAGGTAACCGATGTTCAGGTCCGGCATCGGACGAGCTTCGCCTTCGAATTCGGTGTCGACGCCGGCCATGATTTTCAGCAGCGTGGATTTACCCGAACCGTTGAGGCCGAGCACGCCGATCTTGGCGCCGGGAAAAAAGGACAGCGAAATGTTTTTCAGGATTTCCCGCTTCGGCGGAACAACTTTGCCCAGCCGATGCATGGTGAAGACGTATTGAGCCATGGAGAACCTTGGGTCAGTGACAGATGAATGATTGCAGCACAGGCGATGCCTGGCCAGACCATGCGCGTCGTTCACGTGATGGTTATCAATGCGTGCGCGCGGAAAAAGTCTGAGTCTAGGAGCTGGAACGCTCCCGCGTAACCGGCAAAGCTACCTTAATGATGAAAGGCAGTCCAGCCGCGCAGGGCTGGCACTTCGCCACGACTCAAGGCATGCTAGCCGCCCTTTGGGCGTCCGGCTTATAGTGCACGTCGCGCCAGTCCAGCCAATCCGCAGGATCACAGCTTGTCCAATGTCAGTCCGCCCGCCTCTGTGAGCAGCGCCCAACCGGCGCCCGGCTCGCCCCTGCGCGGGACATTGAAGGGTGCGCTGGCGACTTTGGTGTTGCTGTTGCTGGCGTTGTTGTTCTGGCAACTGCTCGACCAACTGCGCGAAACCCAGAAGAACCAGCGTCAGTACACCATCGATTACACCGCCGACCTGGCCGCCCAGGTCAGTCTGAACATGGCGTTGAACGCGCAGATCGCACTCAATCTGCTACCGATCGTCGAGCAACCGCAGACAACCGACGAACAGCAGGTGTTGCTGCGCAAGCTGCAGCAATCGCTGCCGGACCTGCGCAGCATGGCCTTGCTCAGTCCGTCAGGAAAAATCATCAGCGACAGCGCTGCTGACAGCCCCGACGCCGATTACCTCGCCGAACTGGTGCGCCGCAGCCGCGCCCAGGCGCATTACTTCAGCAACGCCAGCGACGGCTCGGTGGTGCATCTGCTACTGCGTCAAGCCAGCGGCAGCACGCGCGGCTACTGGGCGTTGCGGTTGACGCCGACGTTCTTCGACTCACTGACCCAGCAGGGCGAAACCGGCCTGCGTCCGTTGTGGCTGGTGGAAAACCGCGTCAACCAGCAAATCATCAGCCGCGACGACGCCCAGCCTTCGGCCAGGCCCGGGGTTTTGACCCCGGACGATCTGGCCAACACCGTCCTGACCGTGCCGCTGAGCAGCAGCGACTGGCAACTGCGTGGGCTGTTCGACCGCCAGCGCGTGCTCGAAGAACTGCTGCCGGCGTTCATCGGCAAATGCCTGCTGGGCCTGGCATTCTCAATGCTGCCGGTGATTGCGCTGCTGAACATGCGCCGTCGTCAGCGTCAGTTGCACGAAGGTCGGCGACGTTATCAGGATATTTTCGAAGGCACCGGCGTCGCCCTGTGCGTCCTCGACCTGTCCGGACTCAAGCAGTTTTTTGACAAGGCGCAGATCCAGACCGGCGATCAGCTCAAGGCCTGGCTCGACCAGCCCCGCCAGCGCCAACAACTGCTGCAGGAGTTGCGCGTCACCGAGGTCAATCAGGTGGCGCTGCAACTGCTCGACGTCCATTCCTGCGACCAGGCCTGGCAGTTGCTGATCGACGGTCAGCCACACGCGCACTGTGTGATCGGCAATCAGATACTCGATGCCGTACTGCTCCAGCAGAAACAACTGGAACTGGAAATCAAGCTGCCGCACCCCAACGGTCGCGACCAACACCTGTGGATGGTGCTGCGCTTGCCGCAGGAGCAGCACGACTATAAAGCGGTCATCCTGAGCATCAACGACATCACCAGCCGCAAGCTGATCGAATTGTCCCTGCTGGAACGCGAAGGTTTCTGGTCGGACGTGGTGCGCACCGTGCCCGATCATCTGTATGTGCAGGACGTGATCAGCCAGCGGATGATTTTCAGCAACCACCACCTCGGCCAGACCCTCGGCTACAACCGCAGCGAACTGCATCAGATGGGCGAGTATTTCTGGGAAATCCTTCTGCATCCGGAAGACGCCGACTACTACCATCGTTCACGGCAAATGCAGCGCCACGCCGGTTACAGCCAGTTGCTGCAATGCCAGTTGCGTTTCCGCCATCGCGACGGCAAGTGGCGGCGCTTCGACATTCGCGAACAGGCGCTGGCCCGCGACAAGCACGATCAGGTCACGCGGATCATCGGCGTGGCCAAGGACATCACCGAACAGATTGAAGCCAGTGAATCGCTGCGCGACAGCGAGCAGCGCTACCGCATGCTCGCCGAGAGCATCAGCGATGTGATTTTTTCCACCGACAGCAAGCTCTCGCTGAACTACGTCAGTCCGTCGGTGCAGGCGGTGCTGGGTTACAACGCCGAATGGATTTTCCAGAACGGCTGGCAATCGACCATCGCCAACCCGGGGCAACTGAACGGCATCTACAGCCTGATGGACCGCGTCAGCAAAGCGCTGGACAAGCCCGAGCAACTGGCCCTGCTGCGCAGTCAGGTGCAGACGCAATTGTTTCTGTTCGACTGCCTGCGTGCCGACGGCCGCAAGATCCCGATCGAACTGCGCCTGGTGCTGGTGTGGGACGAACACGGCGCATTCGAAGGCGTATTGGGCGTCGGCCGTGATATCAGCCAGCAGCGCCGCGCGGAAAAAGACCTGCGCATGGCCGCCACGGTTTTCGAGCATTCAACCTCGGCGATCCTGATCACCGACCCGGCCGGCTACATTGTCCAGGCCAACGAAGCCTTCAGCCGGGTCAGCGGCTATGCCGTCAGCGAAGTGCTCGATCAACTGCCGAACATGCTCACCGTCGACGAACAGCAGGACGCGCACCTGCGCTACGTGCTCAAGCAACTGCACGAGCACAGCACCTGGGAAGGCGAAGTCTGGATGAAGCGCCGTAACGGCGAGCACTACCCGGCGTGGGTCGGGATTACTGCGGTGCTCGACGACGAGGGCGACCTGGCCAGTTACGTGTGCTTCTTCAGCGACATCAGCGAGCGCAAGGCCAGCGAACAGCGCATTCACCGCCTCGCCTATTACGACGCCCTGACCCATCTGCCCAATCGCACGCTGTTCCAGGATCGCCTGCACACCGCGCTGCAAGCGGCCGAACGGCAGAAGTCGTGGGTGGTGCTGATGTTCCTCGATCTCGACCGGTTCAAACCGATCAACGACTCCCTCGGCCACGCCGCCGGCGATCGCATGCTCAAGGACATGGCCACGCGCCTGCTGGCCTGCGTCGGCGAAGACGACACTGTGGCGCGCATGGGCGGCGATGAGTTCACCCTGCTGCTGCAACACCGTTCAAGCCGCGAACTGGCCCTGAACCGGGCCATTCACGTCGCCGAGCAAATCCTCGGCAGCCTGGTGCGCCCGTTTGTACTCGAAGGCCGCGAGTTTTTTGTCACCGCCAGTATCGGCATCGCCCTCAGTCCGCAGGACGGCAACGAACTCAGCCAGTTGATGAAGAACGCCGATACTGCGATGTACCACGCCAAGGAGCGCGGCAAGAATAACTTCCAGTTTTATCAGGCCGACATGAACGCCAGTGCACTGGAGCGCCTGGAGCTGGAAAGCGATTTGCGCCATGCCCTGGAGCAGAACGAATTCGTCCTTTATTACCAGCCGCAGTTCAGCGGCGACGGCAAACGCCTGACCGGCGCCGAGGCGCTATTGCGCTGGCGGCATCCTCGGCGCGGGCTGGTGCCGCCGGGCGACTTCATTCCGGTGCTGGAAGAACTCGGTCTGGTGGTCGACGTGGGCGACTGGGTGATCAGCGAGGCCTGCCGGCAACTGAAAACCTGGCATCAGAACCGCGTGCGCGTGCCGAAGGTGTCGGTGAATATTTCCGCACGGCAGTTCTCCGACGGCCAACTGGGCACGCGGATCGCCACGATCCTGCGCGAAACCGGCCTGCCGCCGGCCTGCCTGGAGCTTGAACTGACCGAAAGCATCCTGATGCGCGAAGTCAGCGAGGCGATGCAGATTCTTGCCGGACTGAAAAATCTCGGACTGAGCATTGCGGTCGATGACTTCGGCACCGGTTACTCGTCGCTGAACTATCTCAAGCAGTTCCCGATCGACGTGCTGAAGATCGACCGCACCTTCGTCGACGGCCTGCCGTCCGGCGAGCAGGACGCGCAAATCGCCCGGGCCATCATCGCCATGGCCCACAGCCTGAACCTGGCGGTGATCGCCGAGGGTGTGGAAACCCATGAGCAACTGGACTTCCTGCGTGAGCATGGTTGTGATGAGGTGCAGGGGTATCTGTTTGGCAGGCCGATGCCGGCCGGGCGGTTTGAGGCGCAGTTCAGCAATGATGCGCTGTTCATGTTCGACTGAAGATCTGGGGGGCGGCCTTCGCGAGCAGGCTCGCTCCCACATCTGAAATGCATTCCCCTGTGGGAGCGAGCCTGCTCGCGAAGGGGCCGGCAAAAGCACCGCACATCTGTCATGAACGCCACTTGTCTGCGACATGATGTCGTTTCATATGCCATCCAAAACCCGTTGGGTTAGAATGCCCCCCTTTTCTGCCCCCGATCCTTGAGGACCGCCATGTTCAGCCGTGATTTGACTATTGCCAAGTACGACGCCGATCTTTTTGCCGCCATGGAGCAAGAAGCTCAGCGCCAGGAAGAACACATCGAGCTGATCGCTTCGGAAAACTACACCAGCCCAGCGGTGATGGAGGCTCAAGGTTCGGTTCTGACCAACAAGTACGCCGAAGGCTACCCGGGCAAGCGCTACTACGGCGGTTGCGAGTACGTCGACGTGGTTGAGCAACTGGCGATCGACCGTGCCAAGGAGCTGTTCGGCGCCGATTACGCCAACGTTCAACCGCACGCCGGTTCGCAAGCCAACGCCGCGGTGTACCTGGCCCTGCTGTCGGCCGGCGACACCATTCTGGGCATGAGCCTGGCCCACGGCGGTCACCTGACCCACGGTGCCAGCGTTTCCTCGTCGGGCAAGCTGTACAACGCCATCCAGTACGGTATCGACGCCAACGGCCTGATCGACTACGACGAGGTAGAGCGCCTGGCGGTAGAACACAAGCCGAAAATGATCGTGGCCGGATTCTCTGCCTACTCGCAGATTCTCGATTTCCCGCGCTTCCGCGAAATCGCTGACAAGGTCGGCGCCTACCTGTTCGTCGACATGGCCCACGTGGCCGGTCTGGTCGCCGCTGGCGTCTACCCGAACCCGGTGCCGTTCGCTGACGTCGTGACCACCACTACCCACAAGACCCTGCGCGGTCCACGTGGCGGTCTGATCCTGGCGCGCGCCAACGCTGATATCGAGAAGAAGCTCAACTCCGCAGTATTCCCGGGCGCCCAGGGTGGCCCGCTGGAGCACGTGATCGCCGCCAAGGCAATCTGCTTCAAGGAAGCGCTGCAGCCTGAGTTCAAGGTTTACCAGCAACAAGTGGTGAAGAATGCCAAGGCCATGGCCGGCGTGTTCATCGAGCGCGGTTTCGACGTGGTTTCCGGCGGTACCGAAAACCACCTGTTCCTGCTGTCGCTGATCAAGCAGGAAATTTCCGGTAAAGACGCCGACGCCGCTTTGGGCAAAGCGTTCATCACCGTGAACAAGAACTCCGTGCCTAACGATCCACGCTCGCCGTTCGTCACCTCCGGCCTGCGCTTCGGCACCCCGGCTGTGACCACTCGTGGTTTCAAAGAAGCTGAGTGCAAAGAGCTGGCCGGCTGGATCTGCGACATTCTGGCAGACCTGAACAACGAAGCGGTGATCGACGCCGTTCGTGAGAAAGTCAAAGCCATCTGCAAGAAACTGCCGGTATACGGCGCTTAATTGCGACGTTAACGCTGCAGCATGAAAAACCGGCCAGGTGATTGGCCGGTTTTTTTTCGTCTGAATGAAAGATCAAAAGATCGTCCGATCGCGGCCCGAGCCTTCGGCAGCTCCTACAGGGAGATCGCATTGCAAATGTAGGAGCTGCCGGAGGCTGCGATCTTTGCTTTTGGACCACCGGTCAGACCGGTCATGCCAATTTCATCTTTCCCTCTTGTAATCAGGAAAAACCCAAGCCTAGACTGCGCCTGCACTGGACATACCGGTAAGACCACAATAATTAAGTCCTGAATCCGATGCGCCAAGCGTGCGGCAGCCAGGACACCGACCCAGGATTCCTCCCATGCTCAGATGGTGCTCGCGTTCGATCTTCCTTCAAGTGGTTCTCGGATTGATGCTCGGCATCGTCTGCGGGCTGACCCTTCCTGAATACTCGGCCCAGCTCAAGCCGCTCGGCGACGGTTTCATCAAACTGATCAAGATGCTCATCGGCCTGATCGTGTTCTGCGTGGTGGTCAGCGGCATCAGCGGTGCAGGCGATCTGAAGAAGGTCGGGCGCATTGGCCTCAAATCGGTCATTTATTTCGAAGTGCTGACCACCCTCGCGCTGATTATCGGCCTGGTGTTCGCCTTCAGCACCGGTATCGGCAGCGGCGCGAATATTCATCTGGAGCAACTCTTCACCGCCGACATGGGCGACCTCGCCGAGCGCGGCCAGCACATGCACACCACCACGCAATTCTTGATGGACTTGATCCCGACCTCGGTGATCGGCGCCTTCGCTGACAACAACATCCTGCAAGTGCTGCTGTTCTCGGTACTGTTCGGCAGTGCGTTGAATCTGGTTGGCGAAGCGGCTTCCGGGATCTCGCGGCTGATCAACGAACTGAGCCATGTGATCTTCCGCATCATGGGCATGATCGTACGTTTGGCGCCGATCGGCGTGTTCGGCGCCATCGCTTTCACCACCAGCAAATATGGCCTCGATTCGCTGCAGCATCTGGGCAGTCTGGTCGGCTTGTTCTACCTGACCTGCATCGCCTTCGTCGCGCTGATTCTCGGTCTGGTGATGCGCGTCTCCGGCCTGCGCATGTGGCCGCTGCTCAAGTATCTGCGCGAAGAATTGCTGATCGTCATGGGCACCGCCTCCTCGGATGCGGTGCTGCCGCAGATCATGCGCAAGCTCGAACACTTGGGCATCGGCAGTTCGACGGTAGGGCTGGTGATTCCGACCGGTTACTCGTTCAACCTCGACGGTTTTTCGATTTACCTGACCCTCGCTATCGTCTTCATCGCCAATGCTACCGGTACACCGCTGGCCATGACCGATCTGCTGACGATTTTGCTGGTCTCGCTGATTACCTCCAAGGGCGCCCACGGCATCCCCGGTTCGGCATTGGTGATTCTTGCGGCAACCCTGACGGCAATCCCGGCCATTCCCGTGGTCGGCCTGGTGTTGGTGCTGGCGGTGGACTGGTTCATGGGCATCGGCCGCGCACTGACCAACCTGATCGGCAACTGCGTCGCCACCGTGGCCATCGCCCGTTGGGAAAAGGACATCGATGTGCAACGGGCGAACAAGGTGCTCAATGGCGAGCAAGGCTATAACTTTCAACCGAGAAAAACGGTCGCCCAAGCGGCGGCGAAAGAATTTTGAATGAGCGCCGCGCCTGCCAGACCGCAGGCACGGCGAATGGAGCAAATACGTGATTACTTCATCAACCGTCGTCAACTCAGTGGTGGAAAAACTGCGCGCCGCCCTGGCCCGCGGGCAATGGCGCTCCGGCGATATGCTGCCGGGCCAGCGCGAACTGGCCGAACAATTGGGCATCAGCCGCCCGAGCCTGCGCGAGGCGGTGATTGTTCTGGAAACCCTCGGCCTGGTGCGCTCGATGCCGGGCAAAGGCGTGGTCGTCCTCGACGCGCAACTGACCGACAGCCAGAGCCACGACAGCGCAGTCGCCGGCGCGAGCCTCGAAGACGTGCTGCAACTGCGCTACACCCTGGAGCCGTTCATTGTCGGGCTGGTCGCGCAATCGATCAGCAGCAAGGAAGTTGGCCAGTTGCGCCTGACCCTGATGGACATGCGCGAAGCCCTCGAGGCCGGCGACAGCGAAGCCGGGGTCAGCGCCTACATCGCCTTCCACGAAGAGCTGTTCGCACTGACCTCGAATCCGATTTTCCAGAGCGTGGTGCAGCAGACCAGCAACGCCCTCAAGCAGAGCGCCGAAGTGCTGCGCAATTCACCGGAACATCTGGCCGAGCGGCTGGAGGAAAACGAAGCCGTGGTCCGCGCGATTCGCAGCAAGAACAGCGCCCAGGCCAGCGCCGAAATGCGTCGGCACATTCTGCGTGAGGGTCGGCGCATGGGCATCGAACTGAATATCCCGGATGACAACTTGCCCCACTGATCCTTTGGAGACCGGCCATGAACAGTTTCGCTTCCGCGCCGCACCCGCACTCGACTGCCCTGCCCTTCTCGCGCCTGCGGATGCCGGTGGAGGACCTTTACCCGCGGCTGTTCGATGCGATTCTCGAACAGCGTATCGATGCCGACAGCCGTTTCACCGAGGACAGCCTGAAGGATATGTTTAGTGCCAGTCGTGCCGATGTCCGGCGAGTGCTGACGCAACTGGCCCATGAGCAGATCGTAGTGCTGCGGGCCAATCATCGGCCGCGCGTGGCGGCGCCTGATCGGGAATTGATCAGGCAGACCCTGCATGCACGGCGGCTGGCTGAGATCACGTTGGTACGGTTGGCGTGTCAGCGTCCGCGGGTAGATGAATTGATATGCTTGCGCTCGTCGGTCGAACGCGAGAAGCGCGCCGTCGAGCAGGACCGGCGTGGGGCGGCGATTCGTTTGTCGGGGGAGTTTCACCTGCAGTTGGCGCGAATGGCGGGGAATGTGCCGTTGGCGAATTTTCTTGGCAGCCTTGTACCTGTTACGTCATTGGCGGTTGCGCGAAGTGCGGGCCAGACGCATAGCTGCGGCGCGTGGCAGGAGCATGTGGCGCTTGTCGAAGCCATTGAACGTGGCGATGCGGCCAAAGCCGATTCATTGATTAATCGGCATCTGGATCATCTTGAGCAGACGCTGCTCGGTTCAGACCTTGAGCCATGTGTTGTAGGTTAGATGGCTATCGCGAGCAGGCTCACTCCTACAATTTGGAATGCGTTCCTCTGTAGGAGTGAGCCTGCTCGCGATAGCTTCATTACAGGCTCAGAAAAACCATCAGGCAGAAGCCACCCTGGCAAACCCCGCCCGAATCTTCTCTTCCGGCAGCTCATCGGCAATAAACACGATCACGCTTTCCCGCGCCTCACCGTCGGCCCATTCGCTGTCCCAGTCGAAACCATAGAGTTTCAGCACGCCCTGGAACACCAGGCGCCGACCCTCACCGGCGATGTTCAGCACGCCTTTGTAACGCAGCAATTGTTTGCCGTGTTCTTCCAGCAGTTCATTCATGAACTCGCTGAGCTGATCGATATCCAGCGCCTGATCGGTGCGCAGCACCACACTGGAAATGCGGTCGATGGACGGGGCCTTGCCCACCGGACGCAGACTCAATCCACCGCCAAGATCGGCATTCAGATTAAAGCCGCGCACATCGAGCAATTCGGCCAGATCAATGTGGCCATGCTCGACCACACGAATCGGCGCGCGGCGGTTGATCCGCGTCAGCCGCTCGCTCAATGCGTCGAACGTCGCTGCGTCGACCAGATCGGTCTTGCTCACCAGCAAACGGTCGGCAAAACCGATCTGCGCCTGGGCAATGGTCTGGGTCAGATGTACGTCGGCATGCGCGGCGTCGACCAGGGTGATGATGCCGTCGAGCAGGTAACGCTCGCGCAACTCTTCGTCGATAAAAAACGTCTGCGCCACGGGCGCCGGATCGGCCAGACCGGTGCACTCGATCACCAGACGGTCGAAGGCAATCTCGCCGCTGTCCAGGCGTTCGAGCAGCAAGTACAGCGCCTTGGTCAGATCAGTGTGAATGGTGCAGCAGACGCAGCCGTTGGCCAGCGTCATGACTTGCACCGGCTCGTCACCCAGCAACTGAGTGTCGATACCGGCATCGCTGAATTCGTTTTCGATCACGGCGATTTTCAGGCCGTGCTCGGCTTTGAGCAGATGACGCAGCAACGTGGTCTTGCCGGCGCCAAGGAAGCCGCTGAGTACCGTAACCGGTATTGGAGAAGTCAAAATCGATCCCCTTCATAGATTCAATGAACAACACAAAAACAAATGTGGGAGCGGGCTTGCTCGCGAAAGCGCAGTGTC
>NZ_JABWQS010000075.1:0-11416 GCF_014268545.1 Pseudomonas sp. SWRI81
CGAAGGCGGTGTGTCATTCGAAGCAGATGCTGACTGATATTGCACCTTCGCGAGCAGGCTCGCTCCCACAGTAATAGAGGGTCGGTTGGCTGCGGTTATTAGACGATTGTCGACAATACCTATTTATCCTTTGACGTGCGCGGGCTAATTAGCTAGTTTTTGCCGCATTGGATATCAAGGTGTCGACAATCATGCTGGATCAACTCGATCCTCCGGTCATCAGCGGCGAAGATACCGAGACGCTTTCGGAAAACGTCTTCCGGCGCATTCAGGCCGCTATCGTCAAAGGTGAAATCGCCCCGGGCAGCAAGATTTCCGAGCCGGAGCTGGCGCGCACCTACGGCATCAGCCGCGGACCGTTGCGTGAGGCGATTCATCGCCTGGAGGGCCAGCGCCTGCTGGTGCGTGTGCCGCACGTCGGCGCGCGGGTGGTGTCGCTCAACCATGCCGAATTGATCGAACTCTACGAAATCCGCGAATCCCTCGAAGGCATGGCCTGCCGCCTGGCGGCCGAACGCATGAGCGTAGAAGAAATCGATGAGCTGCGCCGGGTGCTGGAAACCCACGAGCGCGACGCAGCGTTTCAGGCCGGTGTCGGCTACTACCAGCAGGAAGGCGATTTCGACTTCCACTACCGGATCATCCAGGGCAGCGGTAATCGCACGCTGACGCAGATGCTTTGCGGTGAGCTGTACCAACTGGTGCGCATGTACCGCATTCAGTTTTCCACCACGCCGAACCGCCCGCGTCAGGCGTTCGCTGAACATCACCGGATTCTCGATGCCATCGCCGACCGTGACGGCGAACTCGCCGAATTGCTGATGCGCCGCCATATCGGCGCCTCGAAACGCAACATCGCCCGTCATTACCAGGACGGTGCCCACAATAAGACAGCCACTGAACGAGGTGAGTCATGAGTTCCAGACTGAACACGCCAGGCCAGCGTTTCCGCGATGCGGTCGCCAGCGAGCATCCATTGCAAGTGGTTGGTGCGATCAACGCCAACCACGCGCTGCTGGCCAAGCGCGCCGGTTTCAAGGCGATTTACCTGTCCGGTGGCGGGGTGGCCGCAGGTTCGCTCGGCGTGCCGGATCTGGGGATTACCGGTCTCGATGACGTCTTGACGGACGTGCGGCGCATCACCGATGTCTGCGACCTGCCGCTGCTGGTGGACGTCGACACCGGTTTCGGCTCGTCAGCGTTCAACGTCGCGCGCACCGTCAAATCGATGATCAAGTTCGGCGCGGCGGCGATTCATATTGAAGATCAGGTCGGCGCCAAGCGCTGTGGCCATCGCCCGAACAAAGAGATCGTCAGCCAGCAGGAAATGGTCGATCGCATCAAAGCCGCGGTCGATGCGCGCACCGACGACAGCTTTGTGATCATGGCGCGCACCGACGCGCTGGCGGTGGAAGGCCTTGAATCGGCTCTGGATCGCGCGGCGGCGTGCATCGAAGCGGGCGCTGACATGATCTTCCCCGAGGCGATTACCGAGCTTGAGATGTACAAGCTGTTCGCCAGCCGGGTGAAAGCGCCGATTCTGGCCAACATCACCGAATTCGGCGCGACGCCGCTGTACACCACCGAGCAACTGGCTGGTGCCGACGTGTCGCTGGTGCTGTATCCGCTGTCGGCGTTTCGCGCGATGAACAAGGCCGCGGAAAACGTCTACACCGCGATCCGCCGCGACGGCACGCAACAGAATGTCATCGATACCATGCAGACTCGCATGGAGCTCTACGATCGTATTGATTACCACACGTTCGAGCAGAAGCTCGATGCGTTGTTTGCACAGAAAAAAGGCTGAACAAGCCCCTGTGGGAGCGAGCCTGCTCGCGAGTGGGCGCCAACGATAACGCGGTGTCCCTGATGCACGCTTCGCGAGCAGGCTCGCTCCCACCTGTTTCCCCTACAAATTCAAGAAAACTGGAGACAACAATGGCCGAAGCAAAAGTACTCAGTGGCGCCGGACTCCGGGGCCAGGTGGCCGGGCAAACCGCATTGTCCACCGTGGGCCAGGCCGGAGCCGGGCTGACTTACCGCGGCTACGATGTGCGCGAACTGGCCGCCGACGCGCAATTTGAAGAAGTAGCGTACCTGCTGCTGTACGGCGAACTGCCGACCCAGGCGCAACTCGCCGCCTATCAAGACAAACTGAGCAAGCTGCGCGACTTGCCGCAAGCGCTCAAGGAAGTGCTGGAACGCATCCCCGCCGATGCCCATCCGATGGACGTGATGCGCACCGGCTGTTCGTTTCTTGGCAACATCGAGCCGGAGAAAGACTTCTCCGAGCAGCGCGACAAGACCGATCGCCTGCTCGCCGCGTTCCCGGCGATCATGTGCTATTGGTACCGCTTCAGCCACGACGGCAAGCGCATCGATTGCGTGAGCGACGAGCCGAGCATCGGCGGCCACTTTCTGCACTTGCTGCATGGCAAGAAGCCGAGCGAACTGCACGTCAAAGTCATGAACGTGTCGCTGATCCTTTACGCCGAACACGAATTCAACGCCTCGACGTTTACCGCACGCGTTTGCGCTTCGACCCTGTCGGACCTGTATTCCTGCGTCACCGCAGCTATCGGCTCGCTGCGCGGCCCGTTGCATGGCGGTGCCAACGAAGCGGCAATGGACATGATCGAGCGCTTCTCTTCGCCCGAGGAGGCGATCAAGGGCACCCTCGGCATGCTCGAGCGCAAGGACAAGATCATGGGCTTCGGCCATGCGATCTATAAAGACAGCGACCCGCGCAACGAGGTGATCAAGGGCTGGTCGAAAAAACTCGCCGACGAGGTCGGTGACCAGGTGCTGTTCGCGGTTTCCGAAGCGATCGACAAGACCATGTGGGAGCAGAAGAAACTGTTCCCCAACGCCGACTTCTACCATGCCTCGGCGTACCACTTCATGGGCATCCCGACCAAGCTGTTCACGCCGATCTTCGTCTGCTCGCGCCTGACCGGCTGGGCCGCGCACGTTTTCGAACAGCGCGCCAACAACCGCATCATCCGCCCAAGCGCCGAGTACACCGGCGTCGACCAGCGCAAGTTCGTGCCAATCGAACGTCGCTGAATGGTGAGCTGACCCGAGGACACCGCAACCCCCTGTAGGAGTGAGCCTGCTCGCGATGGCGTCTTTTCAGTTGATATCAGTGTTGACTGACACACCGCTATCGCGAGCAGGCTCACTCCTACAAGGGACAGTGTGAATCCTGAGTCTGGTGTTTGCTCACCCTTTGAAATCACCGTGACCCCGAGTCCTGACCCGATGAACACAAAATTTCGCAAGAACCTGCCCGGTACGCCGCTGGATTACTTCGACACCCGCGCGGCCGTCGAGGCGATCCGGCCCGGTAGCTATGACACCCTGCCGTACACCTCCCGCGTGTTGGCGGAAAATCTGGTGCGTCGCTGCGATCCGGCGACGCTCACCGACTCGCTCAAGCAATTGATCGAACGCAAACGCGACCTCGACTTCCCGTGGTTCCCGGCACGTGTGGTGTGCCACGACATTCTCGGCCAGACCGCGCTGGTCGACCTCGCCGGCCTGCGTGACGCCATTGCCTTGCAGGGCGGCGATCCGGCGCAGGTCAATCCGGTAGTGCCGACGCAACTGATCGTCGACCATTCGCTGGCGGTCGAGGCGGGCGGTTTCGATGCCCAGGCGTTCGAGAAAAACCGCGCCATCGAAGATCGGCGCAACGAAGACCGTTTCCACTTCATCAACTGGACCAAAAAGGCCTTCAAGAACGTTGATGTGATTCCGCCGGGCAACGGCATCATGCACCAGATCAACCTGGAGAAAATGTCGCCGGTGATCCAGGTGCGCGACGGTGTGGCGTTCCCGGATACCTGCGTCGGCACCGACAGCCACACGCCGCATGTCGATGCGCTGGGCGTCATTGCCATCGGTGTCGGCGGCCTTGAAGCCGAGAGCGTGATGCTCGGTCGCGCCTCGTGGATGCGTCTGCCAGAAAGCGTTGGCGTCGAGCTGACCGGCAAGCTGCAACCGGGCATCACCGCCACCGACATGGTGCTGGCGCTGACTGAATACCTGCGCAAACAGAAAGTCGTCGGCGCCTGGCTGGAGTTCTTCGGCGAAGGCGCGGCGGCGCTGACTCTCGGCGATCGCGCGACCATCTCCAACATGGCCCCGGAATACGGCGCCACGGCGGCGATGTTCTACATCGACCAGCAAACCATCGATTACCTGAAACTCACCGGTCGTGAGGACCAGCAGGTTCAACTGGTCGAGCAATACGCCAAGCTCACCGGCCTGTGGGCCGACAGCCTGAAGGGCGCGCAATACGAGCGCGGCCTGACCTTCGACCTGTCTTCGGTAGTGCGTAACATGGCCGGCCCGAGCAACCCGCATGCGCGCGTCGCGGTCGCGGATCTGGCCGCCAAAGGCATCTCCGGTCAGTGGGATGACGTGCCAGGGCAAATGCCCGACGGTGCGGTGATCATCGCGGCGATCACCAGTTGCACCAACACCAGCAACCCGCGCAACGTCATCGCCGCCGGCCTGCTGGCGCGCAATGCCAACAAACTCGGCCTGACGCGCAAGCCGTGGGTGAAATCCTCGCTGGCACCGGGCTCGAAAACCGTGGCGCTGTACCTTGACGAAGCGGGGCTGACCACGGAACTGGAACAGCTCGGTTTCGGTGTCGTGGCGTTTGCCTGCACCACCTGCAATGGCATGTCCGGCGCACTCGATCCGGTGATCCAGCAAGAAATCATCGACCGCGACCTGTACGCCACCGCCGTGCTCTCGGGCAACCGCAACTTCGACGGCCGCATTCATCCGTATGCCAAGCAGGCGTTCCTCGCGTCGCCGCCGCTGGTGGTCGCCTACGCGATTGCCGGGACCATCCGTTTCGATATCGAGAAGGATGTGTTGGGCGTGGTCGATGGCCGCGAAATTCGCCTGAAAGACATCTGGCCGAGCGACGAAGAAATCGATGCGGTGGTCAAGTCTTCGGTCAAGCCTGAGCAGTTCCGTCAGGTCTACATTCCGATGTTCGCCGTCCTCGAAGACACCGGCCCGAAAGTCGCACCGCTCTACGACTGGCGCGAGATGAGTACTTATATTCGCCGTCCGCCGTACTGGGAAGGTGCGCTGGCCGGCGCGCGTCCGCTCAAGGGCATGCGTCCGCTGGCGGTGCTGCCGGACAACATCACCACCGACCACCTGTCGCCGTCGAACGCGATCATGCTCGACAGCGCCGCCGGCGAATACCTGGCGAAGATGGGCTTGCCGGAAGAGGACTTCAACTCCTACGCCACCCACCGTGGCGACCACCTGACTGCACAACGCGCGACGTTCGCCAATCCGAAACTGTTCAACGAAATGGTCGTGGAAAACGGCAAGGTCAAGCAGGGTTCGCTGGCCCGCGTCGAGCCTGAAGGCAAGGTCATGCGCATGTGGGAAGCCATCGAAACCTACATGGAGCGCAAGCAGCCGCTGATCATCATTGCCGGCGCCGACTACGGTCAGGGTTCGTCCCGTGACTGGGCGGCCAAGGGCGTGCGCCTGGCCGGTGTCGAGGCGATTGCCGCCGAAGGTTTCGAGCGCATTCACCGCACCAATCTGGTGGGCATGGGCGTGTTGCCGCTGGAATTCAAACCGGGCACCGACCGCCATACGCTGGCCATCGATGGCAGCGAAACCTACGACGTGGTCGGCGAGCGCAAGCCGCGCGCGGACCTGACGCTGGTGATTCATCGCAAGAATGGCGAGCGGGTAGACGTGCCGGTGACTTGCCGTCTCGATACCGCTGAAGAAGTGTCGATCTACGAGGCCGGCGGCGTGTTGCAGCGCTTTGCCCAGGACTTCCTCGAGGGTTCGGCGGTGGCTGTTTAAATCAACTGATAGGGGCATGGGATTTTAAGTCCCATGCCTTCGGTAAGGAGCACCATGGCTCACGCAGCTAATTTCGCACCGCAGATCAAAATTCCCGCCACTTACATGCGCGGCGGCACCAGCAAAGGGGTGTTCTTCAGCCTCAAAGATCTGCCCGAAGCGGCGCAGGTTCCAGGTCCCGCCCGCGACGCGCTGCTACTGCGGGTGATCGGCAGTCCCGACCCGTACGACAAGCAGATCGACGGCATGGGCGGCGCAACATCGAGCACCAGCAAAACCGTAATCCTGTCGAAAAGTACCCGCGCCGATCACGACGTCGATTACTTGTTCGGCCAAGTGTCCATCGACAAGCCGTTCGTCGACTGGAGCGGCAACTGCGGCAATCTCTCGGCGGCGGTCGGCTCGTTTGCCATCAGCAACGGTCTGGTCGATGCCAGCCGCATTCCGCACAACGGTGTCGCCGTGGTGCGCGTGTGGCAGGCCAACATCGGCAAAACGATTATTGCCCACGTGCCGATCACCCACGGCGAAGTGCAGGAAACCGGTGATTTCGAACTCGACGGCGTGACTTTTCCGGCGGCCGAAGTACAGGTTGAGTTCATGGACCCGGCGGCAGAAGAAGAGGGCGGCAGTGGCTCGATGTTCCCCACCGGCAATCTGGTCGATGAGCTGGAAGTGCCGGGGGTTGGTACGTTCAAGGCGACCATGATCAATGCCGGGATCCCGACAATTTTCGTCAACGCCGAAGACATCGGTTACACCGGCACCGAGTTGCAAGGCGCGATCAACGGCGATCCGAAAGCGCTTCTGATGTTCGAGACCATTCGTGCCTATGGTGCGTTGCGCATGGGCCTGATCTCCCACCTGGAAGAAGCAGCGAAACGCCAGCACACGCCGAAAGTGGCGTTCGTGGCCAAGCCTGCGGATTACGTAGCGTCGAGCGGTAAAGCGATTGCCGCGGATGATGTCGATCTGCTGGTGCGCGCGTTGTCGATGGGCAAGCTACACCACGCGATGATGGGCACGGCGGCAGTAGCGATCGGCACGGCGGCGGCGATTTCCGGAACCCTGGTGAACCTGGCGGCGGGTGGCATTGAACGCAATGCCGTGCGTTTCGGCCATCCGTCCGGGACGTTGCGCGTCGGCGCTGAAGCGACGCTGGAGAACGGCGAGTGGGTGGTGAAAAAAGCCATCATGAGCCGTAGCGCGCGTGTTCTGATGGAAGGGTACGTACGCGTGCCCGGCGATTGTTTCTGATACAACACCGAACAAACTGTAGGAGTGAGCCTGCTCGCGATAGCGGGCTGACATTCAGCATCAGTGTTGTCTGACACGCCGCCATCGCGAGCAGGCTCACTCCTACAGTCGATTGCATTTCAACCATAAAAAAAATAGCCCTGAACCGAGGTCCCATCAACGAACCACTTCACGAGTGAATCGAACATGAGCGCCAACGTCGACCTGAACAACCGCCCCGACTACGACCGTGTCCTGCAGGACATCGCCGACTACGTTCTGACCTTCAAACCCGAATCCAGCGAAGCGCTGACCACCGCCCGCCACTGCCTGATGGACACGCTGGGCTGCGGCCTGCTGGCGCTGCGTTTTCCAGAATGCACCAAACTGCTGGGGCCGATGGTTGAAGGCACCGTGGTGCCTCACGGCGCACGGGTTCCCGGCACGCCGTATCGTCTGGATCCGGTGAAGGCCGCATGGGACATCGGCTGCATCGTCCGCTGGCTCGACTACAACGACACCTGGCTCGCCGCCGAGTGGGGGCATCCTTCGGACAACCTCGGTGCAATTCTTGCGGTGGCCGATCACCTGTCGCAAAAACGCCTGGCCAATGGTGAAGCGCCGCTGGCGGTGGGCGATGTGCTGGAAGCGATGATCATGGCGCACGAGATTCAGGGCGTGATTGCCTTGGAAAACTCCTTCAATCGCGTAGGACTCGACCACGTCATTCTGGTGAAAGTCGCCTCGACCGCCGTCACTGCCAAACTGATGGGCGCCAATCGCGAGCAGCTTTTATCGGCCTTGTCCCACGCGTTCGCCGACGGGCAGGCACTGCGTACCTATCGCCACGCGCCGAACGCCGGCTCGCGAAAATCCTGGGCGGCGGGCGATGCGACCAGTCGGGGAGTGCGTCTGGCCGACATTGCGATGCGTGGCGAGATGGGCATTCCCGGTGTGCTGAGCGCCAGCCAGTGGGGCTTCTATGACGTGTCGTTCAGTCACACCAACAACGATCTGGCGCTGAAGCCGGACGACAAACGCGCCTTCGGTTTCTCGCGACCGTTCGGCAGCTACGTCATGGAAAACGTCCTGTTCAAGATCAGCTTCCCCGCAGAGTTTCACGCGCAAACGGCTTGCGAAGCAGCGGTGACGCTGCATCCCCAGGTGCGCAATCGACTGCATGAGATAGACCGCATCGTCATCACCACGCACGAGTCGGCGATCCGCATCATTTCCAAGGCCGGGCCGCTGGCCAACGCCGCCGACCGCGACCACTGCCTGCAATACATGACCGCGGTACCGCTGGCGTTCGGTAATCTGATTGCTGAGCATTACGAAGATGATTTCCACAAGGCGCACCCGATCATTGATGTGCTGCGCGACAAAATGCTCATCGTCGAAGAGCCGCGTTTCACCCGTGAGTACCTCGAGGCTGACAAGCGCTCGATTGCCAACGCCGTGCAGGTTTTCTTCAAGGACGGCAGCAGCACCGACAACATCGTTGTGGAATACCCGATCGGCCACCGCCGTCGTCGTGCAGAGGGCATTCCCCTGCTTGAGGACAAGTTCAAAGCGAATCTGGCGACGCGCTTCAGCGCCCAGCGTAGCGGCGAAATATTCGATTTGTGCAAGGACCAGGCGCGGCTTGAGGCGACGCCGGTCAATCGCTTTGTCGATCTGTGGGTTATCTGAACCATTTTTCAAACGGCAGCTTGGTGATCGCAAAACCGCTCAACAGGATCGCCGAATAGATCATCAGCTCCTTCGAGAGCGCCTGGCCCTCATACCAGGCGCCGATGATCACGGCGAACACCGGAAAAATGATAAACACGAATGACAGAATGATCGGGCTCAAGCGTTTAAGCAGCAGAAAATAAACGATGAACCCACCCACCGACGCCACCAGTCCGAGATAGAGCAGGGCGCCCCATGCGCGCGCGGTCACGTTCTGAAATTGCGGCGCTTCGAAGCTCAGCCCGACAATTGATAACAGCAGCCCGGCGATGCCGATCGGCAAGGCGTTATAGGTGATCACGCTGATCGCAGTGCCATGTTTTTTGGTCACCACGTAGCACAGCGCGTGCAGCACCGCTGCACCGAAAATCGCCAGCACACCGAGCCATTCGGCTTTATCCACATGCAAACCCTGGCTGCGGATAATCATGAACAGACTGCCAAAACCAATGGCAATGCCGAGCATCTGCGAAGGGTAGATTTTCTCGCGCAGAAATAACGCAGAGAACACCAGAATAAACACCGGCATGCAGCTGAACAGCAGCGCCGTCAGGCCCGATGACACGTGGATTTCGCCGTAGTTGAGCAGGTAGTAGGGCACGCTGAAATACGACAGCGTGACGAACACAAAGAACCAGCGACTTTGCCGAGGGAACAGCAAAGGCTCCTTTCGCAACAGCGCGAAACTCAGGAACAGCGGGAAAGCAATCAAAAAGCGCAGGCCTGCGGCAGTGAGTGGCGGCACGCTCTCAACCGCGATCTTGATCCCCAGCCATGTGGTGCCCCAGCTCAGACAAACGATGAGAAACAGCAGGCTGGTGATAAATCCGGCGAGCCAGGGCTTGTTGATGCTGATCGGTGTGCTGACAGTGGTCGACATGGCGCGTGCTCCCGGCGTGCGGATTGACCGCTTCGTTGAAAAGGTCTATCTCTGATTGAACCTGTTTTCAGCACGCTATTCGGGGCGCTAATGTCTGTCAAAGCAAGTATTGCCATGGTGTCAATCCTGCGGGACGGGCTCGCCAACCGCGCGGGTGTGAAATACAAACGCCTCGCCGGCGCCGTCGCACAGGCGATCGAGGAGGGCATTATCGACGCCGGCAGCAAGCTGCCACCGCACCGGCTATTGGCCGACAGTCTCGGCGTCACCATCGGAACGGTCAGCCGTGCTTATGGCGAGCTTGAGCGTGTCGGTTTGGTCATGGCCCGTGTAGGAGATGGCACGTATGTGCGTCAGCGCGGGATGGAGCGGCCCCAGGATAAGGGCTTTCGCAACGTCAGCGACGAGCCGCTGGCGTATTTCGACATGAGCCGGAACCAACCGATACCGGGTCAGGAAGCGGCGTTCATGAGCCAGTCGCTGAAGGATCTGGCTACCGATCCGGACGTCTTGCGGCAATTGACCGGCTACACCGCCGAAAGTGGTTTGGCACGGCATCGGTTGGCAGGCGCTGTCTGGTTGCGTCATGGCGATTTTGTGCCGCACGCCGATCAGGTGCTGTGCGTCAACGGCGGTCAGCACGGTTTGCTGTGCACGCTGATGGGCTTGCTCAAGGCAGGCGACACGCTGGTCACCGAGCATTTGTCCTACCCCGGATTGATCAGCGTCACACGTCAGCTCGGGATAAAGCTTATCGGCGCCGCGATGGACGACGAAGGACTTCTGCCCTCGGCATTGGGGGACATTTGCCGTCAGCACCGGGTTAGCGCGCTGTATTGCACGCCGACGATCCAGAATCCTACGGCCGCCGTGATGTCGGTCCCACGGCGTAAGGCGATCGCCGGGCTCTGCCGCGAACACAATCTGCTGATCATCGAAGACGAAGCGCACGCCGTGCTCGACCGCCAGCGGCCGCTGCCGCTGAGTGATTTCGCAGCGGAACGCTCAGTGCTGATCGGCAGTTTGAGCAAAGCGGTGTCGGCCGGGTTGCGCGTGGGTTATCTGCACGCGCCACAGGCGCTGATCGGGCGGCTGAGCGCAGCCATTCGCGCCACGTGCTGGATGGCCAATCCGCTCTCGATGGAGGTGGCGAGCCTATGGATCGAAAGCGGCATGGCCGAGCGCTTGCTGGATGAACAGATCAGCGAAATCGCTCGGCGCAAGGCTTTGGTGGCGCCAGTCATGCAGGATTTGAATTACAACACTCACCCTTACAGTCCGCATTTCTGGGTGCAAGTGCCTGAGCTGTGGCGCGCGTCGCAGATTGCGGCGGAACTGAAAGAGAACAACTATCTGGTGGCCACCGCCGAGGCGTTTGCGGTCGGGCATGGGGCGGTGCCGCAATGCATTCGGGTGAGTGTGTGCAACCCGGTGGGGGATGACCAGTTGTTGCTTACAGGCTTCGAAGCCCTGGCCAAGGCATTGACGGAAACCGTGTGATCGTTCTTCGCGAGCAAGCCCGCTCCCACAGGTTTCGGGTGTGTCTGCAAATTTTGCATTCACCACAAAACCCTGTGGGAGCGAGCCTGCTCGCGAAGGCGCCAGGCCAGGCAATGCAGAACTACTTGAACTGCCGCTCCCACAGGTTTCGGGTGTGTCTGCAAATTTTGCATTCACCACAAAACCCTGTGGGAGCGAGCCTGCTCGCGA
>NZ_JABWQS010000076.1:0-10987 GCF_014268545.1 Pseudomonas sp. SWRI81
CTTGCTCGCGAAAGCGCCGGGTCAGTGAAATCGATGCTGACTGACCCACCGCCTTCGGGAGCAAGCCCCCTCCCACACTGGTCTTCACTGCTCACAAAACTTGCTGGCGCCCTATAAACCTGTGGGAGCGGGCTTGCTCGCGAAGGGGCCTCGTCAGTCAATACATGCATTGGCTGGCCCACCGCTTTCGCGAGCAGGCTCACTCCTACATTGCTTGCGTCGTTCACAAAACGGAACTGCCGCCCCCTCGCATCAGTCGCATGAACAGGCAGACCCCATTCAGAGGAGTAAACGTGTCCAGCGATCCCAAACGTCACGCCGTCGACGCGCCTGACATTCATCGCATGCGCGTGCTGACGGTCAACACCCACAAGGGCTTCACCGCGTTGAATCGGCGCTTCATTCTCCCGGAACTGCGCGAAGCGGTGCGCAGCACTTCGGCCGATCTGGTGTTCCTGCAAGAAGTGGTCGGTGAACACGAGCGCCATTCGAGCCGCTACAACGAATGGCCGCAAACCTCGCAGTACGAATTTCTGGCGGACAGCATGTGGAGCGATTTTGCCTACGGGCGTAACGCGGTGTATCCCGATGGCCATCACGGCAACGCACTGCTGTCCAAATACCCGATTCGCGAATACCGCAACCTCGACGTGTCGATCACCGGCCCGGAACGCCGGGGCCTGTTGCACTGTGTGCTGGATGTGCCGGGGCATGCTGAGGTTCATGCGATCTGCGTGCATTTGAGCCTGCTGGAAAGCCATCGCCAATTGCAGTTGCAACTGCTCTGCCAGTTGCTGGAATCCCTGCCCGATGACGCCCCGGTGATCATCGCCGGCGATTTCAACGACTGGCAGTTGCAGGGTAATGCCACCCTCGCCCGACGCGACTACCTGCACGAAGCCTTCGAACGCCATCACGGCCGCCCGGCGAAAACCTACCCGGCGCGTTTTCCGTTACTGCGCCTGGACCGCATCTACTTGCGCAACGCGAGTAGCCATGATCCGCAGATCCTCGGCAACAAGCCCTGGACGCACCTGTCCGATCACCTGCCGCTGGCGGTTGAAGTGCACCTGTAACCACGATGCGGCGCACGACCGTTCGTCAGTCGGAGCGGCTGAGGGGGCAAATTTCTTCTACACCTTCCGAAGCTGAAGGATCGGCGACTTCAGAACGTTAGGGTACACACCTTATGTAGTTCCTCAACTCCAGAGGCTTTTTTTTGGGTCCGGCACCCTACAAGGATGAACTTCCCATCGTCACGCAGGGAATTGACATGCCAGCTATCAGAACGTTGAGGACTTTGCCGCATACCTTCGTCTTGCCCGCTTGCCTCGGGCTGCTCGTCAGCCCGCCGGCCTGGTCCGCCTGCGTGCTGACACCCGGCGCAGGCAACGACAGCTATTCATGTGACAGCGGCAGTAGCGGCCCGCTCACCGACCTCTCGGGTAACAACAGTCTGACCTTTCCTGCCAACGGCAACGGCCAGATCAATGGCAGCGTAACCTTCGGCAACGGCGCCGACCGGGTCGAGATGAACTCCGGCAGAATCACGCTGCAATTGAGCCAGGGCGGCGGAATTGATGACTTTGTGATGACCGGCGGCCAGATTGGCTTCCTTGCCCAGGGCGACGGTCGTGACACCTTCCTGATGACTGGCGGCGCCATCGACTCGGCGTTTGAGGATGGCGATGTCGCGCGCATGACCGGCGGCACCATTGGCCGGGTTGACATGAAACTCGACAACAATTTTTTCGATCTGTCCGGCGGGCAAATCTTCGGTAATCTGGTCACCGGCTTCGGCACTGACACCATCATCGTCTCCGGCGGGCGCATCGGCGGTAACGTGAGTGTCAGCGGTGGCAACGACAGCATCACGGTGACCGGTGGCGAAATCGTCGGCGAGATTCGCGCCAGTGCCGGTGATGACACATTGTCGTGGAGCGGCGGGATCATCCGCTCGGCGATCCTGCTGGACGCCGGTAATGACCGCGCGACGTTGAATGGCCTCGATGACAGCCTTATCGCGCTTCCCCCCAGGATCGATGGCGGTGTCGGCAGTGATGCGCTGACGCTCGACAACACCCGAACGGCGCTGCCTGAACGCTTTGTCAATTGGGAGACGGTGAACGTGAGCAATGGCTCGCAACTGGACCTGGGGTTTTCCAGCCTGTCGCTGGGGGACGCGGATACCGGCACCGGTGTATTGAACCTTGACGGCAACAGCACCTTGCTTTCCACCCAGGGCGTGATTAGATCTGCGCTGGCCGGGCAGACGGCAACCTTCAACAATGGCGGGGTCATCGACCTGGCCCGCAACAGCAATCGCACCGACGATACGCTGACGGTACAGGGCAACTATGTCGGTAATAGCGGCCAGTTACTGCTGCAAACCAGCGTCGGTGGTGATGATTCGCCAAGCGACAGACTGGTGGTCAACAATGGCACCCTGAGTGGCGCCACCGTCATCACCGTCGACAACCTTGGCGGGCTGGGCGCACTGACCCGACTCAACGGCATCCAGCTGGTCCAGGCCCAAGGCAGCACGGTTAGCACGGATAACGCCTTCACCCTCAACGGCCCGGTGTCGGCCGGGGCTTATGACTACTACCTGTTCAAGGGCGGCGTGACGGCCGGCAGCGAAAACAGTTGGTACTTGCGCTCAGCCGTTGTTTCGCCGCAGGTGATCAGCGTACCCAACCCGGATCCGGCGTTGCCGCCGATCCTCGTGCCGGTGACAGCCGTGCCCATAGCGGCCGTGGCACCGGCCGGGAGCGCACCGTTACCGGTATTGCCCGCCGCCGTGGCCGGGGCCGCACCGATTCCACTGTACCGACCGGAAGTCCCGACGTGGTCGGTGCTGCCACCCGCCGCCGCCCAACTGACGCTCAATGCGTTGGGCACTTTTCACGATCGCCAGGGTGATCAGCGCCTGCTCAAGGAGACCGGCGCATTCAGTGCCGGCTGGGCTCGGGTCTACGGCAAGAATCTCGAGCAAACCTGGACCGGCACCGTCACCCCACGGCTGGATGGCTCGCTCAACGGTTTTCAGGCGGGCAACGATCTGTACAGCGCACAAACCGTGGGCGGTCAAACCCAGCGTGTGGGTTTCTTCGTCGGGCATAGTCGCCTGCGAGGCGATGTCGATGGCTTCAATGAAGGCTTTCAAGGCAATAGCGCCGGCAAGATCAAGCTTGAGGGCGACAGCTATGGCCTGTACTGGACACTGATCGATCCCTCCGGCGGGTACATCGATGCCGTCGTGATGGGCACCCGTTTCGACGGCGACAATCATTCCGATCGCGGGATCAAACTGGACAACCGCGGACATGCGCTGACGCTGTCGGCCGAAGCCGGTTATCCGTTCGCGATCAATGACACCTGGGTGATCGAGCCGCAGGCTCAGGTCATTCACCAGAAAATTTCCCTCGACAGCCAGAACGACGGTATCTCAAAGGTCTCGTTCGATTCGGACAGCGCCTGGACCGGCCGTCTCGGTGCTCGCCTCAAGGGACGCTATCACGTCAGCAGCCTGCCGCTGGAACCCTACCTTCGCACCAACCTGTGGCATACGTTCTCCGGCACCGACACGGTGACCTTCGGAACCAGCGATGTCATTACCACGCAACAGAAATCCTCTTCGGCGGATATCGGTCTTGGCGTCGTGCTCACACTCGATCGCGCCGTCAGTATTTTTGCCAGCACCGATTACAGCCGAAATATTGACAGCAATGACTCGCGTGGCGTCGTCGGCAACCTGGGCGTGCGCATTAGCTGGTAGACCTTCCGTCGGCAATAAAGCGGCTGCATCGCGCAGCCGCCATTGCGATTCTCCATTCAAACAGACACTTAGTTATCCGCCAAAAAACAAGCGCTTGCGCTGCCTGTTTTATAACGACCGCTCATCGTTCAATTTCTTGACGGACAGCCGTAGCTCTTCTTATCTCAAGCTTACTACCCCCGGAAACACTCACCGGGGCTGACCCCCAGGCACTCGCAAAATCGAGCGGCCACGGTTCGCCCCGCCCCATTCGGTCGCCCCTCATTCGGGGTAGGAGAGACGCCAGAATCGAGATGCCGCATGCGCCTGCAAGGTAGACCTCCATGAAAACTTCGCTCACCTCACACGAGATCAAAATCACTATCTGCACAGTGTCGAGTTCTGTCCTGCTGTGCTCATCCATGGAGGTGCAGGCAGGCCCTGCGGCGGATGAAGCCACCCCGTGGTATCGCGCGGATGTACCGGTCATGACCCTGCCTGCGACCGTCATTACGCCCGGGCCGCAGCGCCTTGATCCACGCCGCGACTTGTCGGGCAGCCGCCTCATGACCGAAGAACTCGCCCCGGGCGCCTGGGATCAGCTCTACGGCAAAAGCGCCCGCCAGGCCCAGACCGACGTGCTGTCTTCAGGCTTTGCGACACCCGGCAGCGGAGACTTCAAGGGCCCCGCGGTGTTGACCCTGCGAAGCGCCAGCCATACCCAGAAGATCGGCCTGATCGGAGGGGTCAATCAGATTCAAGGCAACACCAGCGGCTTGTACAACAGTCGCGCCCAAGCCGATGCCGGAACCGACACCCTTAACCTGCAAGGCCAAAGCCTGGGCGCCTACTACAGCCTGATCGGTGCGCAGGGCTGGCACGTCGACCTGTCGGCCAGCGGTGGCCGGGTCAGTGGTTTCAGCCGCAACGGCCAAGGCGCCCGACAAGTCACCGAAGGCACCGCGATGACTTTTTCCGTGGAAGGCGGCTATCCCATCGGCCTGAGCGACCACTGGGTGGTCGAACCGCAAGCGCAATTGATCAACCAGCGCATCAGCCTCGACACGCCATACGCCGGATCCGGCAATGCTTCATCCTCGGACCTGACGTCGTGGAGCGGCCGTGTCGGCGCACGCTTGAAAGGCAGTTATGACTTGAACGGCCTGCCGGTCGAACCGTATGTGCGCACCAACCTCTGGCACACCGTGTATACCGGCAACACGGTAACGCTGGATCAGGTAGACAAGATCAGCAGCAGCCGCAAGTCATCGACGGTCGAACTGGGGCTGGGTCTGGTGGCGCGGGTGACGCCGGCAGTGAGTCTGTATGTCAGCGCTGATTACAGCAGCGATGTCGATGACAACGATTTGAATGGGATCATTGGCAGCCTGGGGGTACGGATGCGCTGGTGATTTTCAGATCACCGAAAATCCCCTGTGGGAGATGTACAGGCGGGAAGTCATGGTTGGCTGTAATGCCGCTATCGCGAGCAGGCTCACTCCTACAGGTGAACGCATTCCAAATTGTAGGAGTGAGCCTGCTCGCGATGGCAGCGACGCGGTTTCGAATCAGCCCTGCGGCTTAAGAATCAACACCGCCAACGGCGGCAGATTCAGCTCCAGCGACAAGGCCTGGCCATGGCTCGGCACTTCTTCGGCAAGCGCCCCGCCGCCGTTGCCGTAATTGGAGCCGGCGTAGATGTCGGCATCGCTGTTGAGCAACTCTGCCCAGCGTCCGGCAAACGGCACGCCCACCCGGTAGCCCTGACGCGGCACCGGAGTGAAGTTGGCGACCACCAGCACTGGCGCGCCGTCCTTGCTCCAGCGCAGCCACGCATAAACGCTGTTGATCGCATCATCGCCAATCAACCACTGGAAGCCTTGAGGCGCGTCGTCCTGATCGTGCAGGGCCGGCTCCTCGCGATACAGGCGGTTGAGATCGCCAACCAGTTTCTGCACGCCCTTGTGCTCGGAATACTGCAGCAGGTACCAGTCCAGTTGCTGATCGTGGTTCCACTCACGCCACTGGCCGAACTCGCAGCCCATGAACAGGAGCTTCTTGCCCGGATGAGTCCACATGAAACTCAGGTAGGCGCGCAGGTTGGCGAATTTCTGCCAGCGATCGCCGGGCATCTTGTCGATCAGCGAGTGCTTGCCGTGCACCACTTCGTCATGGGAGATCGGCAGAATGAAACGCTCGGACCAAGCGTAGACCAGGCCGAAACTCAGTTCGTTGTGGTGGTGCGCGCGGTACACCGGGTCCTGCTGAATGTAATGCAGCGAATCGTGCATCCAGCCCATGTTCCATTTATACGCAAAGCCCAGTCCGCCCTGCTGCGTGCTTTGGCTGACGCCCGGCCAGGCAGTCGACTCTTCGGCAATCACCAGTGCGCCCGGCGCCTCGAGCGCGACCACGTCGTTCAAGTGCCGCAGGAAGTCGATGGCTTCAAGGTTCTCGCGTCCGCCATGGCGGTTCGGCACCCACTCCCCGGCCTTGCGTGAATAGTCGCGATAAAGCATCGAGGCCACCGCGTCGACACGCAGGCCATCGACATGGAAATGCTTGAGCCAGTGCAGCGCCGACGCCAGCATGTAGCCGTGCACTTCGGTACGGCCGAGGTTGTAGATCAGCGTGTCCCAATCCTGATGGAAACCCTCCAGCGGATTACCGTATTCGTACAGGGCGGTGCCGTCGAACTGCGCCAGACCGTGGGTATCGGTGGGGAAATGCGCCGGCACCCAGTCGAGGATCACGCCGATGTCCGCCTGGTGGCAGGCATTGACGAACGCAGCGAATTGCTCCGGCGTGCCGTAACGCGCGCTCGGGGCGAACTGCGAGAGCAACTGATAACCCCAGGAACCGCCGAACGGGTGTTCCATGATCGGCATCAGTTCGATGTGGGTGAACCCCAGCTCCTTGACGTAAGGAATCAGCCGTTCGGCCAGTTCCGGCCAGGTGTACTGGCGCGCGACTTCGCCCAGGTCGTCCAGCTCGCACTGCCAGGAACCGGCGTGCAGCTCGTAGATCGACAATGGCTTTGAATGCTGGTGCCGATCCTGGCGCGCACTCATCCAGTCCTGATCCTGCCAGTCGATCTGCAAGGGCGACGCGACTTTCGAGGCGGTGTCCGGTGGCAGGCTGGTGGCCAGCGCCATCGGGTCGGCCTTGAGCGGCAGAATGCCGTGGGCGCCAAGGATTTCGTATTTGTACAGCTCGCCGGCTTGCAGGCGCGGAATGAACAGCTCCCAGACCCCGGACGGATGGCGCAGACGCATCGGATGCCGGCGCCCGTCCCAGACGTTGAAATCACCGACCACCGACACCCGCCGGGCATTCGGCGCCCAGACCGCAAAGCGCACCCCGTCGACGCCATCGACGGTTTTCAGTTGGGCACCGAGGCAAGCGCTGAGATCGCGGTGATTGCCCTCGGCAAACAGGTACAAATCCATCTCGCCGAGCAACTGCCCGAAGCTATAGGGATCTTCCGTAACCTGTTCGCCGCCCGCCCAGCGCGTGCGCAACAGATACGGCCGTGCCTGATCGAAATGGCCGACA
The DNA here is from genome assembly GCF_014268545.1 of Pseudomonas sp. SWRI81. Taxonomy (NCBI): domain Bacteria; kingdom Pseudomonadati; phylum Pseudomonadota; class Gammaproteobacteria; order Pseudomonadales; family Pseudomonadaceae; genus Pseudomonas; species Pseudomonas sp. SWRI81. The sequence goes on from NZ_JABWQS010000076.1 coordinate 7,313, forward strand.
AACAATCCCGGCGTTTCGGTCATCTGCAGCGGCCCGCGTTCTTCACCGCTGTCCTTGTCCAGCACGACAACGCTCAGCGCACCGGGCAGGTAGGCACGGATGTACTCCCCGCCGACGCCATCGCCGTGGGGGCCAAGAATCGAAAACGGGTCCTGATGTTCTGCCCGCACCAATGCGTCGATATCACGTGCCGAGGGCAACAATGCTTGTTTGACCACACCCTGTTCCTTGTTCGAGAAACTCATGACTACTCTCCACCAAGATCGGAAAAGGGTTTAAGCCCTGCCAATAATCCATACAAACCGTGCAATGGCACGGGCAGCCACGTCGGGCGGTTTTCCGCCTCATAGGCCACTTCATAGGCCGCTTTTTCCAGGCCGAACAACGCCAGCGCAGCGTCGGCGCCTTCCGGGTCTTGCCAGGCATGTTCAAGACTAGCTGCCGCCTCACGATATGCCTGTACAAATGCCTCGCGGGCTTCACGCAGATAGCGCTCGGCGACCCGTTGGCGCGCCGCTTCGGCTTCAGGGCTGTTGTCGACGTTGTGCACGTTGATGGTCATTGCCGCCGCGTAATCGAAGGAACGCAGCACACCGCTGACATCCTTGTACGGGCTGTGCTTGCCACGACGCTCACTCAACGGCCGCGCCGGTTCGCCCTCGAAGTCGATCAGATAGGCATCGCCCTTGATCACCAGTACCTGGCCCAAATGCAAGTCGCCATGCACACGAATGCGTAAACCGCCGGTGGCTTTTTTCGCCAGATCCTGCACATGGGCGAGGATGGTTTTCTTCTCGTCGAGCAGACGCTTGACCAGTTTCTGGTCCGCTGCGTTCAGTTCGCCCTGATGCTCCTTGAGCAATTTCAAGGCGTGTTCGACCTGTGCCGTCACGTCCTTGCCGGTGGCCTGCATGTCTTTGCCTGAAGACACTTGCGCAGCAAAGTCGGCATTGTCGGTTGGCGCGGCGAGCACCTGATGCATCTCGCCCAGACGCTGCCCGAGCATGCCGGCAAAGTCCTTCAATTCGCCCAAGGCGTTGTAATGCTGCTCCTGTTCCGAGACGGCATCGGCCAGTTCATCGCGCAACGCCCGTTCAAGGTTGTTCTGTGTCCACTCCCAGGCGTCGCCCTGATTACTCAGATAACCCTGAGCGATCATCAACAGGTTGTCCTGCCCCTGCGCATCGCGGCGAATCACCGATCCCAGCAACGGAGAGATATTGGCAAATCCGGCCTCGGTCAGGTAAGCGCTCATCTCCAGTTCCGGGTGTACGCCAGAAGCGACTTTACGTATCAGCTTAAGCACCAGGCTGTTGCCGATCACCACTGAGCTGTTCGATTGCTCGGCGGACAGGTAACGCACGTCCGGCTCGGCGCCGAGGCCGAGTTTTTCCAGGTGCGGGGTCTGTTCGAAGCGGATTTCACCCTCGCTCGATGCCAGCACGGTGTTGTTCTGCATGCCTTGCAGCACAGCGCGGACGAAGGTTTCCAGGCTGAACGCATCGGTGATCAAGCCGACCTGACGCACACGGCGCACGCGCGACAGCGCCAATTGCTGCGGCAACGGTGGGCCGACGTGATCTTCGGCAATGAAGCCGAACGGCAGCTGATAGCGGCTGGTCTGGCCCGCGCTGGTGACGTCGATCTCGCTGAGCAGCACCGGATGCTGCGCGTCGCCGAAGCGCACGCCGTAGGCCAGATTGACCTTCTCGATGGCCGCGTCCTTGCCGGCGAACCAGCGACGGTTCTGCAGCCAGCTCGGCAGGATGTTTTGCTCCAGCGTCGTGCGCGACGGCGCTTCGAGCAGTTCTTCCATGCGTTTTTTCAGCACCAGCGTGGTGAAGTCCGGCAGGCTCTGCGCCGGTTCGACGTGCCAGCTCGGCATCTGGTTTTCTGCGGCGAGGGCGAACCAGTAGAAGCCGTACGGCGCCAGGGTCAGCAGGAAATTCAACTGGCCGATCGGCGGAAACGCGTTACCGCCGAGCATCTCCACCGGCACCATGCCGACGTAAGCCGACAAGTCCAGTTCCACGGCCTGCGCACTGCGCGAGACGTTGGCCACGCACAGGATGATTTCATGCTTGCCATCGGCGTCGGTGTATTCGCGGGTGTAAGCGAGCACGCGGCGGTTGGTCGGCGAGAGCATTTTCAACGTGCCACGGCCGAAGGCTTTCGACTGCTTGCGCACGGCCAGCAGGCGCCGCGTCCAGTTCAGCAGCGAATGTGGATCGCCGGACTGGGTCTCGACGTTGACCGACTGATAGCCGTACAACGGGTCCATGATCGGCGGCAGCACCAGGCTGGCCGGATCCGCGCGGGAGAAGCCGCCATTACGGTCGATCGACCACTGCATCGGCGTGCGTACGCCGTCACGGTCGCCAAGATAGATGTTGTCACCCATGCCGATTTCGTCACCGTAATACAGGGTCGGCGTGCCGGGCATCGACAGCAGCAGACTGTTGAGCAGTTCGATGCGACGGCGATCACGCTCCATCAGCGGCGCGAGACGACGGCGAATACCCAGGTTGATTCGTGCGCGACGGTCAGCCGCGTAGTAATTCCACAGGTAGTCGCGCTCGCGGTCGGTGACCATTTCCAAGGTCAATTCATCGTGGTTGCGCAGGAAAATCGCCCATTGGCAGTTCGCAGGGATTTCCGGGGTCTGACGCAAAATGTCGGTGATCGGGAAGCGATCCTCCTGAGCCAGCGCCATGTACATGCGCGGCATCAGCGGGAAGTGAAAGGCCATGTGGCACTCATCGCCATTCACCCCGGCAGCGTCGGTGTTTCCGAAATACAGCTGGGTGTCCTCCGGCCACTGATTGGCCTCGGCCAGCAACATGCGGTCGGGATAGTTGGCGTCGATTTCGGCGCGAATCTGCTTGAGTACGTCATGGGTTTCGGGGAGGTTTTCGTTGTTGGTGCCATCGCGTTCGATCAGGTACGGGATCGCGTCCAGGCGCAGGCCGTCGATGCCCATGTCCAGCCAGTAACGCATCACCGACAGCACCGCTTTCATCACCTGCGGGTTATCAAAGTTCAAGTCCGGCTGGTGCGAGTAGAAACGGTGCCAGAAGTACTGGCCGGCGACGGGATCCCAGGTCCAGTTGGATTTTTCCGTGTCGAGAAAAATGATCCGCGTGCCGTCGTATTTCTGATCGTCATCGGACCACACGTAAAAATCCCGCGCCGCCGAACCCGGCTTGGCTTTGCGCGCGCGCTGGAACCACGGGTGCTGGTCCGAGGTGTGGTTGATGACCAACTCAGTGATCACCCGCAAACCGCGCTTGTGCGCTTCGGCGATGAAACGCTTGGCGTCGGCCATGGTCCCGTAATCGCTGTGCACGCCACGGTATTCGGCAATGTCGTAGCCGTCGTCACGGCGCGGCGAAGGATAGAACGGTAACAGCCAGATGGTGTTGACGCCCAGGTCGGCGATGTAATCGAGTTTGGCGATCAGCCCGGGAAAATCGCCGATACCGTCGTTGTTGGAGTCGAAAAACGATTTGACGTGAACCTGATAGATCACCGCATCCTTGTACCAGAGCGGGTCTTTGATGAAGGCAGCGGCCTTGGGTTTCTTCGCCATGTGGAACTCCTGAAAAATTCACTAATACCACCGAGGGACTCGCATTGGTGCCCCCTGTGGCGAGGGGATTTATCCCCGTTGGGGCG
>NZ_JABWQS010000077.1:0-10916 GCF_014268545.1 Pseudomonas sp. SWRI81
CGCGAAGGCGGTGTGTCAGTCAATTTGATTTAGACTGACACACCGCCTTCGCGAGCAAGCCCGCTCCCACAATGGAAATTTGCCTAGACTGAAGCCATCGCCGGACTCGCCCCGCTTCGGGGCCGCTTAGGGATATCGACCATGCAATGGATGTTCATGTTGATCGGGCTGGTGCTCGGCGGACTGCTCGACGAGTCGTTCACCGCCGCGCTGCTGGGTGCGCTGCTGGGCCTGGTCGTCGGCCAGACGTTACGTATTGCACGCCTTGGCACCCAGGCGGCGGAGCAACAGCGCCAACTTGAGCAGGTGCGAGAGGCGTTGCAGGGCGTGGCCCAGCGCCTGTTTGTACTGGAGGGTTCGCCCACGCACGCGGCGGCACCGCCCAGCGTGGCACCTGAAGCCGAGCCAATCGCCGAATCCGTCGAGGTGGCCGATCAGGCCGCAGCCCCAGTCTCTGAGCTGATCTGGGAACTGCCGCCGGAACTCGAACCGATCACCACTGCTGCCCGCGAGACCAGCCAGCCGTTGCCGGCCGATGTCTGGCGCGCCGAGCCGGCGCCTGTTGAACCACCACAAAAACCTGCCGAACCGCGTGGCCCGAACCTGATCGAGCGCGGCATCAACGCCGCGCGCAACTGGTTGTTCGGTGGCAACACGGTGCTGCGCGTCGGCGTCGTGCTGTTGTTCTTCGGCCTGGCCTTTCTGTTGCGTTATGCCACTGAAGGTATGGTCGTGCCGATCGAGTTGCGGTACGCCGGGGTCGCTGCGGCGGCGCTCGGCTTGCTCGCGCTGGGCTGGTGGCTGCGCCGGCGCAACAGCAACTACGCGTTGATGCTGCAGGGCACCGGCATCGCGGTGCTGTACCTGACGGTGTTCGCAGCGATGCGTTTGCATCCATTGCTCGACCCTTCGGCAGCGCTGGGATTGCTGGTGGCAGTGACGGTGTGCTCGGCGATTCTGGCGATTACCCAAGATGCGCCGGGGCTTGCGGCGGCGGCAGCATTGGGCGGCTTCGCTGCGCCGATCCTGACCTCGACCGGCGCCGGCAACCATGTCGCGCTGTTCAGTTATTTCGCCCTGCTCAACGCCGGCATTCTCGCGATCGCCTGGTTCAAGGCCTGGCGCCTGCTGAATCTGATCGGTTTCGTTGGCACCTTCGGCATCGGTTTCGCCTGGGGACTGCGCGCGTATGCGCCGCAATTGCTGTGGAGCACCGAGCCATTTCTGCTGCTGTTTTTCCTCATGTACCTGGCCATCGGGCTGCTGTTTGCCCGGCGCAAGTTGCTCGACATGCCAGACGCGCCGGCGGATAGCGACCGCGAGGCGCTGCTGCACTGGTCGGCGCGCAAGGGCGATTATGTCGACGGCACAATGCTCTTTGGTCCGCCGATCGTGGGTTTCGGTTTGCAGTTCGCGTTGGTGCAGCACCTGGAGTTCGCGGCAGCCTTCAGTGCGTTGGCCTTGGGCATGATTTACATGGCGCTGGCCAAAGTGCTGATGGGTGGACGCGCGGTGTTGCTGGGGGAAACCTGTCTGGCGCTCGGGGTGATCTTCGCCAGTCTGGCGATTCCATTGGGGCTCGATGCGCGCTGGACCTCGGCGGCGTGGGCCGTCGAAGGCGCAGGGATTTTCTGGCTCGGCTTGCGCCAACAGCGGCCATTCGCCCGGGTCTTTGCCTTGTTGCTGCAACTGGGTTCGGCGCTGGCGTTTCTCAGCCAATTACGTGCCGGCGAAAGCAGCCTGCTCGACGGTGCGCCGCTGGGCGCGTTGATGCTCGGCATGGCATTGCTGTTCAGCTTCGTTCAACTGCGCAAGGCCGCGCCAGAGCAGGCATCGCTGTGGGAGCGCCAGGGCTTGCCGGTGCTCGCGTGTCTGGGGCTGACCTTCCTGTATCTGCTGGCACCGCTGTTCTTCTTTATTCAGGGCACGGCAATCAGTTGGGCGCTGGCCGGATTGGTGACGCTGTTGGTCGGCCTGCGCATTCAATCGCGCACGTTCCTGTTCACCGCGTTCGGCGTGCAATTGCTTGGCGGGGCGCTGTTCCTGTTGCGCCTGCAAGGGGCAGGCGAGGATTCGAGCGCCGTGTTCAGCGCCGGCTGGAGCGGTTTGCTCAGTGCTTCGTTGATCGGTCTGGCGTTGATCGCCGGCATGTTGCTGGCGGCTCGCGATGACATGGTGCGCGGCGATGTGCGACTGCTGCGCGGTCTGTCGGTGGTGCTGCTGGCGGGGTTGGTGCTGATCAATCTGGCGGTGCTGTTCGTGCTGCCGTGGCAGACCGCGAGTGCGGTGTGGGCCGCCAGTGGCGTGCTGATTATCTGGCTGAGCCTGTACCTGCAGCAGCGGGTCAGTTTTGTTTTCGGTTTGCTGTTACAGGTGATCGGCGGCGCGGCGTTCTTGCTCGCCGGTCCGCAATGGCTTGGGCCATTGTCGAGCGAAGGATTGAAACCGTTAGCCCATGGTGGCTTCTGGACGCCGCTGGTACTGGGGCTGGCGGCGATGATCGGTGCGTGGCGCTTGCAACTGGGCAAGCATGCCACGGCGTTCGATGCGTTGAGTTTGCAGCGCTTGTCGGCCGTGTTGCTGGTGTGGGGGGGTGGCTGGTGGACGCTGGCGTGGCTCAGCGAAATCTTGCGTTTTGCCCCCGCGAATCTGCAAGGCCCGTGGTTGCTGCTGGCCGCGGCGCTCAGTGTGGCGTTGTGGACGCTGTTGTCGCTGCGCCTGAAATGGCCGGCGCTGGGTCTGCTTTGCACCGCGCTGATTCCGGCCGCGGCACTGGTCTTGCTCGGCGCCTGGCATGCGCGCTATCACCCGGCGGCCGACTTCGGCTGGCTGGCGTGGACGGCGGTATTCGCGGTGCATTTCTTCAGCCTGCGACGGCTGGCGCCGATGTTGCCGGCCCGGGTCTTGAGCGCGGCGCATGTACTCGGCTGCTGGCTGTTGATAGGCGTGCTGGCGCTGGAGTTGCGTTATGGCCTGCTGCTGTTGTCCGAGCAATACAACGCCTGGCGCTGGCTGGGCTGGGCGATTCTGCCAAGTGTGTATCTGCTGCTGATGGCCGCACCGCGCAATGGGCCGTGGCCGGTCGCCACGTTTACCCGCGAGTACCGCTTGTACGCTGCCGCGCCGCTGGCGGTGTTGATGCTGGCGTGGTTCTGGCTGGCCAACAGCGTCAGCGATGGCAATGCCGAACCGCTGCCTTATGTGCCGCTGCTCAATCCGCTGGAGCTGGGTCTGTTGTTCGCCTTGTTCGGCGTGTATGTCTGGTCGCGTCGTGCGGTGGTGCAATGGGCGATCCGTCAGGATTACGCCGATCATGCTACGCAATTGATCGCCGGGGTTTCGCTGTTCGCCTTCTGTACCGCAATGGTGACCCGTGCCGCGCACCATTGGGCGGCGATCCCTTTCGAGCTGGATCAGCTGCTCGCCTCGATGCTGGTGCAGGCCGGGTTGTCCATCGTCTGGACGCTGATGGCGCTGGGGCTGATGATCGGCGGGCATCTGCGCCATCGCCGCGAAGTGTGGCTGATCGGCGCGGCGCTGATTGCGCTGGTGGTGGCGAAACTGGTTTTTGTCGAACTGAGCAACCGTGGCGGCCTCGCCCGGATCGTTTCGTTTATTGGCGTCGGCGTGTTGCTGTTGGTGGTGGGCTACTTCGCACCGCTGCCGCCCAAGCGTGTTGAAGCTGAACCGGTGGCGGACAAGCCCGCGCCGGAAACCGAAGGAGTTGTATCTTGAGTCGCATGCTGAATCTGGGTTGGTTGGCGTTGGGCGTGGTGATGCTGGCCGGCGCCCAGGAAAAACCGGCGGACTTCGCCACGCAGGTGCCGCTGGCAACCAGCGGTAACGGCCCGTGGTATCGCCTCGACCTGCCGTTGAGCGTGCAGTTGCAGGCGCGCCAGACCGATCTCAGCGACTTGCGGGTGTTCAACGCCGCCGGCGAAGCGCAGGCCTACGCCCTGGCTCGCGAATCGGCGCAGACCCGCGACGACGGCAAGCTGCACGAAGTGAAGTGGTTCCCGCTGTACAACGCCGCCGACGCCAGCGAGCGCGCGCCGAACGTGCGCGTGCAATCGACGACCAGCGGCACGCTGGTCGAAGTGCAGCCATCCTCGCAACTGGAGGCAGGCGAAGAGGTGTTGCGGGGCTGGCTGCTGGATGCCAGCGCAATCAAGGCGCCACTGCAGCAGTTGGTCCTCGACTGGACCAGTGAGCGCGACGGCTTCCAGCGGTTCAGCATTGAGGCCAGTGACGATTTGCAGCACTGGCAGCCGTGGGGTGAGGGGCAAGTGGCGCGGTTGACCTTCTCTGATGAGCGGATCGAACAACACGAAGTGGCCTTGCCGGGGCAGTCCGCGCGCTATTTGCGCCTGTTGTGGGATTCACCGAATTCGGCGCCGACCCTCACCTCGGCGCAATTGAAAAGCAGCGATCCGCGCAACGTCCCGCTACCGCTGGTCTGGTCGCAGGAAGTGGCCGGCAGCAGCACCAGGGCCGGGGAATACATCTGGCAATTGCCGATGGGGCTGAACGTCGAACGGGTGCAGGTTGAGATCCGGCAGTCGAACAGTCTGGCACCGGTGACACTGGCCGGCCGCCGCGAAAGCAGCCTGCCGTGGCAGACCTTGAACAGCGGTTTGCTCTATCGCCTGACGCAGAACGCTCAGGACGTGGTGCAGAACGAATTGCAGCTCTACGGGCAGACCGTGCAGCAGTTGAAGCTGACCGTGGATGAGCGCGGCGGCGGTCTGGGTGAACAGGCGCCGAACCTGAAATATGCGGTGCGGGCGACGCAGGTGATTTTCCTCGCGCGTGGCGATGGACCTTACAGCCTGGCGGTGGGTAATCCCCGCGTGAAAACGGCGAATCTGCCGCTGGCGACGCTGATTCCGGATTTCAAACCAGAGAAACTGGCGACTTTGGGCAAGGCGACGGCGCAGAGCGAAGCCGTGCTCACACAGACCTCGACGGCGACGACGGCTGCGGTGGCCGAGACCAACTGGAAGAAGATCGGGTTGTGGGCGGTGCTGCTGCTCAGTGTGGTATTTCTCGGGGCGATGGCGTTCAGCCTGTTGCGCAAGCCTCCTGCCAATACCTGAGCATGGCCTGCGCTGCGCGCCATTCGCGAGCAGGCTCACTCCTACAGTGGCCTGCATTTCTTCAGGTGGAAAACGGTCCCTGTAGGAGTGAGCCTGCTCGCGATAGCGATCTACCTACCAACAAAAGACCAAAACTGTCGCATCACTCGCCCCCCCGCCGCCTCGTTTCGAACTACGCTAAACCCGCTACCTGAACTCTCCACCGACAATCACGTCTCATACAGGCAAATACACCCAGGCGCACGTTAGCCGGCGTCTTCGCTCGCTAGGTTTTCAGACTCCCTGTAAACTGCGCGGGTTTTTAGCCCCCCATTCCACCGGAGCCGTCCATGTCCCGCGTTACCTTGAGTCGCTATTTGATTGAGCAGACCCGCAGCAACAACACTCCTGCCGATCTGCGCTTCCTGATCGAAGTGGTGGCGCGTGCCTGCAAGGAAATCAGCCACGCCGTGTCCAAAGGCGCCCTGGGTGGTGTTCTGGGCAGCATGGGCACCGAAAACGTACAAGGCGAAGTGCAGAAGAAACTCGACGTGCTGTCGAACGAAATCCTGCTCGAAGCCAACGAGTGGGGCGGTCACCTGGCCGGCATGGCGTCCGAAGAAATGGACAATGCCTATCAGATCCCTGGCAAATACCCGAAGGGCGCCTACCTGCTGGTATTCGACCCGCTGGACGGTTCGTCGAACATCGACATCAACGCTCCGGTCGGCACCATCTTCTCGGTACTGCGTTGCCCTAACGAATACCTGAGCCAGAACGAGCCGCTGAACGAAAAAGCTTTCCTGCAGCCAGGCACTCAGCAAGTGGCTGCCGGTTACGCGATCTACGGCCCGCAGACCATGTTGGTACTGACCCTGGGCGACGGCGTCAAAGGCTTCACCCTGGACCGCGAAATGGGCAGCTTCGTGCTGACCCACGAAGACATCACCATTCCTGAAACCACTCAGGAATTTGCGATCAACATGTCCAACCAGCGCCACTGGGAAGCCCCGGTGCAGCGCTACGTCGGCGAGTTGCTGGCCGGTGAAGAAGGCCCGCTGAAAAAGAACTACAACATGCGCTGGGTCGCGGCGATGGTCGCTGACGTCCACCGCATCCTGACCCGTGGCGGTCTGTTCATGTACCCGCGCGACAGCCGCGAGCCGTCCAAGCCGGGCAAGCTGCGCCTGATGTACGAAGCCAACCCGATGTCGTTCCTCGTCGAACAAGCGGGCGGCGCCTCCACCGACGGTCACCAGCGCATCCTCGACATCCAGCCGGAAGGCCTGCACCAGCGCGTCGCGGTGTTCCTCGGCTCGAAAGAAGAAGTCGCACGGGCCACGGCCTACCACAAGGAATAAACCATGCACGCGCCCTGGCAGCCGTTGCTCGATTGGTGGTTCGGACACGCCGAATCGCCGAATGACGTAGCGGCTGAAAAGGGCAAGTTGTGGTTTGGCAAGCGAGACAGCCAGGACCTCGAAGCGCGTGAGCGGTTCGGGGTCTTTGTCGATCAGGCCCTGGCCGGCGAATTGACCGAGTGGACGCAACGTCCCGAAGGTTGGCTGGCGCTGGTGCTGTTGCTTGATCAACTGCCGCGCATGATCTATCGCGACACACCGAAAGCGTTTTCCGGTGATCTGCTTGCGCAGAAGCTTGTCGCTCAGGGCATCGCGGCGGATTTCGATCGGCAACTGAAGCCGATTCAGCGCGTGTTCATTTACCTGGTGTTCGAGCACTGCGAAAACCTTGCGGTGCAGAACGAAGCGGTTTCCAGGTTCATGGCGCTGGTGGCTGAACAGCCGGAAGAAGAGCGAGCGGTGTTCGCTGACAATCTGGATTACGCCGAGCGGCATCAGAAGGTGATTGCCCGGTTTGGAAGGTTTCCGCATCGCAATGCGGTATTGGGGCGGGAGTCTACGGTGGAGGAGTTGGAGTTTCTTTCGCAGCCTGGCTCGCGTTTCTAACTCAAGGATTGCCTTGTAACAATCGCTTCATCAGGAGTGCAGGTAAGCTTTTTCGAGTGTCGACAACGATGTGGATGTAGACATTTTTTTCCCGCACCTCATAAATCACCCGATTCATTCCCGAAACTATTTGCCGGTACTGGCCGAGGTTGAGCTTTTCGATTTCTTCCGGAATTGATCCGGAAAAAGGCGAGTCAGCCAAGCCGTTAATGGCAGTCTTGAGGTCGGCGCAGGTGATTTGCCAGATTGCATTTGAAAATTGTCTGATGAGATAGGTGCGCAGTTCTTTGAGATCGGTTTGGGCTGACTGGAGAATGACGACCCTTAACTTCATTGCAGATCGGCCTTGTCCAGTTCCGAGAATACCCTCTCGGCGTCATCGAATTTGCCTTCCTCGATTTCCCGATTGCCCATTGCCAGTAATTTCAGCAAGGCCATCGTGTCTTCCTGTTCTTCAAAGCTTTTAACGTCCATGACCACGAGCTTGGCTTCGCCGTTTTGTGTGATCACCAGTGGCTCGCGGCTTTCTGTGATCGTTTTGACAATCTCCGCCGTATGACTTTTCAGATAACTGATAGGTTTGATTTGTGCTGAAAGCTTCATGGAATTAGCCCGCCAAGTGGAGTCGGACTGAGTTTAGTCTTAATTCAGTCCGGCGTCAGTGCGAGCTGATCAGTGTATTCGATGTTGAGGTGTGCCCATTGAGGCCGCCTTCGCGAGCAAGCCCGCGAAGAGGCCAGTGCCAGCAACCTAGATCCTGAAGCTGCCCACCAACTGCTTCAGACGCGCCGCCTGTTGTTCCAGGTCCGAACATGCGCGCAACGTTGCCTGCAAGTTCTCCACACCTTCCTGATTGAGGGTATTGATCTCGTTGATATCGACGTTGATCGACTCGACCACTGCGGTCTGCTCTTCGGTCGCGGTGGCCACCGACTGGTTCATGCCGTCGATTTCGCCGATGCGCTGGGTCACGCTGCCCAGACGCTCACCCGCCTGGTTGGCGATGCCGACGCTGCTTTCGCTCTCGCGCTGGCTCTCGGTCATGATGGTTACGGCCTGACGGGCGCCGACCTGCAATTCCTCAATCATCTTCTGCACTTGCTGCGCCGAATCCTGGGTGCGGTGCGCCAGATTGCGCACTTCATCGGCAACCACGGCAAAACCGCGCCCGGCTTCACCCGCGCGCGCAGCTTCGATCGCGGCGTTGAGCGCCAGCAGGTTGGTCTGTTGGGAAATGCTGGTGATCACTTCGAGAATCTGGCCGATGTTCACCGTGTTGCTGTTGAGGGTTTCGATGTTGCCGCAGGAATCGCTGATCTTCGCCGACAGTTGTTGCATGGCCTGGATGGTTTTATCCACCACCTGCTGACCGTCAACCGCCAGGCTGCGCGCGTCGCTGGAATGCTGCGAGGCGAGTGCCGCGTTCTGAGCGATTTCCTGGGCTGCGGCGCCGAGCTGATTGATCGCCGCGGCGACGCTGTTGGTGCGGCTGGCTTGCTGGTCGGAGTTGTACATTGACGAGTTCGAAGCAGCGACGACGCGCAGGGCGACTTCGTTGACCTGACCGGTGGCCGAGGACACTTCGCGGATCGAGGTGTGGATGCGCTCGACGAAGCGGTTGAACGACGTGCCCAGCGCGCCGAATTCATCGTTGCCGTGAATCACCAGACGCTTGGTCAGGTCGCCTTCACCTTCAGCGATGTCTTGCATGGCACGGCCCATGGTCAGCAGCGGTTGCATCAGGACCCGAATCAACAGGCTGAGCAGGGCGATGATGATCAGCACGGCGATGGCCATGGCGATCAGTGCCGACGTGCGGAACTCGCTGAGCATCGAGAACGCGGTGTCTTTATCCAGCGCCAGTGCCACGTACCAGTCGGCCGACGGCACGCCGTTGATGCGGGTGAAGGAAACCAGTTGAATCTTGCCGTCGAATTCGACTTCCTTGAGGCCCGGGCTGACTTGCGGCGCACCGTTCGGATAGGCCTCGGCGAGCGTCTTGAGCACCAATTTGCTGTCCGGGTGGATCAGGATTTTGCCGTCGGCGCTGACAATGAACGCATGGCCGTGGCCGTCGAAATTCAGCGAGTTGATGATCGCGCTGACGCTGCTCAGGTCGATGTCGGCACCGGCGACGCCGAGCATCTGACCCTGGCGCTGCACCGGCGTGGCGACCGTAATCACCAGTTTTCCCGAGGAGGCGGCAATGTAGGGTTCGGTGACGATGGTCTGTTGTGCGCTGTTGGCTGCCTTGTACCAGCCGCGGGCGCGCGGATCGTAGTCCGGCGCACGGTTACCGGCCGGCACCGAGAACATTACGCCGTCCGCGCCGCCAAAATAGCTGAGCTGGAAATTGCCGGTGTAGGCGGGCAGGTCAATGATGCGTTTCAGGCTGGCGGGCGCGTTGCCGTCCACTGCCACTTGCTGGGACAACGATTGCAGCAACTGAATGCGGCTGTCCAGCCAGGTCTGGATGTTGCTGGACGTCAGGCTGCCCAGTTCCTGCATCGTCGAATCGGTGCTGCTGCCCAAGGCTTCGCGTTGACGATAGTCGTTGAACAAAATGAAACAGGCGAACGCAACGGCCACCACAAGGGCGGCAGCCAGCAGAATCTTGTGGCTGAATTTCATGTTTCTGGTCATTGAGTGAACTACCGCGAAGGGACTGGTCAAGAAAGCGCGGCAATTTGCCATATCCGGCGGCTGTGCGCTGCTCTTATTTCGACCGCGCCGCGCCAAAGATTAGGCGGCTACGACGAAAGTCGACGAAATGCTCGACAGCGTCACGAAGTTTTTGATTTGCCGAAAAAAGCCAGACGGGCGGGCAAATAAATAGCCGTCCGCCCACGGAACCAGATGAGGGTTTTCTCTTCTAAGCTTCTGGTTGGCACCATGCCATCCCCCCTCGTTCCAGGAGTTACACCATGTCGCTGCGATCTCTCGCCCTGCTGTCGTTTTGCGTGCTGTTGGCCGCATGCAGCAAGGTCAATCAGGAAAACTACTCGAAGCTCTCGGCCGGCATGGCCAAGTCAGACGTGGAGACCCTCCTCGGCAAACCGACTGATTGCTCGGGCGCGCTCGGTATGTCCAGCTGCACCTGGGGCGACCAGAAAAGCTTTATCAGCGTGCAGTATGCTGGTGACAAAGTGTTGATGTTTTCCGGCCAAGGCCTGAAGTAAACCGGGGCTTCGCGCCCACGGAGAAGAAAAATGAAGCGGTTATTGCTGATCCTTTTTGCCGGCCTGGTACTGGCCGGCTGCGCCACTTCCGGCGTGGACCCGTTGGCGCCGAAGACCGTCGACAGCGTCAATCTGAAACGTTACCAAGGGACCTGGTACGAGCTGGCGCGTCTGCCCATGTATTTCCAGCGCCATTGCGCACAATCCGAAGCGCATTACACGCTCAAGCCTGACGGCAACATCGGTGTACTCAATCGCTGCCTGACGCCGGACTGGCAGTGGGAAGAGGCCAAAGGCACGGCTTATCCACAAGTCCCGGGCAAGACCGACAAGCTTTGGGTCGAATTCGATAACTGGTTTTCGCGCCTGATTCCCGGTGTGGCGAAGGGCGAATACTGGGTGCTGTACGTCAGCGACGATTACAAGACTGCGATTGTCGGCGACCCGAGCCGCAAGTACATGTGGCTGTTGTCACGCACACCGACCGTCAATGGCGTAATCCGTGAAGAGTTGCTGAGCAAGGCACGTCAGCAGGGCTACGACACCACGCGACTGATCTGGCGGGCGTCGGATCGGCAGATGGCCAAAACGTCCCATTAAGCCGCGATACACATCAAATGTGGGAGCGGGCTTGCTCGCGAAGAGGGCGTGTCAGTCAACGGATTTGGCGACTGACCCACCGCTTTCGCGAGCAA
>NZ_JABWQS010000078.1:0-9584 GCF_014268545.1 Pseudomonas sp. SWRI81
CGAATGCGGTGTGCCAGGCGACACATCGGTGACAGACACACCGCATTCGCGAGCAAGCCCGCTCCCACACTGGATTTGTTGTTATTCGTACTGGCTGAGCAGCCGTTCCATCCGCGCTTCGAGGCGGCGTTTGATTTCGGTTTCGATGTGCGGGGCGAAGTCGTCGATCACGTCTTGCATGATCAGTTGCGCGGCGGCGCGCAGTTCGCTGTCCAGATGGAGAAGGGCGTCCGGGCCTTTGTCGGCGGGCGCGGCTGTCGGTGCGGGCGCCTGTGCGGGTTCGACGGCGGGAGGCTCGGCCCCGACCGGGTCGAACAGCATTGGAATCTGTTCCTGTTCGATGTCATCGACCGTATCGGTCAACAGCGGCGGTTGCAGGTTGTCATCGCCGAGCAACTGACGGATCGATTCGAGATCGTCCAGCAGGTGTGCGGACTTTTGCTGCGGTTTCGGAGTGTCCATTGGAATGCTCAGAGTCGCTGTAAACGGTGGTCTTGCAGAGGATAGCCCTGTTCGCGGTAGAAACGGAAACTCTCCCGCGCGGCAGCTCGAATGGTCGAATCTTCAACGACAACTTCCGCCACCCGGGCGAATCTGTTGGCGAAAGCCGGGACTTTCAGGTCGAGATTGACCAGCAGATCCTGATGCTGGCCGCAGTCATCGCCCAGCCCCAGGACAATCAAGCCGTCCGGTTCACTCTCGGCCGGGCCGTGGGGCACGAAGCTTTCGCCCTTGAACGTCCACAGCCGCGCATCAAGCGCCTCACGCTGGGTGGCATCGCTGCAATGCAGGTAAATGCGATGGCCCATGCGCCAGGCTTTCTCGGTGAGCTTGCAGGCGAAGTCCAGGCGAGCCGAAGGGTCGGCGCTGGGCAGAATGTAGAAGTCGACTTTGGTCATTGCGGTTCCAGGGCAGCAAGCGGGTTCAGGCTTTGGCGCGATCCAGCAGATACTGGGTCAGCAATGGCACCGGACGGCCTGTGGCGCCCTTGTCCTTGCCGCCGCTGGTCCAGGCGGTGCCGGCGATGTCCAGGTGCGCCCAGTTGAGGTTCTTGGTGAAGCGCGACAGGAAGCATGCCGCAGTGATGGTGCCGGCCTTCGGCCCGCCAATGTTGGCGATGTCGGCGAACGGGCTGTCCAACTGTTCTTGATACTCGTCGAACAGCGGCAGTTGCCAGGCGCGGTCGTCAGCAGCCTTGCCGGCACTGAGCAGTTGCTCGATCAGTTCGTCGTTGTTGCCCAGCAGGCCCGAAGTGTGTGCGCCTAGGGCAACCACGCATGCGCCGGTCAGGGTGGCGATATCGATGACGGCCTGCGGCTTGAAGCGCTCGGAATAAGTCAGTGCATCGCACAGCACCAGACGGCCTTCGGCGTCGGTGTTGAGAATTTCAACGGTCTGGCCGCTCATGGTGGTGACGATGTCGCCCGGACGCGAAGCGTTGCCGCTCGGCATGTTTTCGGCGCAGGCGAGGATGCACACCAGGTTGATCGGCAGCTTCAGTTCCAGCACCGCACGCAGGGTGCCGAACACGCTGGCAGCGCCGCCCATGTCGTACTTCATTTCGTCCATGCCGGCGCCCGGCTTCAGGCTGATGCCGCCGGTGTCAAAAGTGATGCCCTTGCCGACCAGTGCGTAAGGTTTCTCGGATTTCTTGCCGCCGTTATATTGCATGACGATCAGGCGCGGCGGCTGGGCGCTGCCCTGGCCGACGGCGTAGAACGAGCCCATGCCCAGCGCTTTGATCTTCTTCTCGTCGAGGACTTCGACTTTCAGGTCCTTGAAGTCTTTACCGAGGTTTTTCGCCTGCTCGCCGAGGAACGTCGGGTGGCAGATGTTCGGTGGCAGGTTACCCAGGTCGCGGGTGAAGGCCATGCCGTTGGCGATCGCGGTGGCATGGTTCACGGCCCGCTGCACTTCGGCTTGTGCAGCCTTGATGGTCAGCAGGGTGATTTTCTTCAGCGCGCGCGGTTCGGCCTTCTGGCTTTTGAATTGATCGAAGGTGTATTGGCCATCCAGCAGGGTTTCGGCCAGCAGACGGGTTTTGCCGTAGCTGTCGCGACCTTTGACGATGACTTCGTCCAGCGCGAGCACGGCGTCGCTGCCGCCCAGGCCTTTGAGGGTGCCGAGGGTGCCGGCAACGATTTTGCGGAACGGACGGTCGCCCAGTTCTTCGTCCTTGCCCACGCCGACCAGCAGCACGCGCTCGGCTTTGAGGTTTGGCAGGCTGTGCAGCAACAGGCTCTGACCGACCTTGCCGGCCAGGTCGCCACGCTTGAGTACGGCGCTGATCGCACCGCCGCTCAGTTCGTCGACCAGTCTGGCGGCGACGCCGAGTTTACGGCCTTCGCCGACGGCAACCACCAGGGTGGCGGTTTTCAACGTTTCCGGGCTAACGCTTTTTACAACCAGTTCCATGTGCGGATCCCTGAATGAATGGTCAACACGCAGGCGCTCGACGGTGGCCGCAGTCGCCTGCTTATAAAGAGAAGAGGCGCAGGCCAAAGCCTGCGACAAGGGCCGCAGTTTGAACCCCGCTCCCCGCGCCTGACAACCCTCGGTTGTACGATCTGCAACGGATTACAGATATGGATGAGTGCGCGCAGTGACAGGCGCACCCAATCACAGGATAATGCCGCATCTTTTTCGACGGCTCTGCGTTGCGGGCCGGTCGATGTGTTTGCTTGTTTGGCCGCCTTAGCCTGACAACCCTGGAGTGTCTGGTTTGATCGTCTTCCGCTATTTGTCCCGCGAAGTCTTGTTGACCCTCAGCGCCGTGAGTGCCGTGCTGCTGGTTATCATCATGAGCGGTCGTTTCATCAAATACCTGGCCCAGGCCGCTGCCGGCCAGCTGGATCCGGGCTCGCTGTTCCTGATCATGGGCTATCGCCTGCCGGGTTTTCTGCAGCTGATCCTGCCACTGGGGCTGTTCCTCGGCATCCTGCTGGCTTACGGTCGCCTGTACCTGGAAAGCGAGATGACCGTGCTGTCGGCCACGGGCATGAGCCAGCAGAAGCTGTTTCGCATCACCCTGTTTCCGGCGACCCTGGTCGCGCTGGTGGTGGCATGGCTGAGCCTGGGGCTTGCCCCGCAAGGGGCCAATCAGTTCCAGCTGTTGCTCAACAAGCAGGATGCCCTGACCGAATTCGATACGCTTGAGCCGGGCCGCTTTCAGGCGCTGCGTGACGGTACGCGTGTGACCTATACCGAATCCCTGAGCGACGATCGCGTCAATCTGGGCAACGTGTTCATCTCGCAGAAGAACCTCGGCGCCGATCAGAAGGACCGTGGGATTTCCGTGCTGGTGGCCGAATCGGGCCGTCAGGAAATCCGCCCCGACGGCAATCGCTACCTGATTCTCGATAACGGCTACCGCTATGACGGCAGCCCGGGGCAGGCCGATTACCGCGCCATCCATTACGAAACCTACGGCGTGCTGCTGCCCAAGCCGGACGTCAGCGAAGAGGTGACTGACCGCGACGCGATGCCGACCTCGAGTTTGCTGGGCAGTGATGACATTCGTTCCAGAACCGAACTGCAATGGCGCCTGTCCCTGCCGCTGCTGGTGTTTATCGTGACCCTGATGGCCGTTCCGCTGGCACGGGTGAATCCGCGCCAGGGGCGTTTCCTCAAGCTGCTGCCGGCGATTCTTCTTTATATGGCTTATTTGACGATCCTGATTGCCGCGCGCGGCGCCCTCGAAAAAGGCAAGATCCCGCCGGCCCTGGGGCTGTGGTGGGTGCACGGGATTTTCCTGTTGATCG
The DNA here is from genome assembly GCF_014268545.1 of Pseudomonas sp. SWRI81. NCBI lineage: Bacteria > Pseudomonadati > Pseudomonadota > Gammaproteobacteria > Pseudomonadales > Pseudomonadaceae > Pseudomonas > Pseudomonas sp. SWRI81. The sequence continues at coordinate 3,762 of NZ_JABWQS010000078.1, forward strand.
GTCTGGGCTTGCTCTATTGGGAGCCGCTGCGCCTGAAAATGGCCAGTCGCCGCGCCGCTGCGCTGGAGGTGGCCCGTGGTTAAACTCGACCGTTACATCGGCAGCAGCGTGTTCATGGCGATCATCGCCGTGCTGGCGATCATCCTCGGCCTGGCGACCTTGTTCGCTTTCATCGATGAAATGGGTGACGTCAGCGATACCTACACCCTGGTCGATGTGCTTGGCTTTGTCCTGCTGACCGCGCCACGCCGTCTCTACGAAATGTTGCCGATGGCGGCGCTGATCGGCTGCCTGATCGGCCTCGGCAGCCTGGCCAGCAGCAGCGAACTGACCGTCATGCGCGCCGCGGGCGTGTCCATCGGCCGGATCGTCTGGGCTGTCATGAAGCCCATGCTGGTGCTGATGCTCGCCGGCGTCCTGATTGGTGAATACGTCGCCCCGGCCAGCGAGAGCATGGCCCAGGCCAATCGCTCGCTGGCACAGGGCAGCGGCGACGCGCAGAGTGCCAAGCACGGTATGTGGCACCGCCAGGGTGAGGAATTCATCCACATCAACGCGGTGCAGCCGAACGGCCTGCTGTATGGCGTGACGCGCTATCACTTCGACAAGGAGCGCCATCTGCTCAGTTCCAGCTTTGCCAAGAAGGCGGAGTTCGACGGCGATCATTGGCAGCTAAGCGAAGTTTCGACCACGTTGTTCAAAGAGCGCAGCACCGAAGTGGTAAACACGCCGACCGAGCGCTGGGACGTAGCGTTGAGTCCGCAATTGCTCAGCACCGTGGTGATGGCGCCGGAATCGCTGTCGATCAGCGGACTGTGGGGCTACATCCACTATCTGGCCGAACAGGGCCTGAGCAACGGGCGTTACTGGCTGGCTTTTTGGGTCAAGGTGTTGCAGCCACTGGTGACTGCCGCGCTGGTGCTGATGGCGATCTCTTTCATCTTCGGCCCGCTGCGTTCGGTGACCCTCGGTCAGCGTGTCTTTACCGGCGTGCTGGTGGGCTTTACCTTCCGCATCGTCCAGGATCTGCTCGGGCCGTCGAGTCTGGTGTTCGGCTTCTCGCCGCTGTTCGCGGTGCTGGTGCCGGCCGGGGTCTGTGCGCTGGCAGGTGTCTGGTTGCTCAGGCGAGCGGGTTGATGAACAAGCTTTCATCCTGTGCTTGAACCCTAAAAACGCCTCGGTCGAAAGATCGGGGCGTTTTTGCATGTCATCCGGGTGACAGGCGAACGTGACGCTTGCGCCGTGTATCAGGTACAATTCCCGGCTATTTTTCGGCGGGCCAAGCCTGCAGCCTTTTTGAGTGTTGATCCGTGAGTGATTTGAGTCATATCCGCAATTTCTCCATCATCGCCCACATTGACCATGGCAAGTCGACGCTGGCTGACCGTTTCATCCAGATGTGCGGCGGCCTGGCCGAGCGTGAAATGGAAGCCCAGGTACTGGATTCCATGGATCTTGAGCGTGAACGCGGGATCACCATCAAGGCCCACAGCGTTACCCTCTATTACAAAGCCCGCGACGGCATCACCTACCAGCTGAACTTCATTGACACCCCCGGCCACGTCGACTTCACCTACGAAGTCAGCCGTTCCCTGGCGGCGTGCGAAGGTGCCTTGCTGGTGGTCGATGCGGGGCAGGGCGTAGAAGCCCAGTCCGTGGCCAACTGCTACACCGCTATCGAGCAGGGCCTTGAGGTCATGCCGGTGCTGAACAAGATCGACCTGCCGCAGGCCGATCCTGATCGCGTAAAAGACGAAATCGAGAAAATCATCGGCATCGATGCCACCGACGCCGTCACCTGCAGTGCCAAGACCGGCCTGGGTGTCGACGAAGTGCTCGAGCGTCTTGTCCATACCATTCCTGCGCCGACCGGCAACATCGAAGATCCGCTGCAAGCGTTGATCATCGACTCCTGGTTCGACAACTACCTGGGCGTTGTCTCCCTGGTGCGTGTCCGTCACGGCCGGGTGAAGAAGGGCGACAAGATTCTGGTCAAGTCCACCGGCAAGATCCATCTGGTCGACAGCGTCGGTGTGTTCAACCCGAAACACACCGCCACCGTCGATCTCAAGGCCGGCGAAGTGGGCTTCATCATCGCCAGCATCAAGGACATTCACGGTGCGCCGGTCGGTGACACCCTGACCCTGAGCTCCACGCCAGACGTTCCGGTGCTGCCGGGTTTCAAACGCATTCAGCCACAGGTTTACGCCGGTCTGTTCCCGGTCAGCTCCGACGATTTCGAGGATTTCCGCGAAGCGCTGCAGAAGCTGACCCTGAACGACTCGTCGCTGCAGTACACCCCGGAAAGCTCCGACGCACTGGGCTTCGGTTTCCGTTGCGGCTTCCTCGGCATGCTGCACATGGAAATCATCCAGGAGCGCCTCGAGCGCGAGTACGACCTGGACCTGATCACCACCGCGCCGACAGTAATTTTCGAGCTGGTGCTGAAAACCGGTGAAACGATTTACGTCGACAACCCGTCGAAGCTACCGGATGTCTCGGCCATCGAGGACATGCGTGAGCCCATCGTGCGCGCCAATATCCTTGTGCCGCAAGAACACCTGGGCAACGTCATTACCCTGTGCATCGAGAAGCGCGGCGTTCAGGTCGACATGCTGTTCCTCGGCAATCAGGTCCAGGTGACCTACGACCTGCCGATGAACGAAGTGGTCCTGGACTTCTTCGACCGTCTCAAATCCACCAGCCGCGGCTATGCTTCGCTGGATTACCATTTCGATCGTTACCAATCGGCTAATCTGGTGAAACTGGACGTGCTGATCAACGGTGACAAGGTCGATGCCCTGGCGTTGATCGTGCACCGTGACAACTCGCACTTCAAAGGTCGCCAGTTGACCGAGAAGATGAAAGAACTGATTCCTCGTCAGATGTTCGACGTGGCGATTCAGGCCGCCATCGGTGGTCAGATCGTCGCCCGGACAACCGTCAAGGCGCTCAGAAAGAACGTATTGGCCAAATGCTACGGCGGTGACGTCAGTCGTAAGAAGAAACTGCTCGAGAAGCAGAAGGCCGGTAAGAAACGCATGAAACAGGTCGGCAACGTGGAAATTCCACAGGAAGCCTTCCTCGCCGTGCTCAGGTTGGAATAATCAGGTCCTATGTCGCTAAATTTCCCGCTGTTGCTGGTCATCGCCGTGTTCGTCTGCGGCCTGTTGGCGTTGCTCGATCTGCTGTTCCTGGCGCCGCGTCGGCGTGCTGCCATTGCCTCCTATCAAGGCAGTGTCAGCCAGCCGGAAGCCGTGGTCGTCGAGAAACTGAACAAAGAGCCGCTGCTGGTTGAATACGGCAAGTCGTTCTTTCCGGTGTTGTTCATCGTACTGGTCCTGCGTTCGTTCCTGGTGGAACCGTTCCAGATTCCGTCCGGCTCGATGAAGCCGACCCTGGACGTTGGCGACTTCATTCTGGTGAACAAGTTTTCATACGGCATCCGCCTGCCGGTGATCGACAAGAAGATCATCGAAGTCGGTGATCCACAGCGCGGCGATGTCATGGTGTTCCGCTACCCGAGCGACCCGAACGTCAACTACATCAAGCGTGTGGTCGGCCTGCCGGGCGACACGGTGCGTTACACCGCCGACAAGCGTCTGTTCGTCAATGGCGAATCGATTGCCGAGAAAATGGTCGGCGCCGAGCCGGGCACCCTGGGCAGTGCAGAACTCTACAAGGAAAAACTCGGCGCAGCCGAGCACCTGATCCGCAAGGAAATGAGCCGCTACCGCGCCACCCCGGATCGCTCGTGGACAGTGCCTGCCGGGCACTACTTCATGATGGGCGACAACCGCGACAATTCGAATGACAGTCGCTACTGGGATGATCCGAACATTCCCAAGGATCTGCTGGGCATGGTTCCCGACCGCAATATCGTCGGCAAGGCCTTCGCGGTCTGGATGAGCTGGCCGGAGCCGAAACTCAGCCACCTGCCGAATTTCTCGCGGGTCGGCCTGATCAAGTAATTACACACGGCGCTGTTGACCACAGCGCCGAATGCATTTCTGGAGCCGGCACAAGCGGCTTCGCAATCGCCAGGATCTCATTTTTGAACACAGCGTTAATTGTCCCAGGCCTGCGCCGTACCCCGGCGATGGCAGTGGAATCCAGCCACGAACTCAGCGTGGGTAAACCGTGAGCGTTTCTCTTAGCCGTCTCGAGCGCCAGCTCGGTTACACCTTCAAGGATCAGGAGCTGATGCTGCTGGCCCTCACGCATCGCAGTTTTGCCGGGCGCAACAACGAGCGCCTGGAATTCCTCGGTGATGCCATCCTCAACTTCGTCGCTGGCGAGGCGCTGTTCGATCGCTTCCCGCTGGCCCGCGAAGGCCAATTGTCGCGTTTGCGCGCACGCCTGGTGAAAGGTGAGACGCTGGCCGTGCTGGCGCGCGGTTTTGACCTCGGCGATTACTTGCGCCTGGGTTCTGGCGAACTGAAGAGCGGCGGTTTTCGTCGCGAATCGATTTTGGCCGATGCCCTTGAAGCCCTGATCGGTGCAATCTACCTCGACGCCGGCATGGACGTCGCTCGCGAGCGCGTACTGGCCTGGCTGGCCGGCGAGTTCGAAGGCCTGACGCTGGTCGACACCAACAAGGATCCGAAGACCCGCTTGCAGGAACACCTGCAATCGCGCGGCTGCGAGCTGCCGCGCTACGAAGTGGTGGATATCCAGGGCGAGCCGCACTGCCGAACCTTCTTCGTCGAGTGCGAAGTGGTCCTATTGAACGAAAAGAGCCGAGGTCAGGGTGTGAGCCGTCGTATTGCCGAACAGGTAGCGGCCGCCGCAGCACTGATAGCCCTGGGCGTGGAGAATGGCAATGACTGATACAAACGCAACTCGCTGTGGCTACGTTGCCATCGTCGGCCGTCCCAACGTCGGCAAGTCGACGCTGCTCAACCATATTCTCGGCCAGAAGCTGGCGATCACCTCGCGCAAGCCGCAGACCACCCGCCACAACATGCTGGGGATCAAGACCGAGGGCGACGTGCAGGCGATCTACGTCGATACTCCCGGCATGCACAAGGGCGGCGAAAAGGCCCTCAACCGTTACATGAACAAAACCGCTTCGGCGGCGTTGAAAGACGTCGACGTGGTGATTTTTGTCGTTGACCGCACCAAGTGGACCGACGAAGACCAGATGGTTCTCGAGCGTGTGCAGTACGTCACCGGTCCGCTGATCGTCGCGCTGAACAAGACCGACCGCATCGAAGACAAAGCCGAGCTGATGCCGCACCTGAGCTGGTTGCAGGAACAACTGCCAAACGCGCAGATCATTCCGATTTCCGCGCAGCACGGGCACAACCTCGAAGCGCTGGAAAAGGTCATCGCGGACCATCTGCCGGAGAACGATCACTTCTTCCCGGAAGACCAGATTACTGACCGCAGCAGCCGTTTCCTCGCCGCCGAACTGGTCCGCGAAAAAATCATGCGCCAGATGGGCGCCGAGCTGCCATACCAGATCACCGTCGAGATCGAAGAGTTCAAGCAGCAGGGCAAGACCTTGCACATCCATGCCTTGATTCTCGTCGAGCGTGACGGCCAGAAGAAAATCATCATTGGCGACAAGGGCGAGCGCATCAAGCGCATCGGCACCGAAGCGCGCAAGGACATGGAGCTGCTGTTCGACTCCAAGATCATGCTCAACCTGTGGGTCAAGGTGAAGGGCGGCTGGTCCGATGACGAGCGCGCGCTGCGTTCGCTGGGTTATGGCGACCTGTAACAGTCCCGGTTTTCTCATACACCAGAGAACCCCTGTGGGAGCGGGCTTGCTCGCGAAGACGGTGAATCAGTCGATACATTTTTTCGACTGACTCACCG
>NZ_JABWQS010000079.1:0-9499 GCF_014268545.1 Pseudomonas sp. SWRI81
CAGCCCTGATGTTCGGTGATCAGCCGGTCCTGGCGGTCGTATTCGAAGGCCAGCGGGTGGTCCTGGCCGTCATCGACTGCGATCAGTCGGCCGAGGCGGTCGTAGTCATAACGAACTTTCACCCCGTCGGGCAGGGTCTTGACCTGCAACCTTCCCGCCGCGTCGCGCTGGTACTGGGTGACCAGCGCCAAACCGTGCTCACCGAACTCGGTCTTTTCCAGCAACTGACCGTTTAGGTTGTAGGCGTAAGCGGTGCGTCGCCCGTCGAAGCCGCTTTCCTCGCGGATCAGCCCGGTGGGCGTGTAATCCAGGTGGTACTTTTCGCCCGATTCGTTTTCGATCTCGGTGAGCAGCAACTGCGCATGGTCGTAGCGGTACTGCACGCGAGTGCCGTCGGGGTTGATCCGCCGGGAAACCAGGTGCAGGTCGTCGTCATATTCGTAGCGGGTGATGCGCCCCAGTTCATCGCGTTCGGCGGTGACCTGACCGTAGGCGCCGTAGCTGTAGGCGCGACTGGCGCCCGTAGGAGAAGTCGTCAGGATCAGGCGGCCGGCGGCGTCCCACTGCTGACGGCTGATGACGCCAAACTCGTCCTGCGTGGTGGTCCTTCGCCCCAGCGCATCGTAGGAAAAGCGCCGCACGCCACCGTCAGGCAGGGTTTCCTCGATAAGCTGGCCGAGTTCGTTCCACACCCAGCGATGCCGGCTGCTGTCCGGGTAACGCAGCGACAGCAACTGGCCACGCAGGTTGTAGTAGTAATGGGTGACCTGACCGTCGGGGTCGACCGCTTCGGTGACCGCGCCCTCGGCATTGCGCCGATAGATCCACACCGCCTCGCCACGGCAACGCTTGTAGAGAAAACCGTTGCGGTACTCGTAGGACGTTGGCGCATCGTCCGGCGGAATCAGCGCGATCAGCCGTCCGACCTCGTCGTAGCGGTATTCGGTGATCGCGCCCAGAGCATCCTGCTCGGCGATCAACCGGCCCTGATCGTCATAGGCCTTGAGCTGTTCACCACCATCGGCCGCGACCTGCCGCACCAGCCGAGCGCGCTCGTCATGGACGTAGACCTCTTCGGTGCCGTCGACGTAATGAACGGTCACGCTGGCGTCGTCATCGTTCCAGACGTAACGGGTGTTCATCTGCGAGAACGAGGCCCAGTGCCGCACGCAGCGTGCTGCTTTACCTTCGCGCTCCCACTCCCAGAAAAAACTCGCGCCGCCAGTCAGTTGCCGCTGCAGGATGACGTGGTGGTCGTCGTAGTCGTAACGTTCGCTGTCGCCGACCGCGTTGGTTGCGGCCAGCAGGCGTTGCCGGGGATCAAAGCGGTAGCTGACCAGCGTCTGCTCGGTCGTCCATTCGCCGTTCTGAAAAATCTGGTAATCGACACCGAGCAATTGCGCCCGGTCATAGCGCAACAACAGCGAACGCCCGGCGCCGTTGTCCAGGCGCTGAATCCGGTCGGCGCGATCACGCTGCACGGTCAGCCGATTGCCGAACACATCGCTGATCGCTGTCAGCCGGCCCGCGCGAAAGTGATAGAACCGCGGACTGTCGCCGGCCAGGGCGAGGATCAGCTCTTCCGGTTCATCGCCCAGAAAGATCGCCGCCCGCGACAAGCTGTTGTGAATCGCCGGGCGCGCAGCGTTGGGTAGCGGAAACCGCGTGCGGCGGTTTTCGTGGTCGATCCAGACCACGCCGTCGCCGTCGAAAGCCAGGCGATGGGCCAGCGAATGGCTCCAGCCGAAACCGAGGCCGATGTCGATCTCCACCGCGCTGGAGCGGTACAAACGGGTGAACTCGAACGGCAGCACGCCATCCAGTACCGCGTCGGTGAGGGTCAGCAGTTCTTCGCCAGTGACCATCGATACGGGGCAGCCGTTGGTGCAGGTCAGCGAGGAGCAATCGGCGGCATCGCCGTTGGGGTTTTTCGCTTGCTCGGGAGAGTCGTCGTGAGGTTCGTCTTTCTTCAGCGTGGTGTTGCGCTTGGCATCCCAGCGCAATTGCATGCGGCCTTTTTTCACCCCGGCGGCGATGCCCCGCGCGGCAACGGCTTTGTAGCGGTCGACGTATTCAATGAAAGTGCTGACGATGCCGAACAGCGCCTTGACCAGACGCTTGGCCAAATTGAACAGCTGCGCTGCGCGATCAGCCAGACGCAGCGTCAGATAAGCAATCCCCGCCCCCGCCCCGACAAACGTCAGAACTACGCTGATCAACACATCGATGATCAATTGCACGATCATCATCGACGCCACTTCAGCGGACTTGCCGGCAATCTCGCTGGGCGGCAGCATGTCCAGCCACAGGCTCGCCGACCTTAGCAGCAAGCACATCGCCGCCTCGTCACTGACCAGCAACTGCAGCTTTTCCATGAGATCCGGCGCGGTCTGCGCAAGCTTGATCAGGTCAGCCGCGCCGCTGCCCAGGCGCTCGGCGAACTTGCCGGGGTCCTGGAGAATTTCCGACAGCAAACCGAGGCTGTCCCATACCCCTTCGATTGCTGCCCAGCTTCCCGCAAGCATGCCGTTGCTCGCCGCTGTCGCCACCGACTGCGACCACTGCGGCTTGAAACCCTGCCACTCGCTACGCAGCCAGCCGTCCAGTTCGCCGGTCAAGCCGTCGTAGGACTTGAACAGCTCCGCGACCTGATTGGAGGTGACAGCGCTTTGCACCAGAACGCGGTAGAACTTGCCCCCGTCGCCTCTGAACTGGCCCTTGCCCTGCTGATCAAGGGTGACTTGGGTAGTCTCGCCGCCATCAATCGCCACCACATCGACGACGATGTTGCCCAGCGGAATGTCGTAGACCGATTCGAATTTGCTCTCGATCTCCATCAGCCCGCCCTGCGGGCACTGGACGACGCTGGAGGAAAATTCGCCGTCGCTGCTGCTGACCGCCGTGCTGCGATCGCCGAAACGGATGATCCGCTCCATGCCCATCAGCGACGGCAGGTCCGCCGCGTCGCTGATCTGATCCGCCGCCCGACTGAACCAGTGATCAAGCTGTTTGCGGTAGAGGCTGAGGGTGTCGGGAAAGCTGTCGAGTTCCTGCTCGATGCGAGCGATGACTTCCATCAACACACGCAGGCGGACAAGGTGAGCTGAAAAACGGGCTGGAGCATGAGCGGTCCCTCGCGCAAAAATTAGTCGCGGGAACTGTGCTGGGGATCAAACAGGAAAGAAGTCAGGCGAGTAGGCAAAGGATGTAGGACTAGTCTGCAATCGAGCGACCAGCAGAAACAGCCAGGCAAAAACGCAAACGCGGCGTGAGGAAAACCTCACGCCGCGTTTATCGGCAAAGACATACTTGGATTTACTGCGTTGAATCTCCAGCCTTCAGCTGCTGTAGCTTCATCTCAGCCAAGGGATGTCCGGCCTTGGCGGCCATGCTCCACCAGCGCGCCGCTTCAGCAGGGTCCGGCGTTTGGCTCGGCGTGCCGGCGAGGCTGATTACACCGACTTGATAGGCCGCTTTGCCATCCCCGGCCAACGCCGCCAGACGCAGCAAACGTACGCCTTCTTCACGCGCGCCCAGGCCAACGCCGCGAAAAGTCAGGATGTGCCCATAAAAGCTTTGCGCGCTGACATCACCGAGATTGGCCATGCGCGCAAACTGGCCCTCGAGCCAGCGCCAGCCGCGCGGCTGGCGGACAAACCACGACCAATGAAACAGCCTGCGGGCCAGCCAGTAACCGACCCGCGCCTTGAGGCGTAAAAACACTCAGGCCTCCGCCGATTCCGGGTACTCGTATTCGAAAACCCGGACCACTTCCGACGCATGCCAGGACGCCGCGGCGACGCCATCAGACGGCCCGGAGAATCGCCCCAGACGCTCGACACATTCAAAAAAACCGGTACGCGGCAAGCGACTGGCACCCTGACTGATGACCAGCGAGCTGCGCAACGGCTGCTCGGCTTTGGCGTCCAGCGCGGCCAGATGCTCGAGCGCGGCCGTCAGGGTTTGCATCGCCGGTGTCGGCAGTTGCAAACGTTCCAGCAGCGCTCGATACGTCAGTAGATGGCGCTGGCGGCGCGCCTGATCCAGCTCCCCCAACAATCCGTCCCAATGTTGACGACTGATGCGTACGCTCACGATTCGTCCCTCCAACCTGGCACCGTCAATTCCCAGGCCAGGCTGCGGCGAATCGCAGCGTCGGGTAGACGCTCACCACTTTCGATCATGGCCAGATAAGACGGGCTGATGCCTACCGTGCGGGCCAGCGCCTCGATGGCGATGCCCTTCCCTTCGCGCAAACTGCGTAGTTGATCCAGACCTGGAAGAATCGGGTCTGGTGAAGTCGCGAGTGGCGCTGGAGCCGGTCGCGACGGTGTTTCGTTGATCCCTGCTGCTTTCAGTAGAGCCTGATATTGAGCCCACGGCAGAACCGCGTATTCGGGTTCGCCATCGCGTGCAATTATCTGAATATCCATGACTACCCCGTAGGACAACAACACTTAGCGAGTCGGCACTTTTCCCTAGAAGTGTAATCCTAACAGCGGCCAAGGTCGCGGGGGGTATCTATCTGTAGGCAGTATTCGTCAGTCAGGGCTTTTTCGGCCCCTGCAACTGCAATTGCTCAGGAGAATCGGGCAGGCGTTCTACCACTGCCAGTTTTTCCGGATTTTGCCGGTTGCGCCAGAGGCGGAAGGCGTTGAGTTCGTTATCGAGGGTTTTCATCAGCCAGGCAAGGACGGCGATGTCGTCGAGCATGCCGAACATTGGAATGAAGTCCGGGATCGCATCGACCGGGCTGAGAAAGTACATCAGGCCCGCCACGACAGAGATCAGCGATTTGGTACTGATCGCGCGGTATTCGCCGCGCCAGTAAGCCAGGCACAGCGCCTGCAGCAAGCGCAGATCATCCTTGAGCTTGCCCAGACGGTTACCTTGCGCAGCACCTTTACTGGCCACGGCAAACAAAAGCGTTGGCAGACGTCCACGGGCCAGCAGGCGACCAGCCAAGGGCAGGAATCGAGCGAAATTCCACGGAGCTTTCATCTATTCTTCCCGTTGAAATGTTATCCACACAAATTGTGGATAACCTTGTGAACAGAGCTGCATTTCAGCGCTGAGAGCCCCGTTTCATAAGGGCTGCGCTTAGATCGGGCGTTTTTTACTCACATAAAAAACCCCAATATTTCATTGACTTGGCGGCTCAGGGCGTCTAGCGCGGGCAGCCTCAAAGCTATGACTGTGTTGATCAGCGTCAGTTCGGTCTGTTTACCCTTGCCGACGGCCAGATGCAACAACGCCCCGCATAAGCGAGGCGTTGTTTTAAAGCCGTTGCGAGTTACTTGGCAGCGGCGTCTTCTTTGGCTGGATCCTTGATGGCCAGCAGTTCCAGGTCGAAAACCAGAACCGAGTTAGCCGGGATCGCCGGGCTTGGCGACTGAGCGCCGTAAGCCAGATCGCTAGGGATGTACAGTTTGTACTTCTCGCCAACGTGCATCAGTTGCAGACCTTCAACCCAACCCGGGATCACACCGCTGACCGGCAGATCGATCGGGCTGCCACGCTCGACGGAGCTGTCGAATACGGTGCCGTTGGTCAGCTTGCCGGTGTAGTGAACGGTCACTACGTCGGTCGGCTTGGGCTGTGCGCCGTCGGCCTTCTTGACCACTTCGTATTGCAGGCCGGAAGCGGTGGTAGTGATGCTAGGCTTCTTGCCGTTTTCTTCGAGGAATTTCTTGCCGGCGGCTGCCGACTCTTCGCTCATCTTGGCCATGCGCTCTTCAGCACGCTTTTGCAGCGCGGCGAAGGCTTCGACCAGTTCTTCATCTTTCAGCTTCTGTTCTTTCTTGCCGACGGCATCTTCGATGCCCTGGGCTACCGCTTTGGAGTCCAGATCATCCATGCCTTCCTGAGCAAGGCTTTTGCCCATGTTCAGGCCGATGCCGTAGGAAGCTTTTTGCGCCGGGGTTTTCAGCTCTACGCTGGTCTGCGAATCACAACCCGCGAGGACCAGGCTAACCAGGGCTACCGCCGCCGCCAACCGATGCTGTTTCATGCTATTTCCTTGTTCATGCGCCGAATGGGCAATCGAGTAAAGCCGCGAGCTTATCAGGCCGCCACGACCAATGGCTACCGGCATGAGAGCAGGAAACTTCCGATAAGTTCAGGGATTAAAACGCATTGGCCGCGCAGCATGATGAAGCTTCTGTCATCCGGGCCCGGCAATGGCCGCACGATCTTCGGAGAATGTTTAACGTAATGGCCACTTGCCCAGAAGGGCCTGCTCAGGCATAACAACGCAACAATTTGACAAGGATGTTTATCTTGCGCCTCTTATTCCGTGTGCTGACCCTGATCGTGGTGCTGCTGGGACTCGTCCTTGCGGTAGTCTTGTACTACGTCGCCAACCCGAAACTGCCCTTCTACTCCCCTGTCGAACAGGTGCATTACCTGGATCAGTGGAGCGAGCAAGAACGGCAGACCTACTATTTCACGCCCCAGGGCACACAGGTCAAGGGCCTGCGTTACGAATGGTTTCAGGCACTGGAGTTGCCATTCTCCGAGCAGCGTTTTGCCGCTCCCGAGTACCTCGCCCGCTTCGGTTTTCTGGTCGACCCACAACAAAAAGCCACGCCGAATAATCCTGGCAACCTGCCCGTTGGCTTTGCGCGCCATCAAAATCCCGGCAGTTCCGAGCACTATCTGGACATCACTTGTGCGACCTGCCACACCGGTGAATTGCGTTTTAAAGGCCAGGCTGTGCGAATTGATGGCGGCACGGCGCAGCATGTGCTGCCTTCCAGTGTTCCGACGCTACGTGGTGGCAGTTTCGGACAAGCTCTGGTCGCAAGTCTGACAGCGACTTACTACACCCCCTGGAAATTCGAACGCTTCGCCCGCCACGTCCTCGGCGCTGAATACGACGCGCGCCATGAGCAACTGCGTCGGGACTTCAAAACCTCGCTGGATACTTTTCTCAAAGTCGCATGGAACGATACCCATCGCGGCCTCTATCCCACCGAAGAGGGTCCCGGCCGCACAGATGCGTTCGGCCGAATCGCCAACGCCACGTTCGGTGATGCCATTTCTCCGGCCAACTATCGCGTGGCCAACGCCCCGGTGGATTACCCGCAGCTATGGGACATGTGGACGTTCGACTGGGTGCAGTGGAACGGCTCCGCGCAGCAGCCCATGGCCCGTAACATCGGCGAAGCACTGGGCGTCGGCGCAACCCTGAATTTCTTCGATGCCGACGGCCAGCCACTGCGCGGCGATGAGCGGTATGCCTCCAGCGTGCGGGTGCGCGATCTGCACAAGATCGAAGAAACCCTGCAGCAATTAAAGCCGCCCTCCTGGCCTCAAGAGCTGTTCGGCGCCATCGACAAACCGCTGGCGGCGAAAGGCCGCGCACTGTTTGCCGAAAACTGCGCCGCTTGTCACGTACCGCCGCAGACGCAGGAAGGCGAACGCAGAGTGCTGCAACTGCCGATGCTGCCCGTAGCCGCCATCGGCACCGACCCGAACGCGGCCAATAACATTGCCAGCCATCGCTTTGACCTGACCGCCCTGCAATGGGACTTGAAAGAGCTTGAGGGCATGGATGTGAAACTTCATCCGACGCCCAAGGAACCGCTGGACCTGAGCCAGTTGTCGGTCGCCAAGGGGCTGGCTTATGTCACCGCCTTCGTGGAAAACCGCGCCTATCGCGAGGCAGGTGTGACGCCTGCGGAAAAACCTCGCCTGGACGGTTTCGGTCTGCCAATCGGCGTGCGTGAAAAAGTCGCCTACAAGGCGCGACCGCTGGCCGGCGTCTGGGCCACTGCACCGTTTCTGCACAACGGTTCGGTGCCGAGCCTCTATCAGTTGCTCTCGCCTCAGGATGAACGCGCAAGCACGTTCTATAAAGGCACCTTCGAATACGATCCACGTCACTTGGGCTATCGCACCGAAGCCTTCGCCAATGGCTTTTTGTTCGACACGCGGATTACCGGCAACCACAACAGCGGCCACGAATTTCGTGCCGGCGAGCGCGGCAACGGTGTCATCGGCAGACTGTTGCAACCCGAGGAGCGCTGGGCGCTGCTCGAATACCTGAAAGTGCTGGGCGGACCACTGGAGGCGCAGTTGCCATGACCATGCCGACCTTCAAAACACAACTGCCGCTAATGGCCCGCCTCTGGTTAGGGCTGGGACGCTTGCTCGGCAGGGTCGTGTTGATCGTGCTGGTCATCGGCCTGCTTGGCTGGGGCAGCGCCACGGCCTGGTGGACCTGGCAACATCGCGGTCCGGTGTCGGCGCAGGAGCAGGTTCCGGCCGGTGAAGCGGCGATGACTCAGGACGTGATTCAGACCGCCGTGCGAATTGTCGACCAACACCGCGAAGGCACGCGCTATCTGCGTGACGCACACGCCAAGGCGCATGGCTGCGTGAAGGCGCAAGTGCAGGTATTGCCGGAGCTGGCGCAGCCGCTGCGTCAGGGTGTATTCAGCGAACCTGGCAAGACCTGGCAGGCGCTGATTCGTCTGTCCAACGGCAATGCCTATCCGCAATTCGACAGCCTGCGCGACGCCCGTGGCATGGCGATCAAGCTGCTGGACGTACCGGGCAGGCAATTGCTCGACAACCGCCAGCAACAGCACGAGCAAGACTTCGTGATGTTCAGCCATCCGAACTTCTTTGTCAGCGATGTCGCCGAGTACCGTCAGAACGTGGCGGCGCAGGCGGATGGCAAAAAAGTCATGGCGTTCTTTCCGGGATGGGACCCACGCACCTGGCAGGTCCGTCATTTGTTCATTGCCCTGGCCACCCTGTCACCGCCGCCTGACAGCCCGACCGCGACCACGTACTTTTCGGTATCGCCCTACAAATTCGGTGAGGCCAATGCCAAATTCCGCGTGATGCCGGATCCCGGCAGTTGCCCCGCTTACACGCTGCCCCGGCAGAATCACGACTTGCCGAACTTCTTGCGCGGCGCGCTGAAGCAACAACTGTCGGCGGATCGGGTGCCGGCGTGTTTCGTCTTGCAGATTCAGCGCCAGGATGCGCACCAGTACATGCCGATTGAAGACACCAGCATTGAATGGCGCGAAGCGGATTCGCCGTTCGAGACAGTGGCGCGGATTACCCTGCCAGCGCAGGACTTCGATACGCCGGCGCTGAATCTGACGTGCGACAACCTGTCGTTCAATCCGTGGTTCGGGATCGAGGCGCATCGGCCGATTGGCGGGATCAATCGCCTGCGTAAGGCAGTGTATGAGGCGGTCAGCGATTACCGGCACAGCCAAAATGGCGCTTCACAGCCCCTGTAGGAGCTGTCGAGTGCAACGAGGCTGCGATCTTTCGAATATTTCAAACAAGATCAAAAGATCGCAGCGTTCCGCAGCTCCTACATGATTTCCATAAACCCCGGACAGCAAAAAGCCCGCACAAGTCGGGCTTTCTGTGGTGATCTGGCGTTCAGTTCCAGATACCGAATATGGCGCAGCGGACGGGACTCGAACCCGCGACCCCCGGCGTGACAGGCCGGTATTCTAACCGACTGAAC
>NZ_JABWQS010000008.1:0-174687 GCF_014268545.1 Pseudomonas sp. SWRI81
CGCGAGCAGGCTCACTCCTACAGGGTTTTGTGTTCACTCAGATATCTGCGGCCCAGCGCAAATCCACTGTGGGAGCGAGCCTGCTCGCGAAAGGGCCGGCACATCCAGCATCAGTGTCGCCTGACACTCCGTCTTCGCGAGCAGGCTCACTCCCACAGGGTTTTGCATTCACTCAGATATCTGCGGCACAGGGCAGATCCACTGTGTGGAGCTTGCTCGCGAAGGGGCCGGCGTTGACTACAAAGATCTACAGCCCCAGACACAACAAAGCCCGCACAAGGCGGGCTCTGTTCTGACGCGTTCCGGCCTCAGAAGCGAAACACTTCCATATCGGTACGAATCGGCGAAGCCATCGGAATCTTTGGCTGCTTCTCGGCGTCGGTCGCCGGCGCTGCGGGTTTCGGTGGCGCTTTGCGCGGTGCCTCGGCCACGGGTGGCTGGTTGGCCAATGGCTTGAGCGCTACCGACAGTTGCTCGGCCAGCCGCTGCAGCAAAATCCCTTGGGCCTGCACCTGCGAAGCGGTGCTGCCGGCGTGCAGCTCCTGCAAATGAATGATGCGGTTATCACGCACCTGACCACGGCGGTCGATCAGACGCCACTGCGCATCGAGAATCGCCGGTTGTTTCTGCCCGGAATCCAGACGCGTGATGGTCAGCAACACTTGCACATCCGGGGTGAAACCAGTCGTGGCAGGTGCCAGCACCACACGCTGGCTATCCAGATGACCGGCGACCTGCCGCATCAGCAATTGATCGATATCCGACGAAAGGCTGCCCGCCCAGCGACCGTCGGTCGCCGCTTGCAGGCTGCCGTCCGGTTGGCGTTGCAGCAGCGTCTCGCGTTGCAGGTAATCGGCAACGACTACCGGCCCCAGCAAAACCGCCATGCCCGCGCTTTGCGCAGGCTGAACCGGACTTCCGCTGTCCAGCTGATACAGCGACACCGGCTGGTGAACGCTGCAACCCGCCAGGCCCAGAACGCCGGCGAGCAACAAAATAAGGGGGCGTAGAGCAGTCATCATCCCGTCCAGGTGGCCGCCACAAGGCTGACCACAGTGAAAATACTCAATAAATATGAAGAACGCTCGGCCACGCCGGCGCTTGAAAGGCCATATCATCCGTGAATATGCGTTCCGACTCCAGCGCCAAAGCGTCGATCTACGCGTTAAATCGTAGATCGACGCCTCTGGAAGGGCGTTCTCGCCTAATTGAGGTTTTCGACGAGCAGCGCATCCACCCGCTGGAAGCCCCTCGGCAGCTTGTTGCCACGTCGCCCACGCTCACCTTTGTAGTGTTCGAGGTCGTCGGCCTTCAGCGACAGGGTCCGTTTGCCAGCCTGCAACACCAGGGTGGCGCCTTCCGGCAGGACTGCGATGTCCGTGACATATTCTTCGCGGCTGGCCACGCGCTCACCGGAAATACCGATGATCTTGTTGCCTTTGCCTTTACCTAATTGTGGCAGATCGCTGATTTTGAAGATCAGCAGGCGACCTTCGGTCGTGACCGAGGCCAGCCAGTTGTGTTCGCGGTCGGCGACCGGGCGCGGCGCGATGACCTTGGCGTTGTTCGGCAAGCTCAACAGGGCCTTGCCGGCCTTGTTCTTGGCTTGCAGGTCTTCACCTTTGACCACGAAGCCGTAACCGGCATCGGAAGCGATTACGTACAGCGAATCATCTTCCGGCATCAGCACGCATTCGAAGCTCGCGCCCGGTGGCGGCGTCAGACGACCGGTCAACGGTTCGCCCTGGCCACGGGCCGACGGCAACGTGTGCGCGGCGACCGAATAACTGCGACCGGTGGAGTCGATGAATACGGCAAACTGGTTGGAGCGCCCCGCTGCCGAGGTCTTGAAGCCGTCGCCCGCCTTGTAGGAGAGGCCGGTGGCGTCGATGTCATGGCCCTTGGCCGAACGTACCCAGCCTTTTTCCGACAGCACGACGGTAACTTTCTCGTTCGGCAGCAGATCGTGTTCGGTCAATGCCTTGGCTTCGGCGCGCTCGACGATTGGCGAACGGCGGTCGTCGCCATAGGTTTCGGCGTCTTTGAGCAGTTCGGTGCGCACCAGCTTCTTCAGCTTGGACTCGCTGCCCAGCAGGGCTTGCAGCTTGGCTTGTTCCTTGAGCAGTTCGTCCTGCTCGTCGCGCAGCTTCATCTCTTCCAGTCGCGCCAACTGGCGCAGACGGGTATCGAGGATGTAGTCGGCCTGAATCTCGCTCAGGGCGAAACGCTCGATCAACTTGGCTTTCGGGTGTTCCTCGGTACGGATGATGTGAATCACTTCATCCAGATTGAGGTAGGCGATCAGCAAACCGTCCAACAGGTGCAGGCGGCGCTCGACCTTGTCGAGGCGAAATTGCAGGCGGCGCCGCACGGTCAGCACGCGGAATTCCAGCCATTCGACCAGCAGCGCGCGCAGGTTTTTCAGCTGCGGCTTGCCGTCCAGACCGATGATATTGATGTTGACCCGGTAGGTCGACTCCAGCTCGGTACAGGCAAACAGATGCTGCATCAGCGCTTCGTGGTCGACGCGGCTGTTGACCGGGATGATCACGATGCGGCACGGGTTTTCGTGGTCGGATTCGTCGCGCAGGTCGGCGATCTGCGGCGCCTTCGACGGTTTGGCCTGCATCAGCGCGGCAATCTGCTCCAGCACCTTGGCCCCGGAGACCTGATGCGGCAGCGCGGTGACGATGATGTCGCCGTCCTCGACGTGGTACACGGCGCGCATGCGCACCGAGCCCTTGCCGGTTTCGTACATTTTCAGCAGGTCGGCGCGCGGCGTGATGATTTCCGCTTCGGTCGGATAATCCGGGCCTTGAATATGCTCGCAGAGCTGCTCGACCGTGGCTTTCGGCTCATCGAGCAGACGCACGCAGGCAGTGGCGACTTCACGCAGGTTGTGCGGCGGCACGTCGGTGGCCATGCCCACGGCGATGCCGGTGGTGCCGTTGAGCAGAATGTTCGGCAAACGCGCCGGTAACACCAACGGCTCCTGCAGGGTGCCGTCGAAGTTCGGGCCCCAGTCAGCCGTGCCCTGACCGAGTTCGCTGAGCAACACTTCGGAATAACGCGACAGCCGCGCTTCGGTGTAACGCATGGCGGCGAAGGACTTCGGATCGTCCGGCGCCCCCCAGTTGCCCTGGCCATCGACCAGCGTGTAGCGATAGCTGAACGGCTGCGCCATCAGCACCATCGCCTCGTAGCACGCCGAGTCGCCGTGGGGGTGGAACTTGCCGAGCACGTCGCCGACGGTACGCGCCGATTTCTTGTGTTTGGAATCGGCATCCAGCCCCAACTCGCTCATGGCGTAGACGATACGCCGCTGTACCGGTTTCAGGCCGTCGCCAATATGTGGCAGCGCGCGGTCCATGATCACGTACATGGAGTAGTTGAGGTAGGCACTTTCGGTGAAGTCAGCCAGCGAGCGGCGTTCTACGCCGTCCAGGCTGAGATCAAGGGGATTGCTCATGCAGGCCTCATCGGTTCGTTGTCTGGCGCAGCAGCATGGTGCCACCGCGCTGAGTAAATTCAAGTCTGTTCAGGGCGCTCATGCCGAGCAGCACCTGATCGCCCTGCAGCCCCGGCGCCACCAGTGCGCGCACATCCCGCAGCACAATGTCGCCCAGTTGCAGGCGGGCAATTTTCGTTCGGTAGCCCTGGCTCAGGCCGTTGGCCGTACTCAGGGTCACACCGAAACCTTCTTCAAGCTTCAAACGTTTGGCCAGGTCTGCCGGGATCGACACATCGGTGGCGCCGGTGTCGAGCATGAACTCCACCGGCTCGCCGTTGATCTGGCCGCTGGCGACAAAATGCCCTTGGGCATTGCTTGCCAGTTTCACCTCGATAAAACCTTCGCCCTGCTCCGACGTGACCACGATATTCGGATTCTGCTGACGCTGCTCCCACTGACCGAAAAACCGGGTCGCCAGAAACAACGCCGCGCACCAGGCCAGGATCATCAGCACCCGACCGGCGCGCTTGCCCGGCGGCTGCTGGCTCATGGCTTGACGCTCCAGCCACCGTCCGGCGCGGCAAAGCGCCAGACCACCGGGCGTACCTCACCGTCGGCACGCGGCCCGAAATTATTGTCGACGCCAATCCATGCCCCTTCGGCATCAATGACCAGCGCTTCTTCCAGCCCGTAGTTCTGCGCGTAACGGCGGTTGGCCTGTAACAGTTCGGCGGCATACGACCAGCATTGCTCGACCTTGGCTGTCTGTGCATCGCGTCGACAAATCTGAAAAGCGTTGCGTTCAAGGGTAAACAATTTGCCGTTAAACAACGAAATATCAGAAAAGTCCCGGTTGACCGCTCTGGCCTTGGGGAACTGCGGCGGCTGCTTCTCCTTGCCGCCCTCACTGAGCAGCACACAGCGACCGTCGCAATCCCACACCGTCTGCTGACGCTTGATCAGCAGCAATCCACGGTTTTGCCGTTCGGCAGCCAGCCACATCTGATCGCCCGCCGGGTTCACCGCCAAGCCCTCGAAGATCGCATTGAAGTGCAGAAGCATGCCGCTCGCCCGCGCCTCGCGAACCAGCATCGGTGAAATCTTCAGCCAGTTTGCCGGGCCGCTGACCGGCACCTGCAACACCGCCGCATGGGCTTCACTGACGATGTAGCGATTGCCCGCGCTGTCGCAGCTGATGCCTTCGAAATCCAGATCGCCACCGCGAACGAACGACGCCGCCCACGTGCGCGAATTCAAGCCCCAGGGCAAACCGCTGTCCGGCACTGGCGGCGCGTCGATGCGCACCGTTTCGGCCTGCCAGACCTGATCGCGGGTATCGAGCCGGTAGATCTGCTCGTCATCGCGATCGGAGACTGTCCACAATTCGTTGCCGCACAGCGCCAGGCCCGACAGGTTGCCGCCGCGCATGCCGTCGACCGGGTGCCCGGAGAGCAAGCGCAACTCCTGCAGCGGTTCGGCCGACACGCTCATCGCACTCAGCAGCAACGCAGCCACCAAGGCCCAGCCAAATTGCATCAGGCCAGCACCTCGGCGAGGTTACCTTTGGATTCGAGCCAGGATTTGCGGTCGCCGGCGCGTTTCTTCGCCAGCAGCATGTCCATCATTTCCGAGGTTTCGGCAAAGTCTTCGCCCAGGGTCAACTGCACCAGACGCCGAGTGTTCGGGTCCATGGTGGTTTCGCGCAACTGCGGCGGGTTCATTTCACCCAGACCTTTAAATCGGGTGACCTGCGGCTTGCCGCGTTTCTTTTCGGCCACCAGACGGTCAAGAATGCCGTCACGCTCGGCTTCGTCGAGGGCGTAATAGATTTCTTTGCCCAGGTCGATGCGGTACAGCGGCGGCATCGCCACGTAAACGTGACCGGCATCCACCAGCGGGCGGAAGTGCTGGACGAACAAGGCGCAAAGCAGCGTGGCGATGTGCAGACCGTCGGAGTCGGCGTCGGCGAGAATGCAGATCTTGCCGTAGCGCAGTTGGCTCATGTCCGCAGCACCCGGATCGACGCCGATGGCCACGGCGATGTTGTGCACTTCCTGGCTGGCGAGCACTTCGCTGCCGTCGACTTCCCACGTATTGAGGATCTTGCCGCGCAACGGCAGGATCGCCTGGAATTCCTTGTCCCGCGCTTGCTTGGCCGAACCACCGGCGGAGTCACCTTCGACCAGGAACAGCTCGGAACGCATCGGGTCCTGCCCGGCGCAGTCCGCCAGTTTGCCGGGCAGTGCCGGGCCCTGGGTGACGCGTTTGCGCTCGACTTTCTTGCTCGCCTTGAGGCGCCGGCCAGCGTTGTTGATCGCCAGTTCGGCCAGGGCCAGGCCGGTTTCCGGGTTGGCGTTGAGCCACAGGCTGAACGCATCCTTGACCACACCGGAGACGAACGCCGCCGCTTCACGGGATGACAGGCGCTCTTTGGTCTGCCCGGAGAATTGCGGTTCCTGCATTTTCATCGACAGGACGAAAGCGATGCGCTCCCAGACGTCTTCCGGCGCCAGCTTCACCCCGCGCGGCAGCAGGCTGCGGAATTCGCAGAATTCGCGCATGGCATCAAGCAGGCCCTGACGCAAACCGTTGACGTGGGTACCGCCCTGCGCCGTCGGGATCAGGTTGACGTAGCTTTCCTGCACCGCGTCGCCGCCTTCCGGCAACCACAGCAGCGCCCAGTCGACCGCTTCTTTATTACCGGCAAAGGCGCCGCAGAACGGCTCGTCCGGCAGGCGCTCGAATTCACTGACCGCATCGACCAGATACGAACGCAGGCCGTCTTCGTAGTGCCACTCGACCTTCTCGCCGGTGCCTTTGTCTTCAAAGCTGACCAGCAGCCCCGGGCACAACACAGCTTTGGCCTTGAGCACGTGCTTGAGGCGGCTGATGGAGAATTTCGGTGAATCGAAGTATTTAGGGTCCGGCGCAAAGTACACGCTGGTACCGGTGTTGCGCTTGCCGACGCTGCCGACGATTTCCAGCTCCGAGGCCTTGAAGCCGTCATTGAAGGTCATCTGGTATTCGTTGCCGTCGCGCTTCACCCGCACCCGGACTTCCGTCGACAGGGCGTTGACCACGGAAATACCCACCCCGTGCAGACCGCCGGAGAACTGGTAGTTCTTGTTGGAAAACTTGCCGCCCGCGTGCAGCTTGGTCAGGATCAGCTCGACGCCGGACACGCCCTCTTCCGGGTGAATGTCGACTGGCATGCCACGGCCGTCGTCGCTGACTTCCAGCGAGTGGTCGGCGTGCAGGATGACCTGCACCGATTTCGCGTGACCGGCCAGGGCTTCGTCGACACTGTTGTCGATGACTTCCTGGGCGAGGTGGTTCGGCCGACTGGTGTCGGTGTACATGCCGGGGCGTTTGCGCACCGGGTCGAGGCCCGAGAGGACTTCGATGGCGTCGGCGTTATAAGAACTAGCGCTGGGAGTGGCCATAAGGTCTCGTCGTCAGTCATTCATGAAAGAGGGGCAAGACTTCACAGCGTGGTGAAATCGATTGCCTGATACATATCGGCAGCCATGCCGGCAAAACTCAGCAACGCCGGCAATTGCCCGGCAAAGCCCTGGAAACTGTGGTCGCCGCCCGCCTGGATACGCAGGGCACAGGCGCGGTAATACTGTTGGGCGAGGCGATAATCCAGCGTTTCATCGCCGGTTTGCAACCAGACCTGATAACGCCGTGGATCCTGCGGTGCCGGCACTTCCAGTTCGGCCAGGGCCGTGACGTGGTCGTGGGTCAATTCCCAGGTTTCATCGGTGTAGAGGTTTTTCTGCGTGCCCAGATAACCATCGAACATCCGGTGCGGGCTGACCGCCGGGTTGACCAGCAGCGCTTTCAGGCCATGGCGCTCGGCCAGGTGAGTCGCATAGTAGCCGCCGAGTGAGCTTCCCACCAGCAGCGGACTGCCCAGCTCGGCAATCGCTTGCTCCAGCTGAGCGATGGCTTCGCGCGGATGATGATGCAGGGCCGGCACCCGCAGTTGCTCGCTCAAGCCCAGCCGCTCCATCACCGCGACCAGCTGACAGGCCTTCTTCGAGGCCGGCGCACTGTTGAAACCGTGGATATAGAGGATCGAACCGGACATTTGAGCTCCCTGGCTGTCGGCGAAAGATAGCGGAGTTTACAGGGAGTCAGCGAATTCGGGGGTGTTTGTGCGGACGCCATCGCGAGCAGGCTCACTCCTACAGTTGATCGCATTCCCCTGTAGGAGTGAGCCTGCTCGCGATGGCCGCGACGCGGTCTTCAATAACCGTTGGAGCCGTAGTCGACGGTGAACTCGAATCCGGTAACGCGCTCGACCCCGGTTTCCAGCCGTCCATCCGGCAAAAGCCGCAACCAGCGATACCCCGGCGCCTGCTCGCCGACCTTGAAGTCCACACTCCCCGGCTCGAACTGAATGCAGGTCGAAGGCGAAGCCATCAACCTCACGCCGTTGCGCTCGCGATCAATCTCCTGATGCACATGCCCCCACAGCACCGCGCGAACCTGTGGAAAGCGATCCAGTACTTCAAAGAAGGCTTCAGGATTGCGCAGACCAATCGGCTCCATCCATGCGCAACCGATCGACACCGGATGATGGTGGAAGCACACCAGATGATGACGCTCCGTTGCTTCGCTCAATGAGCGGGCCAGCAATTGCAGTTGGTCGTCCTGCAAATACCCCGGAACCGAGCCCGGCACGGCCGAATCCAGCAACGTCACACGCCAGTTGCCAATATCGACAACCGGCTCCAGCAACGCGCTCTGCACCGCCGCCTCGGCCATAACCATCGGCTCGTCGTGATTGCCCGGAATCCAGCGCGCCGGGGCCTCGATCTGCGCGCTTATCTGGCGGAAGGCCTGGTACGACGCAAGCGTACCGTCCTGGGAAATGTCGCCGGTGGCCAGCACCAGATCAATCTGTGGCTGTTGCGACAACACCAGATCGATGACCTTTTGCAGGCTCTCGCGCGTTTTCAGGCCCAGCAGTTTGCCGTCCGCTTCAGCGAACAGGTGGCTGTCGGACAACTGCACCAGCAGCGCCGGGTCGGCGGTGGTCAACGTGGACACGCTCGGCAAGGCGTTCTCCCAAGGCAAAAGCACGGAATCGATCAAGTGCGGCAATTATGCTGGGCGATGACTCAAAGGGGAAAGCATCGAACCGGACGCAGTTCACAACTAGCGAACGACTTCGTACTCGTGCCCCAATGCCAGGCAATGACTCAGCCACTCCCCCAGGAACAGATTGAGCTGAGCTTTTTCATCCGGCTGGTGCATGGCCGCGTTCGGGTAAGGATAGATGCCGCGAAAGCGTCGTGCATGTTCGGCGCTGACCACTTCGGCCATGCGCGCGTCGTGATAGACCTGCACTTCCAGCTGCGGCACCGGCAACCACGGCAGGCTGTGTTCCTGACGCACCTGCAAGGTCGTGGTGTACGGGCAGGTTTGCAGCACTTCGAGGGCCAGCACGCCGAGCATTTGCTCACCCTGAGTCACGGCGATGCGCCGGGCCTCGGGGTCGTTGCGCATGTCCGGCAGCAGTCGCATCAGGCGCGCGTAGTTGGCCTCGCAGGCGGCTTGCAGCCCCACAAGGTCAACCCGATAACGATCGCGCAGCCTGTTTACGACCATAGCCCCCTCACTTCGGCGCGGTTCAGCGCCAGCCACTGCAAGGCGATGATGCTCGCCGCGTTGGCAATGCGTCCGTCGCGGACCGCCTGCAAGGCATCTTCAAATGCCCAGACCGTTACGCGAATGTCCTCTGCCTCTTCTTCCAGCCCGTGCAAACCGCCGACGCCGTCGGTGCTGCAACGCCCCAGATACAAATGCACAAACTCATTGCTGCCACCGGGCGACGGGAAGTATTTGGTCATCGGCCACAACGCTTTGATGTCCAGCCCAGCTTCCTCCTGCGCCTCGCGGTGAGCAACTTCTTCCGGTTGTTCATCCTTATCGATCAGACCAGCAACCAGTTCGACCAGCCACGGGTTGTCGGCCTTGCCCATGGCGCCGACGCGAAACTGCTCGATCAGCACCACTTGGTCGCGCTGCGGATCGTAAGGCAGCACGCACACGGCATCGTGACGCACGAATATTTCACGGTTGATCTCGCGGCTCATGCCACCGGCGAACAACTCATGGCGCAGGTGCACACGGTCGAGCTTGTAAAAGCCCTCGTAGCATTTTTCGCGCCGCACGATATCGACGGCGGTCGGAATGGCGTTGGCAAAATCGGTCATAAGCATCCTCTTTACTGCACATCCATTACGAGGTTGCTGGGTGCGACCGGCAACCTCGACTTCGCGCCATCCTAACGCGCCCGCACCGTTTGATGCAGCCCCTTTACCGTCAGCGGGATGGACGGTGACGGCGAAACCCACTCTAATTAGCTTAGTGGCGAACTGACTGCTTCGTTGAGAGTCGAAGCGGTAACTTTTTGCCTTCCCCTGCTTTCGAAAGGACGCCCATGTCGCTTTTCAAAATTGCCTCCGTGGCTGCCATCGCCCTGACTCTGGGCGCCTGTGCCAGTCTGTTCCAGCCCAACTACCGTACGCCGCTGGAAACCACCCGCGACGCTTCGGAACAGCTCAAGCCCGGCTGCTCCAATGCAGATTGCCCGTTGGTGAACATCGATACCCTGCGCTTCCCGGACGAACCGGCACTGGACGGCATCATCGAAAAACGTCTGCTGCAAATGACCCGCACCGAGAAGAACGCCCCGGTGGCACCCACCCTGGCCGCCTACCGCGAGCAGTTTCTGGCCAGCGCCGGCCCACGCTACAGCAGCTACCTGCAAGCCAAAGTACGCGAGCAGCATGACGGACTGGTGATCATCGAGTTGTCGAGCTACCTCGATACCGGCGGCGCCCATGGCACACCGGGCCGCGGCTTCATCAACTATTCGCGCCAGCAGCACAAGGTGCTGAACCTGTCGGACATGTTGCTGCCGGGTCAGGAAGAAGCGTTCTGGAAAGCCGCGCAGGTGGCGCACAACAGCTGGCTGATCAGCACCAAGCTCGATCAGGAAGCGGAGTTCGTGGCGAACTGGCCCTTTGTGAAAACCGCGAACGTGGCGCTGACCTACGGCGGCGTGATCCTCAAGTACGACGTGACCACCATTGCGCCTTACGCGCTGGGCCACGTCGAATTGAAGATTCCTTATCCGCGCCTGAACGGCATTCTCAAGCCTGAGCTGTTTCCCGGCCGTAACTGAAGGCTCGGCCCAGCACTAGCTGCAACAGCCCTGCCAGCACCAGCGCCGGCAGGGTTGCACCCACATCTGGGTACAGATTCGCCAGCAAGTGGTAAGTGCTTACGCCACCGAGCCACGCCAACAACGCCGGCCAGCGCAATGCGGCTGACGCCACCTGAGCACTGCGCTTGCGCAGGATAAAGTGATCGACCAGCACCACGCCGAACAGCGGTGCAAACACCGAGCCGATCAGCAGCAGGAAGTTCTGGTACTGCGCCAACGGCGCCAGCAGTGCGATCAGCGTGCAGATCATGCCGATGGCCAAGGCCAGGTGCTCGACTTTCAGGCGCAAGAGCATCCCGCTCGACACCGCCGCCGAGTGAATATCGGCGAAAGCGTTTTCCGACTCGTCGAGCAGAATCAGCAACAACGGAATCCCCAGACCGGCGCCAGCCAACGCCAGCAACAGCGCATTGACTTCACCGCTCGGCGCGAACGCCAGGGTGTAGGCAACGCCAAGGCTCATCAGCCAGAAGTTACCGATGAAGAAGCCGACCGCCGTGCCACCAAACACGTTTCGCGCGCGCTTGCCGAAGCGCGAATAGTCGGCGATCAGCGGCAGCCACGACAGCGGCATGGCGATGGCGATGTCGAAACCGACGGCGAACGGCATCGAACCGTCACCGGCGCGCGCCCACAGTGCAGCGAGGTCGGCTTTGGCGAACAGGTTCCAGGTCAGCCACAGACACGCGGCCAGCAGCAGCCAGATGCCCCATTTGCGCAAAATCTGCCGCACGAAAGTCAGCGGGCCGCTCACCGCCAGCAAGGTTGCCAGCGCACCGAAGAACAGCGTCCACAGGATCGGGTTCGCCCACAGCGAACCTTCGCTGAACGCACGAGTGCCGAGCAGGCTGGCCGCGTCACGCATGACGATGATTTCGAACGAACCCCAACCGATCAATTGCAGCAAGTTAAGCAGCGCCGGCAGGCTCGCGCCGTGGCGGCCAAGGCTGAGTTTCAGCGCGGCCATCGACGACAGGCCGGTATCGCTGCCGATCACGCCGACAGCGGCGAGCAGCAACACGCCAACCAGCGTGCCGAGGAAAATCGCCAGCAGCGAACCGGACAGGCCCAGACCGGGCGCAAGCAGGGCGCCGGTCTGCAACACCATCAGACCGATGCCGAGGGAGAACCACAGGGAAAACAGATCGCGACCGCCAAATACGCGTTTGTCGGCGGATACGGCGAGGTCGGGAGAATAAGTGTCGGGTTGATTGCTCAAGGGTGGTATCTCAGAGGAATATTTTTGTCATTGGGATCTCTGGTGTCTGTTCTGACGCCTTCGCGAGCAAGCCCGCTCCCACATTGGGCCTCCTGTGAACACACATTTTCTGCGGGCAACTGGATTCAAATGTGGGAGCGGGCTTGCTCGCGAAGAGGCCAGTCCAGGCACCATCGAAACAGCTGCAAGCCGCAAGCGATACACAGACCGGCTCTCCTCTTGCAGCTTGTAGCTTGTAGCTTGTAGCTTGTAGCTTGCCGCTTACACTTTCTTATAAAGCTGACTACCTTCCTGCTTGAACCGCTCGGCCTGTTCCGCCAGGCCTTTGGCGACATCCACGTCGACCGCGTCAATCCGCTGGTTGGCCGCGTATTCACGGACTTCCTGGGTGATTTTCATCGAGCAGAACTTCGGCCCGCACATCGAACAGAAATGCGCGACTTTCGCCGAATCCTTTGGCAGGGTTTCGTCGTGGTACGAGCGGGCGGTGTCCGGATCGAGACCGAGGTTGAACTGGTCTTCCCAACGGAATTCGAAGCGTGCCTTGCTCAAGGCGTTGTCGCGGATCTGTGCGCCCGGATGTCCCTTGGCCAAGTCCGCCGCATGCGCTGCGATCTTGTAAGTGATGATCCCGGTCTTCACGTCATCCTTGTTCGGCAGGCCCAAGTGCTCCTTCGGCGTCACGTAGCAGAGCATCGCGCAACCGAACCAGCCGATCATCGCCGCACCGATGCCGGAGGTGATGTGGTCGTAACCCGGCGCGATGTCGGTGGTCAGCGGGCCGAGGGTGTAGAACGGCGCCTCGTCGCAGCACTCCAGCTGCTTGTCCATGTTCTCCTTGATCAACTGCATCGGCACATGGCCGGGGCCTTCGATCATGCATTGGACGTCATGCTTCCAGGCGATTTTGGTCAGTTCGCCAAGGGTCTCCAGCTCGCCGAATTGCGCTTCGTCGTTGGCGTCGGCAATCGAGCCCGGACGCAGCCCGTCGCCCAGCGAGAAGCTGACGTCGTAGGCCTTCATGATTTCGCAGATTTCGTCGAAGTGGGTGTAGAGGAAGTTCTCTTTGTGGTGCGCCAGGCACCACTTGGCCATGATCGAGCCGCCACGGGAAACGATGCCGGTCACGCGCTTAGCGGTCAGCGGCACATAGCGCAGCAGCACACCGGCGTGGATGGTGAAGTAGTCGACGCCCTGCTCGGCCTGCTCGATCAGCGTGTCGCGAAACAGCTCCCAGGTCAGGTCTTCGGCCACGCCGTTGACCTTTTCCAGGGCCTGATAGATCGGCACAGTACCGATCGGCACCGGCGAGTTGCGGATGATCCACTCGCGGGTTTCGTGAATGTGCTTGCCGGTGGACAAGTCCATCACCGTGTCCGACCCCCAGCGAATGCCCCAGGTCAGTTTCGCCACTTCTTCTTCGATGGACGAACCCAGCGCGCTGTTGCCGATGTTGCCGTTGATCTTCACCAGGAAGTTACGGCCAATGATCATCGGTTCCAGTTCGACGTGGTTGATGTTGGCAGGAATGATCGCGCGACCGCGGGCGATTTCTTCGCGGACGAACTCAGGGGTGATTTCTTTCGGGATGCTCGCGCCGAAGCTGTGGCCGGCGTGCTGCTGCTTCAACAGGCCGGCTGCGCGGGCCTCTTGCAACTTCATGTTCTCGCGGATGGCGACGTATTCCATCTCGGCGGTAATGATGCCTTTGCGCGCGTAGTGCATCTGGCTGACGTTGGCCCCTGCCTTGGCCCGGCGCGGATTGTTGACGTGGGCGAAACGCAGTTTGGTCAGCTCGGCATCGGCCAGACGCTGCTGGCCGAAGTTGGAGCTCAGACCGGGCAGACGCTCGGTGTCGCCACGGTCGTCGATCCACGCCGAGCGCACATCGCCCAGGCCTTTGCGCACATCGATCACCACGTTCGGATCGGTGTACGGGCCAGACGTGTCGTAGACAGTGACCGGCGCGTTGATTTCGCCGCCAAAGTCGGTCGGGGTTACATCCAGGCTGATTTCGCGCATCGGCACGCGGATGTCCGGGCGCGAGCCCTGAACGTAGACTTTTTGCGAACGGGTGAACGGCTTGACCGATTGCTCGTCGACCTTGGCCGAGTCACTGAGGTTGATCGCGTTTTTTTCTTTTGTCGTCATCACGGGCTCTCCAGACAGCATCCAGCAGTGGATTGTCGGAGCAGAACCTGAAAGGCACGGACGCACCAGGGCTGGTGCTGTGCATTCGTCATGAGCGTTCGATTGTCGAACAATATCCCGGACGAAGCACAAGAGGACTCGCCGGGTGACGAGAAATCTTGTTCCCTACGCAGGCGCTAACCTGATCAGGTTCAACGGGATCCGAAATTATTCGATCTCAGCCTCATAGCAAGGCACCCCGACAAGAACCCGGCCAGTCTAGACACAACCGACCCGGAACGCCAACACCGCAGCGAACGCCATGATGAATGGCGTAAATACAGGGCTTGCCCGATTGTTGCCGGCCTAATGCACAACTACACTCGCTTTGCCCTGCCCGCGCCTTGACGCTGCACGGGCCGCGCCTTACCTTTGGCGCCCGGATTACTTCCATAATATTAATGCTAGGGATCGCCTCATGCTGCGCAAACTCTCACTGGCTATCGCCGTGTCTTGTGCGTCCAACGCAATGGCCTGGGCAGCGGAAGCGCCCCTGTCGACCAAAACCGATCTGGTCAGCGTCTATCAGGAAGCGGTCGACAACAACGCCGACCTGGCAGCCGCCCGCGCCCAGTACGGCGCGCAGAAAGAAGTCGTACCCCAGGCCCGCGCCGGTTTGCTGCCCAACCTCTCTGGCGGCGCCGAAGTCGCCGACGTGCGCACCTCGATCGATCAGCCGTCGGCCATCGCCAACCGCAGCGCGCATTCTTATCAAGCGACGCTGGCGCAGCCATTGTTCCGCGCCGATCGCTGGTTCCAGTATCAGGCCGCCAAGGACGTCAACGAGCAGGCTGCGCTGCAACTCTCGGCGACCGAACAGAACCTGATCCTGCAGACCGCTGAAAGCTATTTCAACGTGCTGCGCAGCCAGGACAACCTGGCCTCGACCAAGGCCGAAGAAGCCGCGTTCAAGCGCCAGCTCGACCAGTCCAACGAGCGCTTCGATGTCGGCCTCTCGGACAAGACCGACGTGCTGCAATCGCAAGCCAGTTACGACACCGCACGAGCCAACCGCATCGTCGCGCAGCGTCAGGTCGACGACGCCTTCGAAGCGTTGATCACCCTGACCAACCGTCAGTACAACTCGATTCAGGGCATCGTGCACACCCTGCCGATCCTGCCGCCGGCCCCCAACGATGCGAAATCCTGGGTCGACACGGCGGCGCGGCAGAACCTTAATCTGTTGGCCAGCAACTATGCGGTCAGCTCCGCCGAGCAAACCCTCAAGCAGCGCAAGGCCGGCCATTTGCCGACCCTCGACGCGGTGGCCAAATACGAGAAAGGCGATAACGACGCCCTCGGTTTCGCCAACCCGAACTCCTTCGGCGCGCCCTACGGCGGCAACGTCGAACAGAGCACCCTGGGCCTGCAACTGAGCATCCCGATCTACAGTGGCGGCTTGACCAGTTCGCAAGTGCGTCAGTCTTATGCGCAACTCGATCAGAGCGAGCAGCAGCGTGAAGCCCTGCGGCGCCAAGTGGTGGAAAACACCCGTAACCTGCACCGTGCGGTGAACACTGACGTCGAGCAGGTGCAGGCGCGCCGCCAGTCGATCATTTCCAACCAGAGCGCGGTGGAAGCCACGGAAATCGGTTACCAGGTGGGGACGCGCAATATCGTGGATGTGCTCGATGCGCAGCGCCAGCTGTACACCTCGGTGCGCAACTACAACAACACCCGTTACGACTACATTCTCGACAACCTGCGTTTGAAGCAAGCGGCGGGGACGTTGAACCCCGGCGACTTGCAGGACCTGACCCGCTACCTGAAGGCCGACTACAACCCGGACAAGGACTTCCTGCCGCCGGACCTGGCGTCAGCAGCCGAGGCGCAGCTAAAGGCCCGGCCATAAAAGTCTGGAATGAATCCCCTGTGGCGAGGGGACTTATCCCCGTCCGGCTGCGCAGCAGTCGCAATAGCGGTGGACACGGTTTTTCTGAATCACCGCGTTGAATGGTTTTAGGGCTGCTTCGCAACCCAGCGGGGATAAATCCCCTCGCCACAGTAATATTCCAAGCGACTATTGAATCAGCCGACCCAAACCATCCAGTAGGCGCTGCAACGCGCCCTGATTGCGGCGCATCACCGCCAGCCCGGCCTCGGCCATGCGTTGCGCATCGCGCGGCAATTCGAACAAGCGCTGCACTTCAACCGCCAGCCCTTCGGCATCATCAACTTCAACCAGCGCCCCGCCGTCTCGCAACTGCGCAGCGATGTCGAGGAAGTTGAACAGGTGCGGGCCGCTGAGCACCGGTTTCGCCAGTGCAGCGGGTTCGAGCAGGTTGTGCCCGCCATTGGGCACCAGGCTGCCGCCGACAAAGGCGCTGTCCGCCAGCGCATACAAAAACAACAGTTCGCCCATGGTGTCGCCAAGCAGGACCGAAGTCTGCGCATCGACATTGACACCCGTCGAGCGCCGCACCGTGGCAAAGCCTTCGCGCTGGCAGACGTCGAACACCGAATCGAACCGCTCCGGATGGCGCGGCACCAATATCAGCAACGCGTCCGGATGGTTGGTCAGCAAGCGACGATGGGCGTCGAGCACCACTTCGTCTTCACCCTCGTGGGTGCTGGCGGCGATCCACACTGGACGTTCCTGTGCCTGCCATTGGCTACGCAATTGCGCAGCGCTTTGGAGCAGTTGCGGATCGATGGTCAGGTCGAATTTGATCGAGCCGGTCACTTCAACCGTCTCGGGGCGCGCGCCGAGGTCACGAAAACGCTGCGCCTCGGCTTCGGTCTGCACCGCCAGAAAGCTCATCTCGCCGAGCATCGGCGCGGTCAGCTTGTTGAATCGGCCGTACCCTCGGGCCGACCGTTCGGACAACCGACCGTTGGCCAGTGCCACGGGAATCCCGCGCTTGGCACACTGATGAATATGGTTAGGCCACAGCTCGGTCTCCATGATCACCGCCAGCGTTGGCTTGACCCGATCAAGAAAACGCGCCGCCGCGCAAGGCAAGTCATACGGCAGATAGCAGTGCTGAATGCGCGGCTCGTTGGCGAACAGTGCCTGAATCCGCTCCGAACCGGTCGGTGTCATGCAGGTCACCGTGATCGGCAGTTGTGGATAACGTTGCAGCAAGCCACGGATCATTGGCGCTGCGGCGATGCTTTCGCCGACCGACACGGCGTGCACCCAGATGCCGCCAGGTTGCAGCGGCGGCATGCCGTAGGTGAAACGTTCGCCAATCCGTTTGGCATAGGCCGGCGCCTTGCGCGCGCGCAGCCACAGCCGAATCGCCACCAATGGCAGCCCCAGGTAAAACAGCGCGGTGTAGAGAGTTCTATTCATGGCGGCGGAGTTTATCGACTTTTATCGCCGATCGCCCGCAAGTGCACGGCGAAACGTTCAGCCAGCCAGCGCGCGGCCGGACCGAGCGGCTCATCGCGGCGCCAGACCAGTTCCACCACCAGCGCCGGCGGAGTCCACTCGCTGTCCAGTTCGACCATCAAGCCGTGATACGCCGAGTACTGCACCACATGACGCGGCAGCCACGCCCAGCCAAGGTCACGCACCAGCCATTCAGCCATGACGTAGAAGCTGTCGGCGCGCCACACTTGCGGGCTGGCCGGTTCGTTACCGGGATAGAGACTGGTCTGCGTCGACATCAATAGTTGCCGGTGTTGCGCCAGTTGTTGGCAAGTCACGTAAGCCTGCTTCGCCAGCGGATGATTGACGCCGCAGACCGTGACCATCTCGACGCTGCCCAGCACGCGCCGCTCGAGGGCTTCGGGGATTTCGTCGTGATAGAACAACAGGCCCAGATCGGCGCGACGCTCGACCAGTTTGCGGGCGACTTCGCCTTGTGCGGCGCTGGTCAGTTGCACTTCCAGGCTGGGAAACTGCTCGGCCAGCGCGGCGAAACTTTCCACCAGCGCCTGATACGGCATCGCCTCGTCCTGGGCGACACGCAATTGCGCTTCCTGGCCGCGCAACATGGCCATGGCGCGGCCATTGAGACGTTCGCATTGGCGCAGCACTTCCCGTGCCTCTTCCAGCAATGCCTCGCCCGCCTCGGTGAGACTCGGCTGACGTCCGCTGCTGCGTTCGAACAGGCTCACGCCCAGGTCCGCTTCGAGCATCGCAACAGCGCTGCTGATCGCCGACTGCGCCTTGCGCTGCCGACGCGCCACGGCCGAGAACGAACGCTGTTCGGCGACCTCTACAAAAACACGCAACTGCTCGAGATTCCACTGCATGCGCTTTCACAACCCATCTTCTGAACAGATAGGTAATGACTTTACCCCATCTGTCGAATGCCTAAAATGGCGCCTCAGCAAGCAACGATTTATTCGAGGAATGAAACCATGAACGCCTATGTCTATCTGGCCATTGCCATCTGCGCCGAAGTGATAGCCACCGTTTCGATGAAAGCGGTCAAAGGCTTCAGTACACCACTGCCGCTGATTCTGGTCATCGTCGGCTACGGCATCGCCTTCTGGATGCTGACGCTGGTGGTGCGCACCGTGCCGGTGGGGGTCGCCTACGCCGTGTGGGCGGGGATGGGCATCGTCATGGTCAGCGTCGCGGCGCTGTTTATTTACGGGCAAAAGCTCGACGTGCCGGCGATGCTGGGGATGGCGTTGATCGTGCTGGGCGTGGTGGTTATTCAGCTGTTTTCGAAAACTGCCGGTCATTAAAAAAGCAACGCGGTCCCCTGTAGGAGTGAGCCTGCTCGCGATAGCGATCTGTCATTCAACATCTATGTCGTCGGCTACACCGCTATCGCGAGCAGGCTCACTCCTACAGGTTTGTATTCCACGCGTTGATCATCGACAAATCCCGCGCTTTCCCGAGTCTGTATACTGCGCCCTCGTCTTGAACACTGAGGTCGCTGCATGCCATCCGTTATTTCCACCGACGTTCTGATTGTCGGCGCTGGTGTCGCCGGCCTCTGGCTGAACGCGCGCCTGCGCCGCCAAGGGTTTTCGACCGTGCTGGTGGAGAGCGCCAGCCTCGGCGGCGGGCAGAGTCTCAAGTCCCAGGGCATCATCCACGGCGGCGCCAAGTACGCGCTGCACGGTGCGCTGACCGGCGCCTCGGAAGCCATCGCCGACATGCCGCGACGCTGGCGCGAAGCGCTGGCCGGGAATGGCGAGCTGGACCTGTCCGGTGTGCGCCTGCTGTCTGAAGCGCATTACCTGTGGTCGCCAGGCACTTTGGCCGGCAACCTCACCAGTTTCTTTGCCAGCAAGGCCGTGCGCGGCCGGGTTGATCAAGTCAAGGGCGACGAGTTGCCGCTGGCCCTGCAAGACAAGCGCTTCAAGGGCAAGGTCTACCGACTCGCCGAACTGGTGGTGGATGTGCCAAGTCTGATCCAGCGCCTTGCCGAGCTGGCCGGTGACGGTCTGCTTGCCGGTCAGCTTATCGAGCCGCTGCTGGAAGCAGGTGTGCTGGTCGGCCTGAAAGTCGATGGCCGCGCGATCCGCGCACAACGCATCGTCCTCAGCGCGGGTGCCGGCACCGCCGAACTGCTCGAAGCCCTCGGCCTGAGCCGTCCGGCCATGCAACGCCGGCCGCTGCACATGATCCTCGCCAAGGGTCCCGGCCTGAAACCGCTGTACGCCCACTGTCTGGGCGGCGGCACCAAACCGCGCATCACCGTGACCACGCACCCGGCGGCTGACGGCCAGTGGGTCTGGTACATGGGCGGCGACATTGCCGAAAGCGAAGGGGTGGCCCGCGAGCCGGCCGAACAGATTGCCACCGCGCAAAAAGAAATCGCCCAATTGCTGCCGTGGATCGACCTGAGCACCACACAGTGGGCGACCTTGCGAGTCGACCGCGCCGAGCCGCTACAAACCGGGCTGACGCGCCCGGACAATGCGTTCCTGGCCGAAGAAGGTCGCCTGCTCGTCGGCTGGCCGACCAAACTGGCACTCGCGCCGGACTTCGCTGATCGGGTCATCGCCTCCCTGCAACGCGACGGTATCCAGCCACAAGCGGCAGAACCTTTACCAGCCCTGCCCAAACCACCGCTGGGTGTCCCGGCCTGGGAGCAACTGTTGCCATGACCATCGCCACCCTGCATGACCTGCATCGCCCGCTGGGCAGTACCGGCCTGATGGTTTCGCCGCTGGGCCTGGGCACCGTCAAGCTCGGCCGCGACCAAGGCGTGAAATACCCCAACGGCTTCCAGATTCCCGACGACGACGCCGCGCGAATGCTGCTCAAGCAAGCGCGGGAGTTGGGCATCAACCTGATCGACACGGCCCCGGCCTATGGCCGCAGCGAAGAACGCCTCGGCCCGCTGCTGCGCGGCCAGCGTCAGGATTGGGTGATCGTCAGCAAAGTCGGCGAAGAATTTGCCGACGGCCTGTCGCGCCACGACTTCAGCGCCGCGCACACGCGAATGTCGGTCGAGCGCAGCCTGCAACGTCTGGAAACGGATTTTATCGATCTGGTGCTGGTGCACTCCGATGGCAACGACCTGGCGATTCTCGAATACGAAGAGGTTTACGCCACACTCGCGGCGCTCAAGGCCGAAGGCAAGATCGGTGGTTTCGGCTTTTCCGGGAAAACCGTTGAAGGCGGGCTGAAAGCCTTGGAGCAAGGCGACTGCGCCATGGTCACCTACAATCTGAACGAACAAAACGAGAGCGCAGTCATTGACTATGCTGCTGCCCACGGCAAAGCCATTCTGGTAAAAAAGGCCCTGGCCAGCGGTCATGTTTGTCTGAGTCCGGGTGTTGACCCGGTGCGCGCCAGCTTCGAGTTGCTCTTTACCCGGCCCGGCGTCGCCAGTGCTATCGTCGGCACGATAAATCCGCTGCACCTCGCCCATAACGTAGCGACCGTTGCTCAGGTCCTGCGTGGTCACTGACGCCGCCCCGCGGCCTTAAGCAGGAGCCGATATGCCGCGTACGCTCATCAGAAAGAACCCGAGCAACTTCAAGACGCTGCCGCTGTTCGTCGAAGCCACGCCTGAAGGCCTGAGCTATCAGAGCGTGGGCATGCCGCTGAACTTCGCCCAGACCTTGCAGAGGCGCAAACCGGTGAGCGTGGCGGACAGCGAGCGCTTTTCCCTGGAGCTGGCCAACCTCGGTGTTTCCGTGCGGCTGACCCTGCATTGGCAGAACCGCGATTATTGGGTGCTGGTGCGCCAGCGCCGCCAGGACCGCGGCGATGTCGTGCTGAAGCTGATTTCCGGTTACGTGCCGGCCCATGAGTTGAACATTCCGCTGCACACGGCGATTCAGGAAATTGCCGAAGAGTGTTTGCTGGAAACTCCGGAAGGCTGGCTCGGCGGGCGCTTCAACGATACCTGGCTGCCGGCGCCGTACGCCGCCGCGCTGCATTACCGTGAGGCGCTGCCGTTTCGCCTGACGCCGCTGTCCGGCTCGGCGCGTCCGGTACGCTGCGCCAATCTGCAATTGCTGGAGCGGCCCCGGGCATACGTGCACTTGCCGACCGCTTCACTGCAATTGATCTATGACTTGCGCCTGGAAATCCCCAAGGAAGCCAAATCTTTGAGCCTGTTTCATGTCGATGAACGACTGGAGGGCGATCAACTGGTGGCCAGGCTCGATCGAAAGCGTCCCGACCTGTACCTGATGCCCCTCGAAGACGGCAAGCCACTGGCCGAGCTTTACACCCTCAAGCGTGACAAGCTGGTGCCGGCCAGCACCCGCGGGCTGCACCTGGCGGAAAGTTTCGCCAGCCAGCAAGGCTGGGTCGTACAGGAAGAGCGCATCCGCTGGAAGGACTGGCTGGTGCAGCAGGGATTGCAACCGGCGCAGGCGCCACGCTCGGGCCTCAAGCAGTTGAGCATCAAGGCCCTGCGTCTGGTCGGCCTGGGCAAGAAGCGCGCGAGCAAATAGCCGATCAGCGTCGGCGATCGATCCAGGTGCGCAACGTCGCGAAGAAGTGAAAGTAGCGGTTTTCGCGTTTGCCCATGCCGCGCTTGGGCGAAAACGACTCATCGGCGTATGCACCGTTGATGCGCACCCGCGACGCCTGGGTCGGCAACGTGCAGACCTTGGCACCCGCCTGGAGCAGCGCGTACTTGAGCAACCGCTCGGAGTGCAGTTTTCTGCCCGTCGCCTGGCAAAAGTCGAAGATCCGCTCGATCCGCTTGCCATACGCCACGTAAGTATCGCGCCCGCACACGGCGAAGCGGTCGTTGAGGCCGCCCCACCATTGCCAGTCCGGCACATAGACGTTGTGCCGGCGGGTCTCGGGGTGGCTGAACACGTAGCCGGGCAGTGCGCTGTGGAAGAAGTTGTCCGGTCGCACAAACACAACGAAATCCGGCTCGAAAGGCTCCATCAACGTGGTCACGGTATGCAGCGAGTTGAGCTGATAGATCAGGTTGCGCAACGACGCATAGTCATCTGCCCAAGTATCGCCCTGCGCCTTGACCCGCTCGAAATCCCAGCGTTCCAGCACACCGTCGGTCGAGGTCAGCGAGCCAGTCATCGATTCGAATGGCTGGTAGTTATCCGCCTTAAGCTCGCCCTTCTCGCCGGAGCGGGTATTGTGCACTTCATCGATTTGATACAGATGGTAAAAGCACTTCACCTCGCTGCCCACCGGCAACTGCGCCAGCACGTTCTGCTCGATAGAAGGGAAACAGATCGACGAATTTCTCGGAATCCCGAAAAAAGCCACGGCGATTTTCAACACGCAACGACACCTTTTGAAAGTGGTCCGGAGCCGCCGGCAATACCGGCCGCCCGGCTCATTGTCCGCGGAACAGTTTTTGCCACCAGCGCCGGGGCTGTAGCGGCACGACGATGACGTCGGATTTCTGCAACCAGTCCCGCTCGTAATCCCAGGCATGACCGCCCCATAACTTTCCCGCCTCGTTGGAGAAACCCAGGGTCATGAGTTGATAGGTATAACCGAGGTGACCACGCAACCAGTCAAACAGCACCAGGGTGTTGAACCCGGTAGAGGGGCCGACGTAGCGTTTGCCGCCCGGCCGGTCGACCGGGTAATTCCACAACGGTGGCAACGGGATGCGATCCCAGTACATCGCCACGCGCGGCAACGGACACATCGGCGCGGCGCAGCCCACCAGCATGGTGAAACAACGCTCGCCCGAACGCTCGAACAATCGCTGCACATCGGCCCCGCAGGGCAAACCGAAAAAGTAGGCGTCCGGCGCGTTGTAGCCGTGCACAAAGACGTTAACGCTTTGCGCGTTGAGCAGCGGCGCCTTGATGCAGGTATTGAAGCTGACGACGACGTCGTCCGCGCCGATGTTCAGCGCCTGAAAATCGGCTGCCGTGATCGCCGGGTTGTTGGCAATCAACACCACGCGCGCCGCACGCTGCAAACACTCGCGCAAGGCCTCGGGCAAGGCCTGCAAAACCGATTGGTCGCCGCCGGGCAGCGCATCCAGCGCCATGTGCTGATCGCTCATTCAGGCCGGCACCTTCATGCCGTAACGCAGCTTCACCCAAAACCGGGTGAACGCCGAAGGCGGCTGCCATGGGCGCATCTCGCGCTGGATGGCTTCGGCGAGTGCCTGGCCGACCCGGGAAAACGAGTAGCGGCTTTCGGCAAACATCTGACCGTTGCGGGCGATGCCCTGGGCCAGCTCCGGATTGTCCTGCAGCAGCTTGATCTTCGCCACCGCCTCGTCTTCGCTGCGATAGAACACGGTGTTGTGCATGTCTTCGAAGCCGAGCAGGCGGTCTTCTTCACCCTGACTCCAGGCCAGCAATACACAGCCGCACGCCATGGCTTCGAAGTTCTTGATCATGAACTCGTTCATACCAATATCGGCGCTGACAAAAATCTTGATGCGATTGAGCGTTTCCAGATATTCCGCCCCCGATTGGGTGCGGGTCACCAGCATGCCCGTGCGCTTGGCCAGCGATTCGAGCATCGCCTTGCGCTCGGCGTATTCGGTGCTTTTCAGGCTGCCGAGAAAACCGATGGGAATGTCGCGCTCGACGCCGGTGTTATGCAGCATCTGTTCGTCGTAGCCCTTGGAGACGAACACTGTGTCGATGCCTTCCGCGAACATTTTGCGCGCGACCACGGCACCCGATACCAGCGCCCGGCAACTCGGCAGGCGGCGGTAAAGGCGCGAATAAACGCCACGGTATTTACTGGCGGGCATGTAGTTCTGATAGGCGTCGTGTTCAAGAAACACCAGCCCAGGGATGCATTGGAGTACCCGCAATTGCGGAGCCAGACGCTTGACCCGCGAGAAAATCACCACACGGTCGAAGGTCTGATAATCAACCGAGGCCAGAAACGGCCCCAGGTTCATCTGCTGCTGCTTGCTCAACCGATAGATGAAACACTCATCACAGTTCTGCTGCACGATATCGTAGAGCCGGTCGAGAATGACCCGCTGCTCGTCCATCACCAGGAGCATGAC
Source organism: Pseudomonas sp. SWRI81 (assembly GCF_014268545.1). NCBI lineage: Bacteria > Pseudomonadati > Pseudomonadota > Gammaproteobacteria > Pseudomonadales > Pseudomonadaceae > Pseudomonas > Pseudomonas sp. SWRI81. Next base: position 24,444 of record NZ_JABWQS010000008.1, read on the forward strand.
CTTCATAAACTGATTGACCACATAAGATTGGCAGGCAAGCGCAGCGGATTCAAACCTGCCACATCAACGCAAACGGCGCGATCCCCAAGGCAAAATCCGTTTGCACACAGTTCACTACGGTAAGAATTCATCTGATCAGCGACTGCGGATTTTTTCGACAATCGCGGTCGTCGAGCTGTTTTCCACCAGACCCAACACTTTTACGGTGCCGCCATAAGCAGTAACGATGTCAGCGCCGACCACTTGGTCGATGCCGTAATCGCCGCCCTTGACCAGCACGTCCGGCTTGACTTCGCGCAGCAGGTTTTCCGGCGTGCCTTCAGGGAAGCTGATCACCCAATCCACGGCTCCCAGCCCGGCAAGAACGGCCATGCGCCGATCGACGCTGTTGATCGGACGACCAGGGCCTTTGAGGCGGCTGACCGAAGCATCATCATTGACCGCCACGATCAGACGATCGCCCTGGGCCCGGGCCTGCTCCAGATAGGTCACATGGCCGGCGTGCAGGATGTCGAAACAGCCGTTGGTAAAGACGATCCTTTCGTTATGCGCCCGGGCATCGGCCACGGCCAACAGCAGTTGTTCCAGGCCGAGGACACCGCGCTCGGAGCCTTCTTCACGCTGAATGGCGCGGCGCAGTTCCGGGGCACTGATGGCCGCGGTACCGAGTTTGCCGACAACGATGCCGGCAGCCAGATTGGCCAGCGCCACCGCGTGCGGCAGTTCTTCCCCGGCGGCAATCGCGGCGGCCAGCGTCGAAATCACGGTATCGCCGGCGCCGGTCACGTCAAACACTTCACGGGCTCGGGCCGGCAAGTGCAGCGCCGGCTGGTCCGGACGCAGCAGGGTCATGCCGTGTTCGCCACGGGTGACCAGCAGCGCGCCGAGGTCAAGATCGTGCATCAGCGTCGCGCCCTTGCTGACCAGCTCGTGCTCGTCGGCACAACCGCCGACGATGGCTTCGAATTCGCTGAGGTTCGGGGTGATCAGGCTGGCGCCACGGTAGATCGAAAAATCCTTGCCCTTCGGATCGGCCAGCACCGGGATGTTTTTCGCCCGGGCCGCCTGAATCAGCGCCTGATGGTTTTTCAAGGCACCCTTGCCGTAGTCGGAAAGCACCAGCACCTTGATGCCTTCGAGCAAATCATCGACCTGCGAGCCGAGGGCCAGCGCGTCGGTGGCGAACGGTTCCTCGAAGTCGATACGCAGCAGTTGCTGGTGCCGGCTCATGACCCGCAGCTTGACGATGGTTGGCTGGTGCGCAATGCGCTGGAACAAGGCGCGTACGCCCGCGCCCTTGAGGCTGTTGCTCAGGCTGTCGGCGGCTTCGTCATCACCGGTCACCCCGACCAGCGAGGCCGGCGCACCCAGCGCGGCAATGTTCAAGGCAACGTTCGCGGCACCGCCCGGACGGTCTTCGATTTGCTCGACTTTAACCACCGGCACCGGTGCCTCAGGGGAAATCCGTGAGGTTCCGCCATGCCAGTAACGGTCGAGCATGACATCGCCGACTACCAAGACAGGGGCTTGATCGAAACGCGGCATGGACAACTTCATGGAGCAACCCACATACAAAATGAACAGGGGCGCGATATTAACACAGGGTAAAGCGCCGTCCGCTTCAATCTGAAAGGTCGCGCACCCAGAACAGCTCATGACGCCGCACGGCCTTGCGGAAAAACTCGTTACTGCCGGTGACAGGCCAGCGCCGCCCTGCAAGCACCTGCTGGATCAAGCGGCGCAGCTGTCGCTTGAAACCCTCCGCGCCCTGCAAGTCATGCTCCATGGCCAGCGCCATGGCCTTGTCCAGTTGCACATCCGGCGACAGCACCGGACTCCACAAACGATCGGCCGGCAACGGCTCGATCGCCGGCGGCAACGCAATACCACTGCCGGCCGGGCCCATGGGCCAGCGGTCGTTGTCATGCAGATGATTGGCGTACATAAGCAGGGTCGCCGGTTTCCAGGAACTGGCGGCGATGGCTTCCAGCACGGCGCGGGTGGAGGCCACGTGATCGCTGTGCGGGTCAAGCTCGGGATGAGGCGTGACAACCACTTCGGGGCGAAAGTGCTCCAGCAGTGCCTGGAGATCGGCCACCAGGTGGGTCCAGGTCGGCGCACCGTCAACATCGCCCGGCAGGCGCAGCGGGTTGTGCCGCCGGACACTGCGCACATCATTCTCGCCAGACTCACGCGAGCCGAATGCTGTATCGGGCGCTTCGGCCATGGCCGGCAATTGCAGACAGTAGTACCCCAACTGCACGCACCGAGCGGCGGGCACCCCGCCCCATAGAGGAATGGTCAAACTGTCCCAACTGCGCAGCCTGCCCTTCAACCGTGCCGCCTGAGCCTTGTCCAGACCCAGATGCTGAAAGTGGTCGGCTTCTATCTCGCCCTGAGTCAGGGTGACGATGCTCGCTTCTTCACTGCGACTATAAAGGCCGAACGCGGCCAGCTCCGCGTCGTCGGCATGGGGCGCAATGACCATGACCCGTTGTCGGGCATAGTCAGGATTAGCCATCACCCACAACGTGCCCGCCGCACCGAGTGTGCAGTGGCGGCCACGCAAGGCCAGGGCGTTCTGTGCCAGCGCCGCGGCCTGCCCCGACAGATTGACAAAGCGACGCCCCCTGACCCCACGCTCGAAGTCCTGGCGATCATCGCCCGCCTCGACGTATGGGTCCCGCCAACGGCCCAGCCAACTGGCTTTGACTTCGAGCTCCAGCAGCAGTGTTTCGCCCTCAGCCAGCGGCTCGCTCAGGCGCACGACGCCAGCGTCGAAGCTCACAGCCTGACGCGCGGTACCGACGGGAAAGTGGTAGTGATAGTCGTCAGTCGCCCGATAGAACAGGTGATCGGCAAACCACGCCTCATGAGCCACCCACGCGAGCACCAGCAGCACCGGCACCAGCCACCAGCCCAGCCAGAACCCGGCCGCCAGCAGCGCGATCAGGAACGCGACGAGGAACAATCGCTTGCTGCGTCGATGCGCCTTGAGCAGCTGTTGTTTGCGAGCAGTCATGGCTTCAGACCTTGTAGACGGGCACCGTGTGGCACCAGCGATCCTTGTATTCACGGTCGGCACGACCGAACGAATAGCGCAGTGTTTTGCCCAGCGCCTGCGCATCCGCCCAGGCCTGCTGGGTGTTGACGAAACTCAGCACGCTGCCCGGGCTGAACTCGCGGCTTTGCGGGTCGACGCCACCATTGACGTATTCGAGCGAAACCCATTCCGGCGCTTCGACCCGGTAAAGAATCTGGATCGCGACAGGCGCCGAATCCAGCATGACCACCGAACCGGTCATGAACTCGCGCAGCAGGGTGAACACCTCGACCAGCCCGGCCTTGCCGGGCACTTCGAAGCCCCAGCGGCGCTGGAACAGATCGCCGTAAGCGGCGGCCTGCTCTTGCGGCGTGAAATCAGACATTGGCACCAGCGCGCCGCCCGCCTCTTCCAGCAGGCGCTGTTCGCGACGCTGGTTGTAGCGAAACTTCTTTGAATAATCCTCAGGCAACCGCGCCAGCGCCAGGCCTTCGGGTTGACTGCGCAGGGTGCTGATCCGCTCGGCATTGAGTTGCGACACGTAGGCCATGCGCTGACGCACCGGGACCACAACGTCCGGGGCGATCGGCAGAATCAGCTCGGCATTGCCCATGTCGAGCAGCCCGCGCTTGCCCTCGCGCTTGAGCACCTCTTTGGACAAGGCCGCGTGCCTGCCCCAGCAGGCAACGGCGGCGACCACTTCCCCGTCGACGATCCAGCCCAGATAGTGCAGCTTGATGCCGACAAACGTCGACAACCGCTCAACGACGTCGGGGTGCGTCGCAACACTGCCGCCAAAGCGCTGCCAGGCCTGCGCATAGGCCGCCTGGTCGATCTCGCTCCAGCCGCGTTCACGCCAGACGCGAAACGCCGTCAGCATAGGTCGGTCGCATGGGTCGGTTGCGGCTCATCACCTTCTTCGAACTCTTTGGCGTGCAAGCGCGAGTAGTAACCGTTGAGTTCCAGCAGTTGAGCATGGCTACCACGCTCGACGATCCGACCCTCGTCCATGACCAGGATCAGATCCGCCTTCTCGATAGTGCTCAAGCGGTGAGCGATCACCAGTGTGGTGCGGTTCTGCACCACGTGATCGAGCGCCGCCTGGATATGCCGTTCGGATTCGGTATCGAGGGCCGATGTGGCCTCGTCGAGAATCAGCAGCGGCGCATCCTTGAGCAATGCCCGGGCGATGGCTATACGCTGACGCTGACCGCCGGACAACAGCACGCCGTTTTCGCCGACCAGGGTTTCATAGCCTTGCGGCATCTTGATGATGAACTCATCGGCATAGGCCTCGGTGGCCGCGCGCTTGACCTCATCGAACGGCGCACCCGCCAGATCGCCGTAGGCAATGTTATTGGTGACCGTATCGTTGAACAGGGTGACCTGCTGGGTGACGAGCGCGATCTGCCGACGCAGGCTGCGCATGGTCAAGTCCTGCACCTGCACGTCATCAAGCAGAATCTGCCCCTGTTCGTGCTGATAGAAGCGCGGAATCAGCCCCGCCAGGGTGGACTTGCCACTGCCGGAGCGCCCCACCAGCGCAACCATCTGCCCCGGCTCGACAACGAAACTGATGTCGTCGAGAACTTTCTTCTCGCTGTTGGGATAGCTGAAGCTGAGGTTGCGCACTTCCAGGCGCCCTTGCAGACGGTCACGCTCGACCGTCCCGCGGTCGATTTCCGCCGGCTCGTCAAGTTGCTCGAAAATGCTTTCGGCACCGGCCACGCCTTTCTGGATCGTCGAGCTGACTTCGGAGAGCTGGCGAATCGGCTTGGGCAGCAGACCCGCCATGGTGATGTAGGCCACGAGGTCGCCGGGCGAGGCATCGCCGCGCAGGTACAGGACCAGAAACATCACCACCGCCATCGCGCTGTACGTCACCAGTTGCAGCATCGGCGTGTAGACCGCGCCGGTCTTGGTCATGGTCAGTTGCTTGTCGGTGTTGCTCTGGCTGGCGTCACGGAAGCGCACCTTTTCATAGGTTTCGCCGCCGAAACTGCGCACGACACGGTAACCATGAATCGTCTCGGAAGCGACGTGGGTGACATTACCCATCGACACCTGAATCTTCTTGCTCTGCTTGCGGAATTTTTTGCTGGTGCTGTTCACCATCAGGCCGATCACCGGCAGGATGGCGACCATGACCAGGGTGAGCTTCCAGTTCATCCACAACAGCGTGCAGAACAGGAAAATCACCGTCATGCCTTCACGAATGACCACTTTGATCGCATCCGTGGCAGCGCCAGTGACCATGGTCACGTTGAAGGTAATGCGGGAAATCAGGTGACCGGAGTTGTTCTTGTCGAAATAGCTGTTGGGCAGGTCCAGCAACTTGTTGAACAGCACCACTCGCAGGTCATGCACCAGCCCCAGAGAAACCCGGGCCAGGAAGTAGTTGCCCAGGTAAGACCCGACCCCTTGCCAGACGGCAATCAGTACGATCAACAGCGGCACGCTTTCGAGCAATTGCAACTTGCCCAGATAAGGGTTGCCCGGGAACAGGGCGGCCTCCGGATTGGCCAGGCCGTCGACGAAATATTTGAGGATGTAAGCCAGCATCGGTTGGGTCGATGCGAAAATCAGGAACCCGACGATACTCAGGATGAACAGGCCGGCGTAGGGCCGCACGTAAGCCAAAAGGCGGAAATAGATCGCCAGCGTAGACTGGGCTTTCGGTTCAGGACTGCTCATGGGAATCCGCGCAAATCAGTGAGGCGGCGATGATATCACAGGCCCTTTTGTGCCAATAAACATCACTGGGCGCCAGCCTTGGCCAAGTCGGTTAAGATAGCCGGCTCACGATGGGGAGTCAGGCATGCAATCGATTGATCACAGCACTTACGAGGCACTGCGCAAGGGTGCACACGTACTGGAAGCCGACGGCTCCGGCGACAAAGTGCTGAGGCTGGCCGACGGTCGCATGCTCAAACTGTTTCGTCGCAAACGCCTGTTCAGTTCTGCGCTGTTCTTCCCCTACGCTCAACGCTTCGCCAACAACACCAGGGCGCTGGAGCAGCGCGGCATTCTGTGTCCGAGCGTGATTGCGGTTTACCGCATTCCGAGCATTCAGCGCGACGGTGTGTATTACACGCCGTTGGCGGGCGAAACCGTGCGGCAATTGCAGGGCACGGCGCAAGAAACCGATACGTTGCGCGCCCGGCTGGGAGCGTTCATCGCGCAACTGCATGAAAAAGGCGTGTACTTTCGCTCGTTGCACTTTGGCAATGTGGTACAGACCCCGGAAAACCACCTTGGCCTGATCGATATCGCCGACCTGCGCTGCCAGACACGCGCCCTGAGCGACAACAAGCGCCTGCGCAACTTTGCCCACCTGCTTCGCTACAAGGAAGACCGCCAGTGGTTGCTCGGCAACGACGCCGGCCAGACCTTTCTCGAGGGCTACCGTCAGGCGCTGCCGCATAACCGCCAGGCGCCGCTGATCGAGCGCCTGCGCCCGCTGCTCGACTGAGCCTTACGGGCCGATAACCAGAATCGTGGCGCCCTTGCGATTGGCGAAGCGCTCGATGATGCGCATCTTGTGCGCCACCAGCCACGCCTGCAGCCACGGCTCATCACCTTTTCCTTCGATCAGGAAGTAGCGGTAATTGCCGGCGTACTGCGGGGACATCGCCTGCTCACGGGTCAGCTCAGGCACGACATAACCCCGCCCGGCGTAATAGCTGATGCGGCCGTCTTCGAACCAGGCGGCGGCATCCCGCTCGACGTGCGTGGACATCCAGCGCCCCGCCGCAACGTAGTGGGTCTTCCCGGCGCCAGTAGAAATCACGTTGGACAGCATCACCAGCAGCGCCACGACCACAACCGCCTTGGCCCAGCGGGGAAACTGTCGGGCAAAAGCCGCCAGCGCCAAGGCCAGTGCCGGCACACATAACAGGTTCAGGAAACTCAGGTAACGGGTATTCATGAACTGCTGTTTGATGAAGAAAAGGATCAGCACGACCAGATACAGCAGCGCAGCCCAGGCGAAAGGACGATAGTCACGCCAGTAGGTCCTCAACACTGCCCAATTGCGACGCAGCACGAAAGGCACGGCAAACGGACCCATCAACTTGACGAAACCTATCACCAGCGCGGCCAGCATGCCGAAAAACACGATGCGCCCGGCTTCGTCTTGCGAATATTTGTTGATCAGCGAATTGGCAAACTGCTCTGAAAGCATCTGGAACGAGGCATACACGCTGTGGGGCGCAATCATGTCCAGATAAACCATGAAGCGCGCCGACATGAATACGCCCCAGGCAGACGCGGCCACCAGCCCCAACACTGGCAGCAGGGCGAACTGCACAAACTGCATGCGCCGCTCGGAAGGCCACAGATTGGGCAACTGCCACAGCCCTAGCGCCGGCAGCAACAGCAAGGCTTCCAGGCGAAACAACGCTGCGAAGACAATCGCCAGATGAATCAGGATTGCCCGCAACCAGCCGCCACGGTCCTGCCAGCGCAGCGCCAGCCAAAGGGTCAGCGTGCAGAAGAACCAGAAACCACACTCGCGGATGATGTCGTTTCGAAAGGCATTGACCGCAGGCATCGCCAGCACGACCAGACACGCCCAGCCGGCGATTTCGGGAGAGCGCCGACGGACACAATCGACCATCAACGCAGAGGTACCGGCGAAAAACAGCCCACACCAGATATAAGCACTCAGCTCCAGCGGCAAGTGCACGAAGCGATGGGTCAGTGCCAGGAGGATGGAAAACCAGGGCCAGTCGAAGTGCAGCCAGGCGACATCAGGCCCATGCTCGACGACCTGTTGCGCGATATCGATGTATAACGCGGCGTCTCGCCCGACCGTTGCGGTACCCGACACAGCAATCAGCGACAGTAGGATACTCGCCCAGAACGCCACACTGACCGGTCGCTCATTGATTACTTGAGCGGCCTTGACCGCCCATTTACTGTCCGTACCTTTCACCCAGCCCCCTCAACATCACGCGCCACAGGTACGCAAAAAAACAATAATCCGACTATCGGAACAGCAGGCGCAAGGCTTTACGCAAGTACGACCAACGCCCAAGGATGCGCCAGTCGGCACGTAGCGCTTGCATATAAAACGTCTTGGCCAGTGCGTATTCGCCATGGGAGTAGCAGTCACGAAACAAGGACAGGCAACGCTGGGCCAGGAAAGCCTGGCGCAAGTCCTGAAGCTCCTGCGGCATCCGCTGGCTTGAAAAAACTTCATTGACGACTTGCTCTGTTCCGGCCGCAAGGCTCTGCCGCAAGTCATGACGCATGCTGTCAGCGTGCTTGTAAATCAGCGCCAGAGGCTGCTCCACCACACTGCACGGAAAGCGCGCCAGGACCTGGGCAAACACCGGCAGGTCCTCCACGTTGCGCAGGTGTTCGGGGTAGCCCCCTGGAGCAAATACCTCGCGATGCATGGCGCAGGCGCCGTTGGAGATCGACACCGTCTTGTCCAGCAGATAGCCCTTCACCCGCTGGCGCATTGTGAGCGGCAACGGCTTGGCTGCCTGCAGGCTGCGCTTGCCGCCGGCGAAGACCGACCAGTGAGCGCCGATGATCATCCGGCTCTGCGGATTACTCGCGATATGCGCCGACAGTGCCGCCAGCGCTCCGGGCGCCATCTCGTCGTCCGCATCGAGAAAAATCAGAAAACGCCCGGTGGTTTCCTCGATCCCCAGATTGCGCACCGAAGACAGTCCGCCATTGCCCTTGCGCAAGGCACGAAAACGCCCGGCGTGTTCGGCCTGAAGCGCGTCCACCACCTGAGGCGTAGCGTCTGTCGAGCCATCATCTATCACCAATAGATCCGCTGCAGCCTCATGCAACTGCGCCAGCACCGACTCCACGGCGCGTGGCAGGGACCTGGCGTAGTTGTAGGCAGGAATGACGACGCTGATCAGTGTCTCAGTCAAGACTGTTTCCTTGCACACCCTCTTTGACGACAAGAATATCTTCCATGATCAGATATTGCAGGTCAGAGCCGAAAAACATGTTCAGCGCATCGGTCGGCGAACAGATCATCGGCTCGCCACGGCGGTTGAGCGAAGTATTCAACGACACGCCGTTGCCTGTCAGGTCTTCCAGCGCCTTCATCATGTCGTAGTAGCGCGGGTTGTATTCACGCTTGAGCACCTGTGCACGGGAAGTACCATCTTCATGGACAACTTCCGGCACGCGGGTCTTCCACTCTTCAGCCACTTCGAAGGTGAACGTCATGAACGGCGCCGGGTGGTCGATCTTGATCATTTGTGGCGCAACGGTGTCGAGCATCGACGGGCAGAAAGGCCTCCAGCGCTCGCGGAACTTGATCTGGTGGTTGATACGATCAGCCACACCGGCCACGCTTGGGCAGCCGATAATCGAACGACCGCCCAGTGCGCGCGGACCGAATTCCATACGCCCCTGGAACCAGGCCACCGGGTTGCCCTCGACCATGATTTTGGCGATCTGCTCCGGCATGTTGTCGAGCTTGCGCCAGGTCGGCTTGTTCTCGTGGCGGGCGCAGGCGGCAATCACGTCCTCGTTGGAGTACGACGGGCCAAGGTAGACGTGTTCCATCTTCTCGACCGGCACGCCGCGGGCGTGGGACACATAGGCCGCAGCACCGACTGCGGTGCCGGCATCGCCTGAGGCAGGCTGTACGAACAATTCCTTGATGTCGTCGCGGGCAATGATTTTCTGATTCAGCTTGACGTTCAACGCGCAGCCACCGGCGAAGGCCAGCTTGCCGGTTTCCTTGAGCACGTCGCCCAAGTAATAGTCGATCATTTGCAGCGCCAGTTTTTCGAACAGCGCCTGCATGCTGGCGGCGTAGTGAATGTAGGGTTCGTCAGCGATGTCGCCTTCGCGCTTGGGACCCAGCCACTCGATCAGCTTCGGCGAGAAGTAAAAACCCTTGCCCTTCTCTTTGTAGCGACGCAGGCCGATGACGTTGGCATAGTCGGTATTGATCACCAGCTCGCCATTCTCGAACGAGGCCAGACGCGAGAAATCATATTTGCTGGCGTCGCCATACGGCGCCATGCCCATGACCTTGAATTCGCCGTCGAGCATCTCGAAACCGAGAAACTCGGTGATCGCACCGTACAGGCCGCCAAGAGAGTCCGGATCAAAGAACTCCTTGATCTTGTGAATCTTGCCGTTTTCGCCATAACCGAAAAAGGTTGTGGCGTACTCACCCTTGCCGTCAATGCCGAGGATCGCGGTTTTTTCTTTGAAACCGGAGCAGTGATAGGCGCTGGAAGCATGAGCCAGGTGATGCTCGACCGGCTCGATCTTGATCTTTTTCGGATCGAAACCCAGTTGCTCGAGGCACCAGACGATCTTGTTGCGATAGCGCTTGTAACGGCGATTGCCCATCAGGATCGCATCAAGGGCGCGATCCGGGGCATACCAGTAGCGCTTGGCGTAGTGCCAGCGGGCCTTGCCGAACAGACTGATCGGGGCGAACGGAATTGCCACCACGTCAACGTCAGATGGTTTGATGCCGGCCTGTTCAAGGCAGAACTTTGCCGATTCGTAAGGCATGCGGTTCTTTGCATGTTTATCGCGTACGAAGCGCTCTTCCTCGGCCGCCGCGATCAGCTTGCCGTCGATATACAAGGCTGCGGAAGGATCATGGCTAAGGGCGCCGGACAGGCCAAGAATCGTCAATGCCACAGGGGTCTAGCCTCTTTAGTCTGCATACAGGCGCGATGCGCCTTGAAAATTGATGTGCCCTCGCGCAAGGCGAGTGACAGCTAAAGGGCGGGATTATAGCGTAAACATGAAGGGAATTACCCTGTGCGAATTGCCCTGGCGTGAACGGCTTGTTAAAAACACGTCCGAAGCTTTAATAGCCACCCTTGCGCCAGTAAATACTGAGGTTACCGTCAGTCGCCTGGCGATAAACCGTATAGGGCAGCGCCACCGTGTCGAAGACGGCGGAGAGCGGCAGATCGAGCAATACGAAGGGCACCAAGAACCCCGTTGGGTCGGGAGGCGCATTCAATACGCAAAAATCAAAGGCCAGGCCGCTGTACACCCGCGGAATCGACTGGCAGTAGGTTTTCTGTTTGCGCAGGTCACGAGCGGCATCGGCATCGTTTTGCAGAACCGTCGCGACGCTGCCGCAGCCTGACAGAACCAACGCCAAGGCACCCGATGCCACCGTCCTTTTTATGCCCAAGACTCACCCTCCAAGATTGACGGGCAAGTTAGCACCGGGATTTGGCAGGGGACAGTTCATGGCTTCTGCAGAGGCAGTAGGAAAAGTCTCCGGTACTTGTCCGCTACTTACTGCCAGCAGCAAGGTTCAGTGCGTTTGGCATTTTTTCGCGAGCAGGCTCGCTCGCGCAAAAGAGAATGCCGCGAGGGAGCGAGCCTGATTCACTCAGGGCTGGAGGCTGTTTTTGGCAAGCGCTGATCGATGACTTGGTACAGCGCGCTGGTTTCAGGCCAGTTACGCATGAATCGCGCACGGTCGCGGGCGTACGCCGGGGCGAAACTGCCGATAGAACCGTGCTGACACATCGAGTCCAGATCAATCAGCGCCCAGCGATCGTTCTGCCAGAACAGGTTGTGCCCCTTGAAATCACCGTGACTGATGCGCTCGGCAATCAATCGCGCAAACAGCTGATCCAGCGCCTGCAGCTCGGCTTCTGGCGCCTGGCCATTGTCCACGTACGGAGCAAAGCGTTCGATAATGTCCGGTCCGGGCAAGAACTCGGTCACCAGATAGGCGCGACCGCGCAACCACAAAAAGCGTTTTTCGAGCACAGCCAACGGTTTTGGCGTGGCGATGCCGAGGAACGCCAGGCGATTGCCTTCACGCCACGAATGCCAGGCCCGACTCGGGCGCCAGAAGCGTTTGAGCCAATGAGCGAAACCCTTGATGTTGTAGCGCTTGACCAGCAGCGTCCGACCGTCCGCCTGAACCCTGCCGACACTGGCCGCGCCCCCCGTCTTGTACAGGTGTCCCTGCTCGAGCAATGTATCGACCTGTTCGAGTACGGGCAGCATCGCTGGCTCTTCCTCGCGGCGAATGGCACGCAGGCCAAATGCACCGCGCTGAACCGCGAACAAGGTGCATTCCCGGCCAACCTTGATCAGATAATCCTTCATGCGCCAACTGCGCACCTTGTCGATCTGCTTCTGCAGGGCTTCCAGTGGCAATGCATGCTCGCTGTTGCTCAACAGGTAATACACCAGCAATTCTTCGGTAAACGGTTCAAGCGACTTGGGCAACTGGGCAAAGAACACACCGAGGTTTTCCAAGACTTTTTGCCGGGACAATGGCTGGCCCGCGGTCTCGGCGCGAATCCCGGCACCGTCGATCAAGTACAACTGACCACCATGACGCAGCAGATTGTCCAGGTGTAAATCTTCCTGCCAGAGACCTTTGCCGTGCAGTCGGCCGATGGCATCCAGCGCTTCGGCCAACACGGCGGCTTGCTCGTCAGCCAGCGCCGGCAGCGCCTCGACCATCGCCCAGGCATCACCGAGGCTTTCGGCGTCTTCAAGGAACTCAAAAAGCAGCCAGCCACCCTCTCCGTCCCGCAAGCCATCGGCCAACAGCAACGGCGTTGTCATGCCTTGGGCTGCGAGCAACTTGACGCCTTCGAGCTCGCGCTGAAAATGCCGCGCCGCTTTGCTGCCGACCAGCAACTTGGCCAACACCGGCCGGCCGCGCCACACCCCAGCCCCCACGTAGCGCTGCCCCGGCAGAACTCGCAGCAGTGTCAACAGTTGCAGATCGGCGCTGCCGGCCGCATCGGCCAGCGACACCGTCAGCGGCAACGACGGTGTGCGTCCGGCGTTTTTCAGGTCGGACAACTGCATCAACGCGTCTCCTTGTGACTGCGGCGTGCCGTCATGCGCACAAGCCAGCTATCAACCAGCGAACTGTCCGCCGGCTGGTCGAGATAAGCGGCCAGCAATTCGCGCAGTTGCGCATGGCTCCACTGCGGAGCACGGCGCACCAGCGGCTCCAGGTCCCTGACCCGGTCACGCTGGCCGAACAGCAGCGGGCGGTTTTTTTCCAGGTCGATCAACTGCGCCCGATAGTGGTCGCCTGTGGCCTGCATGAAGATGTGCTTGGGATAGAAGCAACCGTGCACCTGACGCCGGCCATGGAGCAGTCGCGCCAGTTGCCCGCAGGCTTTGAGCACGGCCGAGTGCTGCGCCGCGGTCAGATCCGACCAGCGTTGCAGCAGCGAGTCGAGGTCGTCCCAACCGTCCAGCGCCCGGGTCAGGAGAACTGCACGGACTTCGCCCTTGATCTTGCGTTGACCAAAAAACACCGCCTGCAACGCGGGTATGCCCAGCTCGCGATAGCGACTGATATTGCGAAACTCCCGGGCAAAGGTCGGCTCGCCGAAGGGCGCGTGCAAGGTGCGGGTCAGGTAATTGCACTGGCGCTTGAGGTAGAAGGCACGGCCTTCGAGTTCAAGACGAAACACGCTGCTCCAGCCGCCGCCATCGGTATTCGGCTCATCGACCGCCTCCAGTTGCCGGGCCCACAATGCATCGAAGGTGTCGAGGCCGTGGCGCTCAAGCAACGCGCGATCTTCAGCGGCCAGAAAATCAGTCATTCTCGTCCCTCGAAAAATCTCACCACGTGCCGAATGCGTTTCTTGTCGGCTGCATTGAGCCGGTCACACTGGCGGTATTGCAGGTAGAAACGCAAACGCTGGGTGTTGGACAGGTGATATTTGGCGACCTTGTCGAGACACGCCAGATCCTTGGTGATCCGGTACTTGAGCCAGAAGCCCCGCCAAAAATCGCCGTTCGGGCAATCGATCAGAAACAGTTGCGCCTGATCGTCGATCAACAGATTGCGCCACTTCAAGTCGTTATGGGTAAAGCGCTGGTCATGCATTGTCCGGGTATAACCGGCCAGTTGCTGGCTGATGCCGTCCACCCAGGCACGATCCTTGAGCTTGGGGTCCTTGCGCTCGGCCAGCGCCGAGAGGTCCTCGGTACGCGGCAGTTCGCGCGTTATCATCGCCCCACGGTCGTATGCCGCACCGCGTCGTTCAAGGCCCCACGCCACCACTTCAGCGGTGGGAATGCCCCATTTGGCAAAACGCTTGAGGTTCTGCCACTCCATCTTCACCCGCGGCTTGCCCACGTAACGACGCAGGCCTTTACCGGCGCCGACGTAGCGCTTGACGTAATAATTGACGCCGTTGCGCTGCACCCGGATGACTTCCGACAGCGGATCACGGGTCAGGCGCTCGCCCTGCAAGGCAAACACGGCGTCGAGGCTGCCGAAGTCTTCGGCGAGTTCACGGTACTGCGGCTCAAGCGTCCAACCCGCCATCAGAGCGCATCCCCGTAACGCTGCTTGCGCGCATACAACTTGCTGGCCTTGCCTTCCAGCCAGCGCAGCAGCGGCGCTTCTTCAGCCAGGATCTGGCGTAGCGGTTGCTGGAAGTAGCCCTTGAGAAAGCGCAGTTTGTCGCGGCGGGTCAAACCGATGTCCAGCGCGGAAAAATACAGCGCCGCCAGGTCCTTGTCGCGCCAGCGCCGGGTAATGGCCGGACGGGTCTGGGCGCGGTGCAAGTCGATCACCGAGAGCTTGAAGTCATCCGCGGCAACCGGTTTGTCGGTGTGCAGCAGGAAGTGGCAGATGTAGCAGTCGCGGTGATTGACGCCGGCGCGATGCATCATGCCGGTCATGCGCGCGACTTCGGCGATCAGTGCGCGCTTGAGCGTCGGCTCGGGCGGCTGCTTGACCCAGTCGATACTGAAATCTTCGAGGCTGATGGTCGGCGCCAGCTCTTCGGTAACGATGAACGAGTGCTGATCCGCCGGGTTGCTGCCCTTCTCGCCGTAGGCGACAGCGGTCATGGTCGGTACGCCGGCTTCCTGCAGGCGTTGAATGGCCTTCCACTCCTGGCCGGCGCCGAGCACCGGCAGCTTGGCGGTAAGCAGGTTCTTGAAGATCTCGCCCCAGCCGATGCCACGGTGGATCTTGACGAAAAATCCGTTGCCATCGACTTCCGTGCGCAGTGTCCGGCGCGCTTCCAGCTCGCGGTATACCTCGCCCTGCAAGCCTTCGACTTCGGCGAACGGGTCGCGTCCGGCCCAAAGGCTCTTGAACGGTTCAGCCAGCATCAACTTCATTAAGCGTGCTCCGCCAGAATCACATCGGCCGCATGTTGCGGCATGCTGTAGAGGTCGGCCGTTTCGGCGAAGGCCAGGCCGTTGCGGCTCCACGCTGCGCGGGCAGCGTCGTTGCTCAACATCTCGCTCAGATATCGGGTCAGTTGCGCCTGCTCGAACGGCTCGTCCAGCACTCGCCCTGCGTCCGCCTCGGCAATGTAATGGGCGTAACCGCAGACCGCGCTGACCAATACCGGCAAGCCGGCGACCAGCGCTTCAAGCAGCACCGTACCGGTGTTTTCGTTGTACGCAGGATGAATCAGCAGATCGGCGCCCAACAGAAAACGCGGGATATCGCTGCGTCCCTTGAGGAAAGTCACATTGTCGCCCAAGCCCAACGTTGCACTCTGCATCTGGAATAATTTGGGGTCATCCTGGCCGATTACAAACAGCCGGGTGCGTTTTCGCAATTCGGCTGGCAATGCCGCCAGCGCTTTCAGGCTGCGATCGACACCCTTGGTCTTGAACCCGGAACCGATCTGCACCAGCAGCAGCTCGTCATCTTTCAGATCGAATTCAGCGCGAAAACCGGCGCGAATCTCATCGGCATCCGCCGGACGACGACGATCCTGAGCAATGCCCGGCGGCAGCAGATGGAAGCGCTCAAGCGGCGTGCCGTAGTGCTTGATGAACAGCGGCTGCTGCACTTCGGAAATCATCAGCACTTCAGTCTTCGCGTCTTTGGCGAACACCGCGCGCTCATACTCGGCGAAGTGGCGATAACGGCCCCAGCGGCGGTACAGCGAGTTGCGCAGGTTCTGCGCCTTGTCTTCGAAACAGCCGTCGGCGGCGTAGTAGACGTCCAGGCCTGGCATCTTGTTGAAGCCGATCAGGCGGTCCACCGGGCGCCTGGCCAGATCCGCCGCCATCCAGGCACTGAGTTTTTCATTGCGACGGTGATTGAAGAATGCCTTGACCGGCGCCACCAGCACTTCGAAACCGGGCGGTACATCGCCCTCCCAGATCAGCGTGTACACACGAATCTGATGGCCGCGTTTCTGGCATTCGAGGGCGATGCGCATAAAGTCGCGCTGCAAGCCACCGAACGGGAAATATTTGTACAGGACGAATGCCAATTGCATCAGCGCAGCTCCTCAGCCATTAACAACGTGCTCAGTCGGCTGGCGACACGCTCGGGGTTTACACGCGTGAAGCACAACGGCTGCTCACGCTTGAGGTCAAACTGACGGGCATCCTGCGCAGTCGGTTGATAGGTGCATTTCTTTTGCAGGCACGGTGCACACGGGAAGTCGCTGCCCAAGTGAATCTGCAACTTGCCGTAAGCTCCGGTCAGACCCGGATTGGTCGGGCCGAACAGCGAGATAGTCGGCACGTCCAGCGCCGCAGCCAGATGGCCGAGACCGGTGTCCACCGCTACGCAGGCTTGCGCGCCGGCGAGGACTTTGCCGACGCCGGCCAGATTCAGTTTTGGCAGCACTTCGGCGTGCTTGAAACCCGCGGCTATGCGTTCGGCACGGGCTTTTTCCTGCGGGTTGCCCCACGGCAGCTTGACGCCCACGCCCAGATAGCCGACGCGTTCGGTCAGTTCGCGCCAGTAGGCTTCAGGCCAGTGCTTGCTGTCCCAGGTGGTGCCATGGAGGAACACGACGAAGGCGCTCTTGCGCGGCAGCTCGACCAGGCGCTCGACGTTGAGGCCGTAATCGCCGAGACCTTTGGGCAAGTCATAGCCCAGCGCAATGGCGAACAACTGGCGCACGCGCTCGACGGCGTGCTGCCCACGGGCCACGGCCAGTTTGCGGTCGTAGAAACGTGCGGCCATCGGCTCACGGGCCGAACCTTTATCGAGGCCGGCAACCGGGGCCTTGACGTAGCGAGTCAGCCAGGCGCTTTTCAGCAGGCCCTGGGCATCGATCACCAGATCGTATCGATTGGTGCGCACGCTTTGCTTGAAGCGTTTCCACTCGCCGCTGGTAAGCGTCTTCCAAAGGTTCTTGCGCCAGCGACGGATCGCCACCGGAATGACTTTATCGACGGCCGGGTGCCACGTCGGGATTTCGCCGAAGCCTTCTTCCACAACCCAGTCGAACTTGATTCCGGGGATCGCCCGGGCGGCGTCGGTCAGCGCTGGCAGCGCGTGAATCACGTCGCCCAGCGATGAAGTCTTGATCAACAGTACCCGCAAGTTAATGAACCTCGACCACGGAGCCTTGCAACTTCTGCAAGGCATCATTGACCGCGTCCGGCATCAGCTGGCGCAGGCAGTTGTAATGGCCGAAACGGCAGGTCCGGTCGAAGCAGGGACTGCATTCGATACCCAGCCGAACGACCTCGACATGTTCGGCCAGCGGCGGCGTGAAGCCCGGCGAGGTCGAGCCGTAGACGGCGACCAGCGGACGGTTCAATGCGGCGGCGACGTGCATCAGGCCGGAGTCGTTGGAGACCACTGAATCAGCGCAGGACAGCAGGTCGATGGCTTCGGCCAGCGAGGTGTCGCCGCTGAGGTTGACCGACTCTTCACGCAGACCGGGAATCAGCCGTGCGCGGATGTCTTCGCCCACCGCGTGATCATTTTTCGAGCCAAACAGCCACACCTGCCAGCCTTCGCGGATGCGCGCTTCGGCGACTTTGGCGTAATGCTCGGACGGCCAGCGCTTGGACTCGCCGAACTCGGCGCCGGGGCACAGGGCCAACACCGGCCGGTCGAGGGTCAGACCGAACTTGCCCAGCGCGGCTTCGCGAGTCACCGGGTCGATCTGCAGGCTCGGGCGGGGATAGGGTTTGGGCAGCTCGACGTTCGGCTCGAAGGCCAGAGCCATGAAGCGCTCGATCATCAGCGGATAACGTTCTTTGTCGAGGGTGCGCACGTCGTTGAGCAGGCCATAGCGGAACTCGCCGCGCCAGCCAGTACGTTTCGGGATGCCGGCGAAAAACGGCACCAGCGCCGACTTCAGCGAGTTAGGCAGCAGGATCGCCTGATCGTACTGGCCGGCCAGAGTTTTGCCGATACGCCGACGGGTCGCCAATTCGAGCGCACCGTGGCCGAGCGGGAAGCTCAAGGCCTTGCGCACTTCAGGCATGCGCTCAAGGATCGGCCGGCTCCACTCGGGGGCCAGCACGTCGATTGCGCATTGCGGGTGGCGCTGTTTGAGACACTGAAACAGTGTCTGCGCCATTACCATGTCACCGACCCAACTGGGCCCAACGATCAGAATATTCATGTGCTTTCCAAAAACGAACCGGGGAGGCATTTACGCCTCCCCGCCTCGAGAATTCTACAAACATTGTAGATCGACTATGGGAGCGGGCGGCTCGCGAAAGGGCCTATCCATTCAACATTTCTGCCGTCCGACACTCCGCCTTCGCGGGCAAGCCCGCTCCCACAGGGTTTTGCATTCACTTCCACATCTGCCATTCAGCGCAGATCCACTGTGGGAGCGGGCCTGCTCGCGAAAGGGCCGGTACATCCAACATCAATGTCGTCTGACACTCCGTCTTCGCGAGCAGGCTCACTTCTACAGGGTTTTGCATTCATTCACACATCTGCCATCCAGCGCAGATTCACGGTGGGAGCGGGCTTGCTCGCGAAAGGGCCGGCACATCCAGCATCAATGTCGTCTGACACTCCGTCTTCGCGGGCAAGCCCGCTCCCACAGGGTTTTGCATTCACTCACACATCTGCCATTCAGCGCAGATTCACTGTGGGAGCGGGCTTGCTCGCGAAAGGGCTGGCACATCCAGCATCAGTGTCGTCTGACACTCCGTCTTCGCGAGCAGGCTCACTCCTACAGGGTTTTGCATTCACTCGCATATCTGCGTCTCAGCGCAGATCCACTGTGGGAGCGGGCTTGCTCGCGAAAGAGCTAGCACATCCAGCGTCAGTGTCGCCTGACACTCCGCCTTCGCGGGCAAGCCCGCCCCCACAGGGTGTTGGCTGCTGCATAAACCGTTTCAGCCTAGCCCCATCTCCCGCCAGATTCGCATGACCTGGCGGCGCTCTTCGGCAAACTGGTCGCCCGGGATCACCCCGGCATCCTTCTGCAATGCCTGCCGGTGGGCGGCTGAGCGGTAGGCTTTGTAGGCCTCGCGCAACAAGCTGGCATCTTCGGCGGGCATCAGCCCTTGGTGTTCCAGCTCTTCCAGAATGCGGATGTTATCGGTCCAGCGTAGCAATGGCGGATGACTTTGCGACCACGCCAGAGCCGCGTATTGCACCATAAATTCAATATCGACGATACCTCCGGCGTCCTGCTTGAGGTCGAAGGGCGCGGTGGCCTCGAAGGCATTTGCCGCGGTCCCGGCCGCGGTGCTCCGGGTGCCAAGGTTATCGCGCATCTTCGCGCGCATTTCGCTGACTTCCTGTTGCAACGTCGCCAGATCACGCGCTTTGCCCAATACCTGCGCACGGACTTTCTCGAAGGCCTGGCCGACATCGGCGCTGCCAACCAGCACCCGTGCGCGCACGAGGGCCTGATGCTCCCACGTCCACGCTTCATTTTCCTGGTAGCGGGCAAACGCGCCGAGGGAACTCACCAGCAACCCCGCCGCACCGGAGGGCCGCAAGCGCATGTCCACTTCGTAGAGCTGGCCGGAGTTGGTCTGTGCCGTCAGCAAATGAATGATCCGCTGGCCCAGTCGGGTGAAGAACTGCGCACCATCGATCGACTTCGGCCCGTCGGTTTCTGCCTGCGGATCGCCATCGTGAATGAACACCAGATCCAGATCCGAACCGTGCCCCAGCTCCAGCCCGCCGACCTTGCCATAACCGACGATGATGAAGCCGGGATCGCACAGCGTACCGTCAGTGCGCAACGGCGTGCCGTACTTGGCCACGGTCTGGCGCCAGGCCAGCGCCAGCACTTGCTCAAGAATGGCCTCGGCCAGCCAGGTCAGGTAATCGCTGACCTTCATCAGCGGCAGGCTGCCAGCAATTTCCGAGGCGGCGACCCGTAAGCGGTGTGCCAGTTTGAAATGGCGCAGGGCTTCCATCTGCTGTTCAAGGTCGTCTTCAGGGATCCGTGTCAATCGCTCGCGCAGTTCTGCCGCAAGCTCCGGCGCCAACGGCGGCTTGAACAGGCGGCCTTCGTTGAGCAATTCGTCAAGCAGCAACGGGAAGCGGGTGATCTGCTCGGCGATCCACGGACTCGCCGCGCACAGCGTCAGCAAGCGGCGCAGCGCACCGGGATTTTCTGTCAGCAACACGAGATAGGCCGAACGCCGCGCCACCGCTTCCACTAACGGCAACACGCGCTCAAGCACCAGATCCGGATTGGCATGCTCCACCGCTTGCGCGATCAGGCGCGGGATGAAAGCGTCGAGCCGCTCGCGCCCCAGACGCTGCATCGCGCGCAATTGCGGACTGCCGCGCAAACCGGCCAGCGCCTTCAGGGCTTTGCTCGCATCGGCAAAACCGCCCTCCTGCAACTGACGGCACGCGGCCTCTTCGTCCTGCACCTCCTCCCACAGCGGCAGCCATTCGCCGCCCACCACCACTTCGCTTGCGGCGCCTTCGTCCTCGTCGGGATCAGCAATCACCTGGGCGAAATGCCAGGCGACACGACCGCGCCAATACATGAGCTTTTCATGAAAAGCCTCCCAGTCGGCGAAGCCAAGCATGAAAGCAATCCGCGCCTGATCCTGCGCGCCCTCCGGCAGCATCTGGGTCTGACGGTCGGCGATGGCCTGGATGGCGTGTTCGGTGTAACGCAGGAACTCATAACCCTCGCGCAATTCACTGACCACCGCCGGCGGCAAATAGCCCTGCCCTTCCAGCGTACTCAGCACCTTTAATAGAGGGCGCTGTTGCAGGCTCAGATCGCGACCACCGTGAATCAACTGGAACGCCTGGGCGATGAACTCGACTTCACGAATGCCACCGGAGCCCAGCTTGATATTGTCGGCCATGCCTTTGCGCCGCACTTCCTGCTGGATCAATTGCTTCATGGTGCGCAGCGCTTCGATCGCCGAGAAGTCCAGATAGCGCCGATAAACGAACGGCCGCAGCATTTCCAGCAACTGGGCACCGGCCACCTGATCGCCGGCGACCACACGCGCCTTGATCATCGCATAGCGCTCCCAGTCGCGACCCTGATCCTGGTAATACTGCTCCAGCGCATTGAAGCTGAGCACCAGCGCACCGGACGAGCCGTACGGACGCAGGCGCATGTCGACACGGAAGACGAAGCCGTCGACGGTCATCGGGTCCAGCGCTTTGATCAGGCGTTGACCGAGGCGGATGAAGAACTCCTGATTATCCAGCGAACGTTTCACGCCGACGGTTTCGCCGCCCTCGGGGTAGGCGAAGATCAGGTCGATGTCCGAGGACAGATTCAACTCGACCGCGCCCAGCTTGCCCATGCCGAGGATCACCATGGGCTGGGGCAGACCGCTGCGGCGGCCGGTCGGCGTACCGAATTGTTCGCAATGGCGGCTGTACAGCCACTGATAGGCTTGATCAATGCAGGCGTCGGCCATGTCCGAGAGATCGCGGCAGGTCTGCACCAGATCGGCCTGACGCGTCAGGTCGCGCCAGATGATCCGCACCTGATGCCGGGCGCGCTGACGACGCAAGGCACGGCCGAGCTCATCCTCGCTTTGCGCGGCGTTCACCGCGGCGGCCATCTGAGCACACAGCTCACCCGGCGCGAAGGCCCGGTCGAGTTCGCCGGACTGCACCAGCGAGAGCAACATCAAAGGGTCACGAACGCTCTGTTCAATGACAAACTCGCTGGCGGCGGTGACGCGGGCGAACTGCGCCCAGCGCTCCGGCGTCCAGCTCGACAGGCCATGATCGTCCTCCAGTGAGGCGACAGCCGTACGGAACGACTGCTCGGATCGGCTGACCAACGGCAAGAGGATGGCGGGCAGTTCGGCAAGCACGGGCAGGGTCATGGTCTATCCTTGATCGGCGTGTAAATGGCCGCTTGTAGTGAATGATGAAAACCCGCTACGCGAAGGACTGTCGAACAAAAGTTAGAAATAGCTGAAATTTCTTCTTCTTTAGCATTCAGCATCAAACTTTCACCTTATTCGGATGGAAATCGACCCACCTTAACGATTATTCTCACAACGCAGTCGGAGGCCACAAGCCTTTCATCTGTAGTTTTACTACTCGTCTATACATTCGAAAGGCTGAAATGCCGGAAGATTTGTAGTAAAACTACACGCCGCCGGAACAACCTGTCGGCAATCCAAGAATTTTAAATCGTCTGCCCACAAGGCCAGTCGCAAACTCAGGCAACCGATTCTGGAAGCCTTTCCGCCCTGGAGCAAGCCATGCAAGACCTCGATCCCGTCGAAACCCAGGAATGGCTGGACGCCCTGGAATCGGTTCTCGACAAAGAAGGCGAAGACCGTGCTCACTATCTGATGACCCGTATGGGTGAACTGGCGACCCGCAGCGGTTCGCAGCTCCCTTACGCCATCACCACGCCTTACCGCAACACGATCCCCGTGACCCACGAAGCACGCATGCCTGGCGACCTGTTCATGGAACGCCGCATTCGCTCGCTGGTACGCTGGAACGCGATGGCCATGGTAATGCGCACAAACCTGCGAGATTCGGACCTGGGCGGTCACATCTCCAGCTTCGCTTCCAGTGCGACCCTGTATGACATCGGCTTCAACTACTTCTTCCAGGCCCCGACCGACGAACACGGCGGCGACCTGATCTACTTCCAGGGCCACACCTCGCCAGGCGTCTACGCCCGCGCATTCATGGAAGGCCGCATCACCGAAGACCAGATGAACAACTTCCGCCAGGAAGTCGACGGTCAGGGCCTGTCGTCCTACCCGCACCCTTGGCTGATGCCTGACTTCTGGCAGTTCCCGACCGTTTCGATGGGTCTGGGCCCGATCCAGGCGATCTACCAGGCACGCTTCATGAAGTACCTGGAACACCGCGGTTTCATCCAGCCGGGCAAACAGAAAGTCTGGTGCTTCCTGGGCGACGGCGAGTGCGACGAGCCGGAATCCCTGGGCGCGATCTCCCTGGCCGGCCGCGAGAAGCTGGACAACCTGATTTTCGTCATCAACTGCAACCTGCAGCGCCTCGACGGCCCGGTTCGCGGCAACGGCAAGATTATCCAGGAGCTCGAAGGCGTGTTCCGCGGTGCCCAGTGGAACGTAACCAAAGTCATCTGGGGCCGTTTCTGGGACCCACTGCTGGCCAAAGACGTCGACGGCATCCTGCAACGCCGCATGGACGAAGTCATCGACGGCGAGTACCAGAACTACAAAGCCAAAGACGGCGCGTTCGTGCGTGAGCACTTCTTCAACACGCCTGAACTCAAGGCGATGGTTGCAGACTTGTCCGACGACGAGATCTGGAAACTCAACCGTGGCGGCCACGACCCGTACAAGGTCTACGCGGCGTACCACGAAGCGGTCAACCACAAAGAACAACCGACCGTCATCCTCGCCAAGACCATCAAGGGTTATGGCACCGGTGCCGGCGAAGCGAAAAACACTGCGCACAACACCAAGAAGGTTGATGTCGAGAGCCTGAAGCTGTTCCGCGACCGCTTCGACATTCCGGTCAAGGACGAAGAGCTGGAGAACCTGCCGTTCTTCAAGCCAGAGCCGAATAGCGCTGAAGGCCGTTATCTGGCCGAGCGCCGTGCCGCACTGGGCGGTTTCGTGCCACAGCGCCGCGCACAGAGCTTCAGCGTACCGACGCCGGATCTGGACACCCTCAAGGCTATCCTCGATGGCTCGGGCGACCGCGAAATTTCCACCACCATGGCCTTCGTGCGGATCCTCGCGCAACTGGTCAAGGACAAGGAAATCGGCCCGCGCATCGTTCCGATCATCCCGGACGAAGCCCGTACCTTCGGTATGGAAGGCATGTTCCGCCAGCTGGGCATCTACTCCTCCGTCGGCCAGCTCTACGAGCCAGTCGATAAAGACCAGGTGATGTTCTACAAGGAAGACCAGAAAGGTCAGATCCTTGAAGAAGGCATCAACGAAGCGGGCGCCATGAGCTCGTTCATCGCTGCCGGTACTTCGTACTCCAGCCACAACCAGCCGATGCTGCCGTTCTACATCTTCTATTCGATGTTCGGCTTCCAGCGGATCGGCGATCTAGCCTGGGCCGCTGGCGACAGCCGTACCCGTGGCTTCCTGATCGGCGGCACCGCCGGCCGTACCACCCTGAACGGTGAAGGCCTGCAGCACGAAGACGGTCACAGCCACCTGCTGGCCGCGACCATCCCGAACTGCCGCACCTACGATCCGACCTACGGCTACGAGCTGGCGGTGATCATTCAGGACGGCATGAAGAAGATGACCGAAGAGCAACAGGACATCTTCTATTACATCACCGTGATGAACGAGTCGTACCAGCAGCCAGCCATGCCGGCCGGTGCCGAAGAAGGCATCAAGAAAGGCATGTATCTGCTCGAAGAAGACACTCGCGATGCGGCGCACCACGTTCAGTTGATGGGCTCCGGCACCATCCTGCGCGAAGTGCGTGAAGCGGCGAAGATCCTGCGTGAAGAGTTCAACGTCGGCGCTGACGTCTGGAGCGTTACCAGCTTCAACGAACTGCGTCGCGACGGCCTGGCCGTAGAGCGCAGCAACCGTCTCAAGCCTGGCCAGAAGCCTAAGCTGAGCTACGTCGAAGAGTGCCTGAACGGCCGTAAAGGCCCGGTTATCGCCTCTACCGACTACATGAAACTGTTCGCCGAGCAGATCCGTCAGTGGGTTCCGTCCAAGGAATTCAAAGTCTTGGGCACCGACGGTTTCGGCCGCAGCGACAGCCGCAAGAAACTGCGTCATTTCTTCGAAGTCGACCGTCATTTCGTGGTGTTGGCAGCCCTGGAAGCACTGGCTGACCGTGGTGATATCGAACCTAAAGTGGTGGCCGAGGCCATCGTCAAGTTCGGCATCGACCCGGAAAAACGCAACCCACTGGACTGCTGAGGAGACATTTTGTGAGCGAACTCATTCGCGTACCTGACATCGGCAGCGGTGAAGGTGAAGTAATTGAATTGTTTGTGAAGGTCGGCGACCGTATCGAAGCCGATCAGAGCATCCTGACCCTGGAATCTGACAAGGCCAGCATGGAAGTGCCTGCCCCGAAGGCCGGCGTCATCAAGAGCCTGAAAGTGAAGCTGGGCGACCGCCTGAAAGAAGGCGACGAACTGCTGGAGCTGGAAGTCGAGGGCGCTGCTGAAGCCGCCCCGGCCCCCGCTGCTGCGCCAGCCGCCAAAACTGAAGAAAAACCGACTGCCGCACCTGCAGCCGCCGCACCCGCCGCTGCTCCTGCTGCCGCTTCGGTACAGCAAGTGCATGTGCCGGACATCGGTTCGTCGGGCAAGGCGCAAATCATCGAGATCCAGGTCAAGGTCGGCGATACCGTCGAGGCTGATCAATCGCTGATCACTCTGGAATCCGACAAGGCGAGCATGGAAATCCCCTCGCCTGCCGCTGGCGTGGTCAAGGCCATCAGCGTCAAGCTCAACGACGAAGTCGGCACCGGCGACCTGATTCTGGATCTGGAAGTGGCAGGTGCTGCGGCCCCCGCTGCTGCCGCTCCGGCTCAGGCTGCCGCGCCTGCTGCCGCTGCGCCAGCCCCGACGGCTGCTCCGGCGGCACCGGCCGCTGACACTGTTCAGGACATTCATGTCCCGGACATCGGTTCGGCAGGCAAGGCGAAGATCATCGAAGTGCTGGTCAAGGCGGGCGATACCGTCGAAGCCGACCAGTCGCTGATCACCTTGGAATCCGACAAGGCGAGCATGGAAATTCCATCGCCTGCCGCCGGCGTGGTCGAAAGCGTTTCGATCAAGCTGGATGACGAAGTGGGCACCGGCGATCTGATTCTGAAGCTGAAAGTCAAAGGCGCGGCACCTGCTGCTGCCCCGGCTCCAGCGGCTGCGCCAAGCGCTCCGGCCCCTGCCGCTGCTGCTCCGGCTGCACCGGCTGCCCCC
This sequence comes from Pseudomonas sp. SWRI81, assembly GCF_014268545.1. Classification (NCBI taxonomy): domain Bacteria; kingdom Pseudomonadati; phylum Pseudomonadota; class Gammaproteobacteria; order Pseudomonadales; family Pseudomonadaceae; genus Pseudomonas; species Pseudomonas sp. SWRI81. The sequence continues at coordinate 50,508 of NZ_JABWQS010000008.1, forward strand.
GCCGCTCCAGCCGCTGCACCGGCCAAGCCAGGCGCGAAAGTTCACGCCGGCCCCGCCGTGCGTCAACTGGCCCGTGAGTTCGGCGTCGAGCTGAGCGCCGTCGGCGCCAGCGGTCCGCACGGTCGCATCCTGAAAGAAGACGTGCAGGTTTACGTCAAGGCAATGATGCAGAAGGCCAAGGAAGCACCGGCCGCTGCCGGCGCTACCGGTGGCGCGGGCATCCCGCCGATCCCGGTCGTCGACTTCAGCCGTTTCGGCGAAATCGAAGAAGTGCCGATGACCCGCCTGATGCAGGTCGGCGCGGCCAACCTGCACCGCAGCTGGCTGAACGTGCCACACGTGACGCAATTCGACTCGGCAGATATCACCGAGCTGGAAGCTTTCCGTGTCGCGCAAAAAGCCGTGGCCGAGAAGGCTGGCGTCAAGCTGACCATCCTGCCGCTGCTGCTCAAGACCTGCGCGCATTTGCTCAAGGAACTGCCGGACTTCAACAGTTCGCTGGCACCAAGCGGCAAGGCGATCATCCGCAAGAAATACGTGAACATCGGCTTCGCCGTCGACACCCCGGATGGCCTGCTCGTACCGGTCATCAAGAACGTCGACCAGAAGAGTCTGCTGCAACTGGCGGCCGAAGCAGCTTCGCTGGCTGAAAAAGCTCGCACCAAGAAGCTGTCCTCGGACGAGATGCAAGGCGCCTGTTTCACCATTTCCAGCCTCGGTCATATTGGCGGCACCGGCTTCACGCCGATCGTCAACGCGCCGGAAGTGGCGATCCTCGGTGTTTCCAAGGCCACCATCCAGCCTGTCTGGGATGGCAAAGCCTTCCAGCCGAAGCTGATGCTGCCACTGTCGCTGTCCTACGATCACCGCGTGATCAATGGTGCTGCAGCTGCACGCTTCACCCAGCGTCTGGGCAGCCTGTTGGGCGACATCCGCACGATCCTGCTGTAACTCAAACGGCCCTCCAGCCACGGAGGGCCGTTTGCTGCACCCTTTCGAGCGCCACACGCTCGTACCTCAACCCCGTCAGTTTGGCGGGGCTTTTTTTTGCCTGAAGAAAACCACCCCGCATATTTCCCACAAGTAGCGCTGACATCGGCCACAAGCTGCGTCAACTTCACGCCAATATTTTTATTCGCCACACAACTAACCTTAAAACAGCAACGCCAACTAACAGCGCCGCGCAAAATATAACTTTATCCTGCCTTCATTCGAACGGACTCGACATGTTAAAACCAACCATTGGCCCGATCATCGGCCACGTTACAACTAACCACGCGCGAATATTTATTCGCGGTAATTCACAACACAACGCATTGGTATTTGCCGCCCTGCGTTATCGCACATACGGAACAACACAATGGGCAAAGCCTATTTTCGTGCAGCTCAGTGAACGGCGTGATATGTCCGATGTTTTCGCGCTCAACAACTTGAGTAGCGATACCGAATACGAATACCAGACAGGCTGGTTCAGCCCGATGAGTCCGGTACATACCAGGGACAGCGTCGCGGAGTTGCCCCTGCAATGGCCACGGGAAATCTACCGCCTGCGCACGCGTTCCACTAAGCCCGTGCAATCCAGAGCGTACATAGTCGGGTCGTGCCGCTACTTGCGCATGACCGCCGGCATCGCCTCGCTGCCGCAACTGGGCGACCGTATATTCGCTTCGATCAACCAATTGATTGAAGGCGCACAACCGCCGATCAGCGCAACATTGATGACCGGCGATCAAATCTATGTCGACGACTTGAACGTGATTGCCCCGGACCGGGAATACAAAGACATACTTGCCAAATACCGGGCAGCCTTTTCACAGCCCAACATTCAACGCCTGATGTCCGGCACATCGACTTATATGATCCTCGATGATCATGAAATCGAAGACAACTGGCCGGCCAACGCAAGCAAGTCCGACAGCGACTTGTATCGCAATGCCATGGCTGCCTACGAGTTGTATCAGGTCAGCCACAGCCCGGCCCATGAACTAACTTCTACTGGCCAGATAAACCATGCCAAACTTGATCATTACTGGTATCAGTTCAGCGACGGTGATATCGAATGGTTTGTTACCGACAGCCGCACGCGGCGTAACTTGTCGGCCGATGACCGCCGCATTCTGGATGAAGAGCAGGAACTGGCACTACTCAAATGGCTGATAAACAGCCCTGCGCGCGTCAAGTTTGTGGTAACCAGCGTGATGTTCTATCCGGATCGCAAACTCCACGGCGACGACGCCTGGAAGAGCTTTCCCGAGCAACGTCTGCGCTTGCTGGAAACCATCCGTACCCGGCGGATCAAAAACGTCGTGTTCGTCTCCGGCGATGTTCACGGCTCGCTCACCAGTCGCCTGACTCACAGCAACTACCCGGATTTCGAAGTTCACACCATCGTCTCTTCACCGCTGTGCAACAGCAAGCTGTTGCCCTATGCCAAGGCCTCCACTTTTATCCTCGATCAACCACTGGCGCGCACGGCTGCCGGTGATTATCGGCATGAGTTGACCAGTGCCGTGGTCAGCCAGGACAACTTTGCGCACGTGGTCGTCGACGCTGATCGGATTGTGGTGAATTACCATGATCGCGATGGCAAACCGCTGCAGTCGATCACGCTGAAACTGCGCTGAAACCCAAAAAAATCGCAGCCTTCGGCAGCTTCTACATGGGTATGCGTTCCCTGTCGGGACTGCCGAAGGCTGCGATCATTTGATCTTTTCTGACACCCGCTGGAGAAATGTTCGTTGCAGCCGACATATTCTTATAGCACTTGGCCTTCATCTCTCTTGTCAGTCAGTGCCGCAATGATGCAACCTTGCCGCAGGCAACAGTAAAGAGGGCGAGAGCCCGGCGCGTTCAGCATATTTCCAAGCGAGTTTCCTTGATGAAAAGCCAACCCGATGCCGCCAGCCGTATGGCGGCCGAGGTAGTGACGCAGTTGCCTGTGCCCTCGCGGCTCGGCATGCTGCGTTTCGAGCGCTTGAATGAAGCGAGCTGGGCGATGCTGTTCCTCGATCCCAACTGCGAACGCCAGTTCGGTCAGCCGGCCGTGGAATTGTGCGCACTGGTCGGTTCGCCCTACGCCAGCCTCATGGAGCCCGAAGCGCGCTATCAACTGCACGACGCCATCCAGCAGCAATTGACTACCAGCCCCCACTATCTGGTGCGCTACACGCTGCACACCGTGGCCGGGGCCTTGAGCATCCTGGAACTCGGCGAAGCGTACCGACAACACAACCGGCACTTGCTGCGCGGCTATTTGCTGGCGGTCGATGACGTGTACGACGACGCGCCGACCTTGCCATCGGTCGACCTGGAAACCCAGAATTCCCGCCTGCAGATCGCGCTGGAGCTGAACCAGCGCGCCCAGCAGGAACAACTGCAACATCTGGAACGCGTGCGCGCCCAGCAAGACTTGATTCTACTACTCGCCCGTCAGCGCTACAGCACTCACAATTCGCTGCAAGAAGCCGCCGAACTGATCACCCGCTGCGCCTGCGATATCTATGAGATCGACTCAGCCAGCCTGTGGAATCTCGAAGGCCAGCACTTGCTGCCGATCTCGGCCTACCATCGGGCGACCCAGGAATACATCCTGCCAGACGCCATCGACATCAGCGGCTTCCCTGACTACATGGAAGCGCTGCACAGTAGCCGCGCCATCGATGCCCACAACGCCTTGCATGACCCGCGCACCCGCGAGATGGCTGAGGCAATGCGCTCGCGTGACGTCAATGCCATGCTCGATGCGAGCATCCGCGTCGACGGTCAGGTTGTCGGCGTGCTGTGCCTGGAGCAGACCGGTGTGACCCGCGCCTGGCAGTCCGACGAAATTGCCTTTGCCGGTGAACTGGCCGACCAGTTCGCGCAGGTGATCAACAACCACAATCGCCGCACTGCCACCAGTGCCCTGCACTTGTTCCAGCGCGCAGTCGAGCAAAGTGCCAACGCCTTTTTGCTGGTCAATTGCGACGGCGTGGTCGAATACGTCAACCCGAGCTTCACCGCAATCACCCAATACACCACCGAAGAAGTTCACGGCCAGCGCCTGTCCGAGCTGCCGGCCCTGGAAAACCTTAGCGAGTTGCTGTTCGACGCGCCCTCGGCGCTGGCCCAGAGCAACAGTTGGCAGGGCGAATTCAAAAGCCGACGCAAGAACCTCGAACCGTACTGGGGCCAGCTGTCGATCTCCAAGGTCTACGGTGACAACCGCGAACTGACGCATTACATCGGCATCTACGAAGACATCACCCAGACCAAACTGGCGCAACAGCGTATCGAGCGCCTGGCCTACACCGACAACCTGACCAACCTCGGTAACCGCCCGGCGTTTATCCGCAACCTGGACGAGCGTTTCGCCCGTGACAGCGACACGCCGATCAGCCTGTTGCTGGTGGACATCGACAACTTCAAGCGGATCAACGACAGCCTTGGCCACCAGACCGGCGACAAGCTGTTGATCAGCCTGGCCCGGCGTCTGCGCAACAGCCTCAGCCCGAGCGGCAGCCTTGCCCGCTTCGCCAGTAACGAGTTCGCCGTGCTGCTCGACAATACCGGCCTTGAGGCCGGCCAACAGATCGCCAGCCAGTTGCTGATGACCCTCGACAAGCCGATGTTCGTGGACAATCAGTTGATCAGTGTCACCGGCTCCGTGGGCCTGGCCTGCGCACCACTGCACGGGCGCGATCCGCAAACCCTGATGCGCAACGCCGGTCTGGCACTGCACAAGGCCAAGGCCAACGGCAAGCATCAGGTGCAGGTATTCACCGAAGCATTGAACGCCGAAGCCAGTTACAAACTGTTCGTCGAGAACAACCTGCGCCGCGCCCTGACGCAGAACGAACTGGACGTGTTCTATCAGCCCAAGCTGTGCCTGCGCAGTGGGCGCCTGCTGGGCATGGAGGCGCTGCTGCGCTGGAATCACCCGGAGCGCGGCATGATCCGCCCGGACCAGTTCATCAGCGTTGCTGAAGAGACCGGTCTGATCATTCCGATCGGCAAGTGGATCGCGCGTCAGGCCTGCCGCATGAGCAAAGCCCTGACCGCCGCCGGCCTGGGCAACCTGCAAGTGGCGATCAACCTGTCGCCAAAACAGTTCTCCGACCCTGACCTGGTCGCCTCCATCGCCAACATCCTCAAGGAAGAAGCGCTGCCGGCAAAACTGCTGGAACTGGAGCTGACCGAAGGCCTGCTGCTGGAAGCCACCGAAGACACGCACTTGCAGCTCGACCAGCTCAAGCGTCTGGGCCTGACCCTGGCCATGGACGACTTCGGTACCGGTTACTCGTCGCTGAGCTATCTGAAAAAATTCCCCATCGACATCATCAAGATCGATCGCAGCTTTATCCACGAAATCCCCGACAACCAGGACGACATGGAAATCACCTCCGCCGTGATCGCCATGGCCCACAACCTCAAACTCAAGGTCGTGGCCGAAGGCATCGAGACCGCTGAGCAACTGGCCTTTCTGCGCCGGCATCGTTGCGACGTCGGCCAGGGCTACCTGTTCGACCGACCGATTCCCGGCGCCGAACTGATCCAGGCGCTCAAGCGCTATCCGCGCGGGCCGCTTTGCCTCTGAAACACCTCAAACGCCTATTTGGATGAACGCCTCTGTGGGAGCGGGCTTGCTCCCACAAGGGCTATATCCATATTTTTTGAGTAGTGATTAGTGCGGCATCATTCGGCACACTGACGGTCTGACTTTTTACCCCCAACCTGACTGAGAGGAACGCTCATGGTTCTGCGCTCGGAAATCCTGGTGAACAAAAACGTGCTCCCAACCAAAGAACAAGCCCTGCCCGGTCGCGAAACCCCGATGGTCCTGCCGGAAAAACACTTTGTCTTCAAAGACACTCCACTGCTCGGCCCGTTTTTTCAGGACGTCGACTTTGCAATCTTCGGTCTTGGCTGCTTCTGGGGTGCGGAACGGCGTTTCTGGCAGCGCGAAGGCGTGGTCAGCACGGTCGTCGGTTACGCCGGCGGCTTCACACCGAACCCGACCTACGAAGAAGTCTGCTCGGGCCTGACCGGCCACGCCGAAGTGGTACTGGTGGTGTATGACAAGGCCAAGGTCAGTTACGAAGAGCTGCTGGCGATGTTCTGGGAACTGCACAACCCGACCCAGGGCATGCGCCAGGGCAACGACATCGGCACGCAGTACCGCTCGGTAATCTACGCGACCAGCCCGGAGCAACTGGACGCCGCGCTGAAGAGCAAAGCCGTGTATCAGGCTGAACTGCTGAAGGCCGGCCTGGGTGAAATCAGCACCGAGATCGATCAGGCACCGACCGTGTACTTCGCCGAGGCCTATCACCAACAGTATCTGGCGAAGAATCCTGAAGGGTACTGCGGGATTGGCGGTACCGGTGTGTGCATGCCAGCAAGCCTGGCGGGTAACTGATCCCCAAAACCATCGCGGGCAAGCCCGCTCCCACACTTGAAATGCGTTCCAATGTGGGAGCGGGCTTGCCCGCGAAGGCGTCGGATCAGACGCCATCAAACCAACTGATCAACTCTCGGCAATCAGCCAATCCATCTGCCAGCCGCCCTGAGTCTGCCCCAGCTTCTTCGACAGCCACGGCAGCAACTCACGCAATTCTTCCTCCAGCCCCCAAGGCGGATTGGCAATCGCCAGGCCCGAACCGTTCAGGCTGTTGGGCGTGTCCAGCGGATGCACCAGCAATTCCACACGCAGCAACTTCGGTGCGCCCGTGCCAGCCAGGTCCTGATAGAAACGCCGCAACGCACGTTGATCCTTGACCGGATACCAGATTGCCGCCACGGTTTGACGCATGCGCCCGATGGCTTCTTTCATCGACGCCGCACAACGTTGCATCTCGTCGAGCTGTTCAAACGGTGGATCAATCAGCATCACCGCGCGCTTTTCCTGCACCGGCAACATCGCCCGCGCCACATGCCAGCCTTCGCCCAGATGAACTTTCACCCGACGGTCGCCGGCCATGTTGTCTTTGAGCAGCACGCCGTCTTCCGGGTGCTTCTCGTTGAGCATCACCCGATCCTGCGGCCGGGTCAGACGCCGCGCCAGCTCAGGGGAACCCGGGTAATAGCGCAACTGGCCATCCGGGTTCATGTCGTGCAGCACCTTCATGTAGTCGGCGGTCAGCGCCGGCAGGTCCGGCTGATCCCATAGCCGCGCGATGCCTTCCAGGTATTCGCCGGTGCGATTGGCCTGATCGCCCTGCAAGTCATACAGGCCAATGCCCGCGTGGCTGTCGAGATAAGCAAACGGCTGCTCCTTGCGCGACATCAGGGCGATGAGGCGGGTCAAGGTCAGGTGTTTGAACACATCGGCGTGATTGCCGGCATGGAAGGCGTGACGATAATTCATGGCTGCTCCTGCGAGGGCCGCAAAGTTTACCTTTTACCGGGCGGCAAGTCAGGGGTTGGCGGCTGAGCGGATCGCCAACTCAAAAGATCGCAGCCATCACGCAGTGGGCGCGCGCAGAGTCTGGCGACATCGCTGAGGATGATGAAATCACTCAATCTTCCGTCTTTGGTGGTGGTGAACATAGTGTTGCAAGCTTTTCTACCGTCATCCTCTTGATAGCGAAACCGAAGAGTATTCAGCGAAGAACGTTCTCATGGGGAGGTTGGACTCAAAAGTTCGATTGATGTTTATGCGCTCGTTGGCGGTAACGTTGAGGCGGCCAGAGCAGAAAAGCCTGACGCGTACGCGAACGCTTGTGCTTTGAGGATAAGCAGGGGATTTAATTATGGCGGATACAAAATCCCTAAAGGAACGATCATCCCGGGCAAGTCTATCTATCGGCTGGCCGGTGCAGACCAGCTTCCTTACATCATGAAAGTTGCAGATTTTCTGACGTTTCTCAAACACAATTGGGGTTCCCCCGATCGTGAATTAAAGATGAGTGAGGCAGATTTTATTAACGGCAGGAAAGGTGTGATTATCATGGAGATTACCGGTTGGAGCGACGCGACAGGCCATGCGACTTTGTGGAACGGTAGCGTCACCGGTGACAACAGTGATTACCATCGCCCTGATAGCCATACTTACGACCGGCCAGACGTGAAGCTGGAAAAAATCAACTTCTGGGAGTTAAAAGGATGAAATTCCGGTTTCTCATCGCAGTGGGAATTCTTGGCGTATCTGCAAATGCCATCTCAAGTGAACTGGATGTAAACGACGCGAGAATCTCACTGAAAAATTACGGCCTCGCCAACTGCATATCGAATCAATTCAAGGGTGACTCCGACATCAAGTCGGACCTCGGCCTTGCTATTGGTGCTTACTCTGCCATGGGGAAGGGGCAGCATGCGATTTCGCAAAATGAGGACACGCTTGAAATCAGCCATGATCCTTACGCGGAAACCGAAAAATACATGAGGGAGGCGTACGCGAAGCACTCCTCAGTCAGTAAACAGTCAGGCAAAAAAATCGTCTTCTACTCTTGCCTCGAAATTTACAACTCTCCTGCATTCGACTCTTTTATCAAGTCACAGGATCCGTACGTCTCTGATTGACCATTGCAACAGCAAGGATCGCAGCCTGCGGCAGCTCCACGGGATCGGCGTACACCCAGGGAGCACGCAGACTGCGATCTTCCTCAGGAAGGCATGGCACCCAAGCGTCTTCCGATCACGTCCAGCACATCGCAGCCATCACGCAGCGGGATGGCGCGGAGTTTGGTGAAGTCGCTGAGAATCATCGAGTCACACTCGATCGAACCGCGCATACACAGATTTTCCAGCACTTGGACGACGGTGCGAATACGGTGGTTGGCGGCGTCTATCAGAGCGTCGAAGGGCGCATGGATGTCGACGCTGCAACCCATCACTCACCAGTTGTTGAAAACCGCTGCAACTCGAAGGAATCATCCGAAGCGTTCGCCCCCGAATTTTCATTCTGACTCCGCCAGCAAAAACGCCAGTAACGTCGACTGCGATGAATCTTGCGGCACTGAAACCTGAAAAAACTGCCCGACCTTGCAGCGCAACACCGCCTCTGGAAACGCCTCGAACACGGCCGGATGCTCCTCGCGCAGCCACTGCAGGACGTTGCTGACTCGTACGCTTTCATCAGTCTGCGCCAGCACTGCTTGCGGCACGGCCCACCAAGGAAAGACTCGTCCCGAAACCAACGCCCGACCACCGATTTCAACGGCTTGTCCATTGATCCAGCCCCGCGAAATCACCGCCAGCAACTGCGCCGGAATGACCTGCGGAGACCGCAGAATGGGCAACAAAAACCGCCCATCCCAGAAGCGAAAAAACACCGCTTTACTGTCAGGCATCAGCACCTGAGTCAGGCTGCAAAAATGCTCGACCAGCACTTCAAGACCCGCCGAAGACACCGCCAGCCAGCCCCAGTCCCGCGATTCGGTTTCAGCCACCCAGCGCACGAACTTACTGTCAGCAGCGACGATTCCCACATAAGGCATCACCGCGTCCCACCCGGCATATCTCGTCTCGGCCCAGATCGGATTCGCCGTGCCTTGCCAGGCTTTGAACACCTCGGCATCACTGGCACTGCTGAAAATTGCGAATAGTTGCTCCGACGCGTGTAGCGGCTGACGCGCCAGCCATTCTTCGGGCGTCAATTCTTCAAGCTGCACAGACACCGCCCTTGCACCGCTCACACTCTTCGCAGAATGGCGCATCACCTTTGAAGCTCATGATTTGCGCGGCGGTGAGGATGGCTGCCGGCGCTGCGGCGAGCTTGTCCGGCAACCCAGGCACCACCGGTGCAGCACTGGCCGCTGCCATCGGCGCGCCGCCCACGACAATCGGCACGCTGCTGAAAATTCCGCCGGGGCCGATATTGATCCACTGCCCACCGGCCTGAATCGTCGCGCTCGCGCCACCGTCGATCACCACTTGCTGACCAGCGCTGATATGGATCTGCGCCGAGGCACTGGTGGCCTGGCTGTTCACCCGAACCTGCTGGTCGCCGAGCACAGACAAATGGTCATTCTGCCTGACCTCGGTCTGGCGCTGGCCGTGGGTGATGCGTTGCTCATCAGCCTTGAGTTCATGCCGGGCGAGCCCCGTGACAACGATGCTGCGCTGGTTATCGACCTGCACCTGCTGATCATTCAGCACATGCTGCGTCCAGTTGCGCTGGGCGCGCAGATAGATTTCCTCGGCACCTTTTTTGTCTTCGATGCGCAGCTCGTTGTAGCCGCCACCGCCGGGGCTGCTCTGGCTGCGCAAGACGCTGCGGGTCTTGTCTGCCGGCAGGTCCAGTGGCACCGGCGTCGCGGCGTTGGGCAGGCAACCCATCACCAGTGGCTTGTCGGCATCGCCATCGATAAAGCCGACCAGTACCTCCATGCCCACCCGCGGAATCAGCACACTGCCGTAGTGATCATGCGCCCAGCCGCTGGCGACGCGCAGCCAGCAACTGGAGTGTTCGTTCAGTTCACCGTCACGGTCCCAGGCCAATTGCACTTTCACCCGACCGTACTCATCGCAATGGATTTCCAGGTCTTTCGGGCCGGTGACCACGGCGGGCTGGTAGCCCGATATACGCGGTTTTTCGGGTGCCAATGCCGGTCGGAAGAACACGTCCCACGGCGTGGCCACAAAGGTATTGCGGTAACCCTGAAAGGACTCGCCATCGCTGGTCACCGATTCCTCCAGCACCTGCGGCTGGCGGCCTCGATGCTCAATGGACGTGAGTAACCACAGGTCATTCCAATCGCTGCGCGGATGTTCGGTGAGTTGCAGGAAATGCCCGCAGACCAATGAGGACTCATCGCTGCTGCCTTCGGCCTGCCGATAATCGGCGACGTGCCGTTCCAGTGCACGCCGCGCCCGGTGCTTGCCGGTTTCGCGATCGTTGAATTGGCCGGGAAAGTGGTAGTCCTCCAGCACCGGACGCTGCTCGCCATCGCTGCGACTTTCCAGAGACAGGCGCGGCTTTTCGAAGTTGTAGTCGCGCCGGGTGACGACACTGGTGCGCGTTTCCACCCGCACGTTGAAACGCTGGATTGCCGGGGCACCAACCGACATGCCGCTGCCCGGCAGATACAGGGTCGACTCGGGCAGTTTCGGGAATACGGTCTGGTCGTCGCCAAACACCAGTAGATGACTTTCAGGACTGTGTTGAAAGTGGTAATGAATGCCGACTTCGGCACACAGGCGCTGAATGAAAGCCAGATCGCTTTCTGCGTATTGCACGCAGTACTCGCGCTGCGGGTATTCGCTGCCAAGGCGAAATTCGAAGGCATCGCGCAGAATCGAATGGTCCTTGAGGATTTGCGTGACAATTTGCGGCACGCTCTGATGCTGGAAAATTCGCTGGTTGATGCGATGCCCCAAATAGGTCAGACGCGGGACGAGGCTCAGGTGGTAGCGTGTCAGACGCTTCCCGGAATCACCCTGCCCGACCTGATAAATCTGACCGTGGATACCACTGCCCCGAGCATCAAGACTGAGAAACGCCTGACCGTGCAGCAGGCTTTCGAGGTCCAGGTCCGGCCGCTCGCTGACCAGTTCCAGCTCGAAGCGAAAAGGTTGGCTGATGGCTTCCTTGCCCGTGAACTCAAGGACTTTGAGGTCATGCTGGGCGCCTTCTAGGGTCAACGTGAAACGCGGTTGATTGGCAGGCGCGAACATCCGATGTCTCTCTGCGAAATGAGGGCGGGCGATTCTGCATCAGGGGCAAGGGGTCTTGGACGGGTGACGGAAAATTCAGATTCGCCCTACATCTCCCGCTGAAAGCGCTTCGGAACGCGCAGCCTTCGACTACATACAAACACCTCGAACTCTCCACCGCCCCTGTGGGAGCGAGCCTGCTCGCGAAAGCGGCATGTCAGTCGACACATTCGTTGAATGAACGATCGCATTCGCGAGCAGGCTCGCTCCCACATTGGATCTCCACATTCTTCCGGGAAAATACAGGCAATAAAAAACGGCCCGCCTCCGGTAGGAGACGGGCCGTTTTCGTATGAGCCGAAGCTCAGTGCATCATTTGTTCAGCTTGAAATCTTTTTCCGCCGCTTCGAAGCGTTCCACCATGCCTCGGCTCGGCTCGCCCATCTTGCTGACGATGTAGATAGCCAGGCTGGCGAAGATGAAGCCCGGGATGATTTCGTACAGACCCAACAGTTCGAAATGCTTCCAGACCACCACGGTGATCGCGCCGACCAGGATACCGGCCAGTGCGCCGTCGCGGGTCATCTCTTTCCAGACCACCGAGATCAGGACAACCGGACCGAATGCGGCACCGAAACCGGCCCAGGCGTAGGACACCAGGCCCAGTACGCGGTTGTCCGGGTTGGCGGCCAGTGCGATAGCGATCAGTGCCACCAGCAGCACCATGGCGCGACCGACCCAGACCAGCTCCAGTTGCGAAGCGGATTTACGCAGGAAGGTCTTGTAGAAGTCTTCGGTCAAGGCACTCGAGCACACCAGCAACTGGCAGCTCAGGGTACTCATCACGGCAGCCAGGATGGCCGACAGCAGCACACCGGCAACCCATGGGTTGAAGAGAATCTTGGCCAGTTCGATGAACACACGCTCAGGGTTTTCAGTGACAGGACCGGCGACTTCCGGGTGCGCCGAGAAGTATGCGATACCGAAGAAGCCCACGGCCACGGTGCCGCCCAGGCACAGAATCATCCAGGTCATGGAGATGCGACGCGCCTTGGCAATCGATTTCACCGAATCCGCTGCCATGAAACGCGCGAGGATGTGCGGCTGACCAAAGTAGCCCAAGCCCCAGCCCATCAGCGAGATGATGCCGATGAACGTGGTGCCTTTGAGCATATCGAAGTTGCTTGGATCCTGAGCTTCGATGGCCAGGAACGTGGTGTCGACGCCGCCAGTGGCCAGCAGGACGATGATCGGCGTCAGAATCAGCGCGAAAATCATCAGCGTGGCTTGTACGGTGTCAGTCCAGCTCACCGCCAGGAAACCACCGATAAAGGTGTAGGCAATCGTCGCCGCAGCACCGGCCCACAGCGCGGTCTCGTAAGACATGCCGAAGGTGCTTTCGAACAGACGGGCACCGGCGACGATGCCGGATGCGCAATAGATGGTGAAGAACACCAGAATCACCACCGCCGAGATAATCCGCAGCAAGCCGCTTTTATCTTCGAAACGGCTGGAGAAGTAGTCCGGCAGGGTCAGGGCATCGCCGTTGTGCTCGGTCTGCACACGCAGACGGCCGGCAACGAACAGCCAGTTCAGGTAGGCACCGACGATCAGACCGATAGCGATCCAGCTTTCGGAGAGACCGGACATGTAGATGGCGCCCGGCAGGCCCATCAACAACCAGCCGCTCATGTCGGAGGCACCGGCCGACAGCGCAGTAACCACGCTGCCCAGGCTGCGACCGCCCAGAATATAGTCAGAAAGGTTGTTGGTGGAGCGATAGGCCATCAAGCCGATCAGCACCATTGCTGCGATGTAGATCACGAACGTGATCAGGGTTGGATTGCTTACGCTCATTGAGTTACGCCCTGGCTTTGTTTTTATGTAGCGGCGGTGGTGAACCGCTCGCAAACGACGACGTTTGGCAGACGATCCGGGATCCCGCGCATTTAAGACTGATGTTTCCCCAGGAAAGCCATCAGCCGGTGCTTCGGGTTATTCCCGGTTGCACCTAGGGCGCGAATGCTATGCAACAAATCAAATAAGGTGCAACCAGTTTCGTGAGAATAAGTTGCACCTAGTCGGTTTTATCGACAAACACCCCCGTTTTTGCTCCCTTTTATGGCAGTCATGGCCCTTTGCTAGAAGCAAAAGCACCAAACCGGAGCAGTACACTGGTACGAGAAATCAATTCCTGACGAGTTGCCTATTATTCCGGCAAAAAAAGGGTTGCACCCGGTTGCACCTCAATCGACGCAGGGCTAATCTTGCTGCCAGCTGATGCCACGCAACTGTGGCAACCATGAGGATAAAAATATGGCTACCACCACCCTTGGGGTCAAACTCGATGACCCGACCCGCGAGCGCCTGAAGGCCGCCGCAACCTCGATTGATCGCACGCCGCACTGGCTGATCAAGCAGGCAATTTTCAATTACCTGGAAAAACTCGAGGGTGGTGCAACCCTGACCGAGCTGAACGGTTTGACCGCCAAGGACGTCGACGACGCCGGCGAAGTGCATACCGATCACGCCCACCAATGCTTCCTCGAATTCGCCGAGAGCATTCTGCCGCAGTCGGTTCTGCGTGCATCGATCACCGCCGCTTACCGTCGTCCTGAACCGGAAGTGGTGCCGATGCTGATCGAGCAGGCACGCCTGCCGGCAGCGATGGCCGAAGCCACCAACAAACTGGCCGCGACCATCGCCGAAAAACTGCGTAACCAGAAAAGTGCCGGCGGCCGTGCGGGCATTGTTCAGGGCCTGCTGCAGGAGTTTTCCCTGTCGTCCCAGGAAGGCGTGGCGTTGATGTGCCTGGCCGAAGCGCTGCTGCGTATTCCCGACAAGGGCACCCGCGATGCGCTGATTCGCGACAAGATCAGCACCGGCAACTGGCACCCGCACCTGGGCAACAGCCCGTCGCTGTTCGTCAACGCCGCGACCTGGGGTCTGCTGCTGACCGGCAAACTGGTCTCCACGCACAACGAAGCCGGCCTGACGTCATCGCTGAGCCGCATCATCGGCAAGAGCGGCGAGCCGATGATCCGCAAGGGCGTCGACATGGCCATGCGCCTGATGGGCGAGCAGTTCGTCACCGGCGAAACCATTGCCGAAGCGCTGGCCAACGCGAGCAAGTTCGAAGCCAAGGGCTTCCGTTATTCCTACGACATGCTCGGTGAAGCCGCACTCACCGAAGTCGACGCGCAAAAATACCTGGCCTCGTACGAACAAGCGATCCACTCGATCGGCAAAGCCTCTCACGGCCGTGGGATTTATGAAGGCCCGGGCATCTCCATCAAACTCTCGGCCCTGCACCCACGCTACAGCCGCGCGCAGTACGAGCGGGTGATGGACGAGTTGTACCCGCGCCTGTTGTCGCTGACCTTGCTGGCCAAGCAATACGACATCGGCCTGAACATCGATGCCGAAGAAGCCGACCGCCTCGAACTGTCGCTGGATCTGCTTGAGCGCCTGTGCTTCGAGCCACAGCTGACCGGCTGGAACGGCATCGGCTTCGTCATTCAGGCCTACCAGAAGCGTTGCCCGTACGTGATCGACTATGTGATCGATCTGGCCCGCCGCAGCCGCCATCGCCTGATGATCCGTCTGGTCAAGGGCGCCTACTGGGACAGCGAAATCAAGCGCGCCCAGGTCGAAGGCCTGGAAGGCTATCCGGTCTATACCCGCAAGGTGTACACCGACGTTTCCTACATCGCCTGCGCTCGCAAACTGCTGTCGGTGCCGGAAGTCATCTACCCGCAATTCGCCACGCACAACGCCCACACCCTGTCGGCCATTTATCACATTGCCGGTCAGAACTATTACCCCGGCCAGTACGAATTCCAGTGCCTGCACGGCATGGGCGAACCGCTCTATGAGCAGGTTGTAGGCAAAGTTTCCGAAGGCAAGCTGAACCGTCCGTGCCGCGTGTACGCACCGGTCGGCACCCACGAAACCCTGCTGGCCTATCTGGTTCGACGCCTGCTGGAAAACGGCGCCAACACCTCGTTCGTCAATCGCATTGCCGACCAGTCGATTTCGATTCAGGAACTGGTCGCCGATCCGGTGGCGCAGATCGAGCAGATGGCGACCGTGGAAGGTGGGTTCGGCCTGCCGCACCCACGCATCCCGCTGCCGCGTGACCTGTACGGTGCCGAGCGCGCCAACTCCAGCGGCATCGACATGGCCAACGAACATCGCTTGGCCTCGCTGTCCTGCGCCTTACTGGCAACCGCGCACAACGACTGGAAAGCCGCACCGATGCTTGGTTGCGCGTCCAGCAACGAAGCGCCTGCGGCCGTGCTGAACCCGGCGGATCACCGCGATGTGGTCGGTCACGTTCAGGAAGCCACCGTCGAAGACGTCGACAACGCCATTCAATGCGCACTGAATGCCGCACCGATCTGGCAGGCCACTCCGCCAGCCGAACGTGCCGCCATTCTGGAACGTGCCGCGGACTTGATGGAAGGCGAGATCCAGCCGCTGATGGGCCTGTTGGCTCGCGAAGCCGGCAAGACTTTCGCCAACGCCATCGCCGAAGTGCGCGAAGCGGTCGACTTCCTGCGTTATTACGCCGTGCAGGCCCGCAACGATTTCAGCAACGACGCCCACCGCCCACTGGGTCCGGTGGTCTGCATCAGCCCGTGGAACTTCCCGCTGGCAATCTTCAGTGGTCAGGTCGCCGCCGCACTGGCCGCCGGTAACCCGGTCCTGGCCAAACCGGCCGAACAGACTCCGCTGGTGGCGGCTCAAGCCGTGCGCTTGCTGCTCGAAGCCGGGATTCCTGAAGGCGTGCTGCAACTGCTGCCGGGTCGCGGTGAAACCGTCGGCGCCGGTCTGGTCGGTGATGAACGCGTCAAAGGCGTGATGTTCACCGGTTCCACCGAAGTCGCGCGTTTGCTGCAACGCAACATCGCTGGCCGTCTCGACAGCCAGGGCCGGCCGATTCCGCTGATCGCCGAAACCGGCGGCCAGAACGCGATGATCGTCGACTCCTCGGCACTCACCGAACAGGTGGTGATCGACGTGGTGTCCTCGGCCTTCGACAGTGCCGGCCAGCGCTGCTCGGCGCTGCGTGTGCTGTGCCTGCAGGAAGATTCCGCCGATCGCGTCATCGAAATGCTCAAGGGTGCCATGGCTGAAAGCCGTCTCGGCAATCCCGAGCGCCTGTCGGTGGACATCGGCCCGGTGATCGACGCCGAAGCCAAGGCTGGCATCGACAAACACATTCAGGGCATGCGCGACAAAGGTCGCAACGTGTATCAGGTGGCGATTGCCGACAGCGAAGAGGTCAAGCGCGGCACCTTCGTCATGCCGACGCTGATCGAGCTGGAAAGCTTCGACGAGCTGCAACGCGAGATCTTCGGGCCGGTCCTGCACGTGGTGCGTTACAAGCGTAAAGAGATCGACCAATTGATCGCTCAGATCAACGCGTCCGGTTATGGCCTGACTCTGGGCGTGCACACGCGCATCGACGAGACCATCGCCAAGGTCATCGACAACGTCAACGCCGGCAACGTCTACGTCAACCGCAACATCGTCGGAGCCGTGGTCGGCGTGCAGCCGTTCGGCGGCGAAGGCCTGTCGGGCACCGGCCCGAAAGCCGGCGGCCCGCTGTATCTGTACCGCTTGCTGTCAACGCGTCCGACCGACGCAATCGGACAATCCTTTGCTCGCGGCGATGCTGCCGTAGCGCCGGACGTTCGTCTGCGCGAAGCCATGCGCCAACCGCTGAACGCCTTGAAAGCCTGGGCCGACAACAACCAGTTCGCTGAGTTGAGCAGCCTGTGCGTGCAGTACGCGGCACAATCGCAGAGCGGCATCACCCGTGTGCTCGCCGGCCCGACCGGTGAGAAAAACAGCTACGCGATCCTGCCGCGCGAGCACGTGCTGTGTCTGGCAGAAGTCGAAGGCGATCTGCTGACGCAACTGGCGGCGGTGCTGGCCGTCGGTGGCTCGGCAGTCTGGCCGGAATCCGAACTGACCAAAACCTTGCTGGCACGTCTGCCGAAGGAAGTTCAGGCACGCATCAAACGGGTTGCCGACTGGAACAAGGACGAGGTGGTCTTCGATGCCGTTCTGCATCATGGCCATTCCGACCAGTTGCGTGCCGTTTGCCAGCAGATCGCCCAGCGTGGCGGCGCAATCGTTGGGGTTCAGGGCTTGTCCCAGGGCGAGACCAACATTGCGCTGGAGCGTCTGGTGATCGAGCGTGCGCTGAGCGTTAACACGGCTGCGGCGGGCGGTAATGCCAGTCTGATGACCATCGGCTAAACCGCTGTAAATTCAGGCGACCGCAATGGCCGCCTGGAATGTATTCCCTGTGGGAGCGGGCTTGCTCGCGAATGCGGTGGATCAGTCGACATCAATGTTGCCTGACCCACCGCGTTCGCGAGCAAGCCCGCTCCCACAATTTGTTTTGTGGTGCCTGCAAAGTCGGCGCTCGGCTCCAACATCACCGCCATCAATCATCCTGTTCAGCCTTCATTCCCCCGCCCTAGACTCGGCCCAACCTCATTTTCAGGTAAGCCACCATGTCCGAGACGCTGCTCAGTTCCCGCAATCTGGCTTTCGAGCTGTACGAAGTCCTCGATGCCGAGGGCCTGACCCGGCGTGAGCGCTTTGCCGAGCACAACCGGGAAACCTTCGACGCTGCCATCGGTACTGCTCGAAGCATCGCCGAGAAGTATTTCGCCCCGCACAACCGCAAAGGCGACGAGAACGAGCCACGCTATGAAGACGGCAAAGCGATTCTTATCCCCGAAGTGAAACCGGCGGTGGATGCCTTTCTCGAGGCCGGCTTCCTCAACGCCGCGCGAAGCTTCGGGGCCGGCGGCATGCAATTGCCGACCTTGCTGTCGCAAGCCTGCTTCGCGCATTTCCAGTCGGCCAACGCTGCGTCGACCTCGTATCCGTTTCTGACCATGGGCGCGGCGAATCTGATCGAGAGCTTCGGCACCGACGAGCAGAAACAGCGCTTCCTGCAACCGATGATCGATGGCCGCTTCTTCGGCACCATGGCCCTGACCGAGCCGCATGCCGGTTCGTCGCTGTCGGATATTCGTACCCGCGCCGAGCTTGCGTCTGACGGCACTTACCGCCTCAAGGGCAACAAGATCTTTATTTCCGGCGGCGATCACCCGCTGTCGGAGAACATCGTGCACATGGTCCTCGCCAAGCTGCCGGACGCGCCACCGGGGGTAAAAGGCATTTCTCTGTTCATCGTGCCTAAGTTTCTGGTCAACGACGACGGCAGTCTCGGCCAGCGCAACGATGTGCTGCTGGCCGGGCTGTTCCACAAGATGGGCTGGCGCGGCACCACGTCCACGGCGCTGAATTTCGGCGATAACGGCGAGTGCATCGGTTATCTGGTAGGCAAGCCGCACCACGGCTTGAGCTACATGTTCCAGATGATGAACGAAGCGCGGATCGGCGTTGGCATGGGCGCGGTGATGCTTGGTTATGCCGGCTATCTGTACTCTCTCGAATACGCCCGCGAACGGCCACAGGGTCGGGTGCCGGACAGCAAGGACCCGACGACGGCGCCGGTGGCGATCATTCAGCACGCCGATGTCAGACGCATGCTGTTGACGCAAAAATCCTACGTCGAGGGGGCATTCGACCTCGGCCTGTATGCGGCGCGGTTGTTCGATGACACCACCACCCTGGAAACCGAAGCCGAGCGCAAACAGGCCCATGAGCTGCTGGACCTGCTGACGCCAATCGTCAAATCCTGGCCGTCGGAGTTTTGCCTGAAGGCCAACGAACTGGCGATCCAGATTCTCGGCGGTCACGGATACACCCGTGAATATCCGGTGGAACAGTATTACCGCGACAACCGCCTGAACCCGATTCACGAAGGCACTCATGGCATCCAGTCGCTGGATTTGCTTGGACGCAAGCTGGCGCAGAACGGTGGGGCGGGGTTGAAACAGTTAATCCGCCTGATCGCTGCCACGGGCGAGCGCTCCACGGCGTACGATTCGTTGACCGCACTGCGCGAACCGCTGGAAAAACTGGTGGCGCGCCTGCAAACCGTGACCCTCGGTTTGTTGACCGATCTGGCGCAAGGCAAGATCAACAGCAGCCTGGCGAATTCGGCGCTGTATCTGAAGGTGTTCGGGCACACGGTGATCGGCTGGCGCTGGCTGGAGCAAGCGATTCGCGCCGAAGAAGGTCTGGCAAAAGGCACTGCGGTGGACGCCGATTTCTATAAGGGCAAGCTGCAGGCGGCGCGGTACTTTCTGACGTGGGAAGTGCCGGGTTGCCAGCATGAGCTGGACTTGCTGGAGGCGCGGGACGATACGTGCCTGGGGATGCAGGATGCGTGGTTCTGATCCGGATTATGCGTAGCGGCTGATTCCGTCTTCGCGGGCAAGCCCGCTCCCACAGGGTTTCGTGGCGCTCACGCACTCAGTGAATCACCACGATACTTGTGGGAGCGGGCTTGCCCGCGAAAGGGCCGGGGCTGACGACACATCAGCTCAGCGTGAACCCACTCATCTGCGCACCAGCGACCGGATCAACCCTGATTGATGGTCTTGGCGATGGTGTCGACCGTGGCGCTGACTTGCTCTTGGTAACGGTCGAGTTCTTCCTGGTGCTGTTTCTTCATTTCGATCTGCTGCGAGCACAGGTTCATTGCCGCCAGCACCAGCAAGCGGTCGCCGATCAGGGTCGGGTATTTGCGCTTGGTGTCTTCCAGCGTGGCCTTGAGCATCATGGCCGCGTCCAGCAGGGTCTGTTCTTCCCCGGCCGGTGCCTTGATCGAATAGTCCTCCCCGAGAATGGAGATGACTTTTACCCCTGCTGTGCCGTGGTTCATGCGCTGACAGGACCGGCGTTGACGCGGTCGACCAGGGCTTGAATGCGTGCGGCAGTGGCACCGTGCTTTTCTTCCTGCTCCATCAGGTTCAGTTGCAGGCTTTCGTTTTCATCCTTGGCCTGGGCCAGTTCCGTGGACAGGGTCTGGTTGGTCTGCGCGAGGGTCTGGTTCTGCTGCACCAGGTCGCTGACGAGCTGTTCCAATTGGCTGAGGGATGCTTCCAACATTTTGATCTTCCAAGCGTTTTTCAAAGGGCGCGTACGATAAAGAAAAGTCACCACAGATGCCAGGGTTAAACCGCTGCAAAGCCTTGATTTTCCTGGCGGCGGACCGTTCCTGCGAGTTTAAAAGACTGTGATCTGCCGATCTGGTTCCTGCACTTCGTCGCTTGGGGGCAGATGCGACAAATACGCACACCACCTCAAGACTTTAGTCGTATGACCGATAAGTCAGCCATACAGCAGCTCAACCCGCATGGATGCGGCCCTTTTCGGTATCCGCCCATGTCCCTTCGCAATATGAATATCGCCCCACGGGCGTTCACCGGTTTCGCCCTGATCGGCGGCCTGATGTTGATTCTCGGCGTGTTCGCCTTGAACCAGATGAGCAAAATTCGCGCGGCCGGCGAAAACATCGCCACCGCCAGCGTGCCATCGATCAAGGCCCTCGACGAATTCACCCAACTGACCCTGCGTCTGCGTGTGTTGTCATATCGCCTGCTGATCAACCGTGAAGCGGACGTGCAGCAGAAAACCATCGAACTGTTCGACATGCGCAACCGCCAGATTACCGATGCGCAACGCGCTTACGAGCCGCTGATCTCCAGCCCCGAGGAACGTGCGGCGTACGATCAGTACGTGCAGTTGCTGGCGCAGTACCGTCAGCTCGAAGAGCGCATGAAAACCTTATCGCGCAACAATCAGGTCGACGAGCTGCGGCAGTTGCTCAATAGCGATTTGCTGACCAACTCTGAAGCGGTGAACACCGCTCTGGCACGTTTGCTGGAGATCAACACCCAGCAAATCGCCGAGACCGACCAAGGCGCCAAGGATCAGTATTCGATGTCGTTCGATCTGGTCGTCACGCTGCTGGTGATCGCCGGCGGTCTGACCATGCTGTTCGCCTGGCTGCTGACCGTGAGCATCACCAAGCCGATTTCGAAAGCACTGGAAGCTGCCGAGACCATCGCCGAGGGCAACCTGACCCAGCCGATCCATGTCGATGGTGAAGATGAAGCCGGACGCCTGCTGGCGGCCATGGCGAAGATGCAATCCAAGCTGCGTGACACCTTGCAGCGTATTTCCGGTTCGGCCACGCAACTGGCGTCCGCCGCCGAAGAATTGAACAGCGTCACCGATGAAAGCGCTCGCGGCCTGACGCAGCAGAACAACGAAATCGAACAGGCCGCCACTGCCGTCAACGAGATGACCAGCGCCGTGGAAGAAGTCGCACGCAATGCGGTCAGCACCTCGGAAGCTTCGAAAAACGCCACCACCTCGGCCGGCGACGGTCGCGATCTGGTACAGGAAACCGTCAGCGCCATCGAACGCATGAGCGCCGACGTGCAGAGCACCGCTTCGCTGATCGGTGATCTGGCCAACGAGTCCCGTGACATCGGCAAAGTCCTTGATGTGATCCGCGGCCTGGCCGACCAGACCAACCTGCTGGCGCTGAACGCGGCGATTGAAGCCGCACGTGCTGGCGAGGCCGGTCGTGGTTTTGCGGTGGTGGCGGACGAAGTGCGTGCCCTGGCCCATCGCACCCAGCAATCGACCAGCGAAATCGAGCGGATGATCGGCAGCATTCAGAGCGGCACCGAACACGCCGTGGATTCGATGCGCAACAGCACCGAGCGCGCCGAGTCGACGCTGAACATCGCCCGTGGCGCCGGGATGTCGCTGGACACCATCAACAGCGCCATCGTCGAGATCAATGAGCGCAACCTGGTGATTGCCAGCGCAGCCGAAGAGCAGGCGCAGGTGGCGCGGGAAGTCGACCGCAACCTGGTCAACATCCGTGACCTGTCGGTGCAATCGGCGACCGGGGCGAATCAGACCAGTGCGGCGAGCAATGAGCTGTCGCGCCTGGCGCTGGACCTGAACAACATGGTTGGGCGGTTCAGCCTGTAACGCACCCATGAGATAGCAGCCGAAACTCCCCTGTGGCGAGGGGATTTATCCCCGTTGGGTGGCGAAGCCGCCCCAAAAACGCGTATGCGATTTCATCTGAAGACCCGCATACATCGGTTTTACGACGGCTGCGCCGTCTAACGGGGATGAATCCCCTCGCCACAGTCATCACTCGCCGCACTTTCAGTGGATGCTGCCGAAAAGCTTTTTGACAGCATCACATTTCAACAGGTTAGAATCGCTGGCACGCAGACTGCATGGTCAGTTTGTGCCCCGTCTTTCCGCTTCTGGAGTACTGCCTTTGAATGCGACGACCATCAACAGCCTGTTCTTGATCGGCGCGTTGCTGGTAGGCGCAAGCATTCTTGTCAGTTCCCTTTCCTCGCGTCTCGGCATTCCGATTCTGGTCATTATTCTCGCGGTCGGCATGGCCGCCGGGGTCGATGGCGGCGGGATCATTTTCGATAATTACCCGACGGCCTATCTGGTCGGCAACCTCGCACTGGCGGTCATCCTCCTCGACGGCGGCTTGCGCACTCGCGTCTCCAGCTTTCGCGTGGCGTTATGGCCGGCGCTGTCGCTGGCCACGGTCGGGGTGTTGATCACCACCGGGCTGACCGGCATGGCCGCCGCGTGGCTGTTCGACCTCAATCTGATTCAGGGCCTGCTGATCGGCGCCATTGTTGGCTCGACCGACGCTGCTGCGGTGTTCTCGCTGCTCGGCGGCAAAGGGCTGAACGAACGGGTCAGCGCCAGTCTGGAAATCGAATCCGGCAGTAACGATCCGATGGCGGTGTTTCTCACCGTCACTTTGATCGACATGCTTGCCAGCGGCCAGACCGGCCTGCACTGGAGCCTGCTCACGCACCTGATCCGCGAATTCGGCATTGGTGGCGTGATCGGTCTGGGCGGCGGCTGGGTGATGCTGCAATTGGTCAACCGCATCAACCTGGCGGCCGGGCTGTATCCGATCCTGATCATCGCTGGCGGCCTGGTGGTGTTCGCGCTGACCAACGCCTTGCACGGCAGTGGCTTCCTCGCTGTTTATCTGTGCGGCCTGGTTATCGGCAACCGCCCGGTGCGTAGCCGCCACGGCATCTTGCACATGCTCGACGGCATGGCGTGGCTGGCGCAGATCGGCATGTTCCTGGTGCTGGGCCTGCTGGTCACGCCGCATGATTTGCTGCCGATCGCCGTGCCTGCCCTCGGTCTGGCGCTGTGGATGATCCTGTTCGCGCGGCCGCTGTCAGTGATGGTCGGTCTGCTGCCATTCAAGGCGTTCCACGGTCGCGAGAAAGCGTTTATTTCCTGGGTCGGCCTGCGCGGCGCGGTGCCGATCATTCTCGCGGTGTTCCCGCTGATGGCCGGTCTGCCGCAGGCGCAGCTGTACTTCAACCTCGCCTTCTTCATTGTGCTGGTGTCGCTGCTGGTGCAGGGCACGAGCCTGCCGTGGGTCGCCAAGCTGCTCAAGGTGACCGTACCGCCGGAGCCCGCGCCGATTTCCCGGGCGGCGCTGGAAGTACACGTGACCAGTGAGTGGGAACTGTTCGTTTACAAGCTCGGCGCGGAGAAATGGTGCATCGGTTCGCCCCTGCGCGAGCTGAAAATGCCCGAAGGCACGCGTATCGCCGCGCTGTTTCGTGGCCAGCAACTGCTCCATCCGTCGGGTAGTACGGTGCTGGAAGTCGATGATTTGCTGTGTGTTATTGGCCACGAACACAACCTGCCAGCCCTCGGCAAACTGTTCAGCCAGGCGCCGCAACGGGGCCTCGATCTGCGCTTCTTCGGTGACTTTGTGCTCGAAGGAGACGCCCAGCTTAAAGCGGTTGCCGCTCTCTACGGCTTGCCGGCTGAAGGCATCGATCCGGACATGACCCTGGGTGCCTTCATTGCGCAGAAAGTCGGTGGTGCCCCCATCGTCGGCGACCAGGTGGAGTGGAACAACACCCACTGGACGGTTGCGGTCATGGACGGGAACAAGATCGGCAAAGTGGGCGTCAGATTCCCCGAAGGAAGTCGCCCGGGCCCCGGACTCTTCCTCTAAACTGCCTCCACTCTCACTTGCTTGACCGGTCTCTATGCCTACCCTGCGCTCCTTTTTCGCCGCGGCCCTGCTGGGCCTGAGTCTTACTGTCGGCCCGCTGTACGCCGCCGAACCACCGTCCAGCGACGCCGTGCAGGCCAGCCTCGACAAGCTGGCCGACAGCAAACTGCCGGATGCCGATAAAAAGGCAATGCAAACCGTCCTGCAGAACACGCTCAATCAGCTGAACAGCGAGCGCGAGTACGAGCAGAAGCTGATCGACCTCAAACAGCAACTGGCGACCGCGCCCAAGCAGACCATCGAAAACACCCGCGAGCTGACACGCCTCAAAGCGACGCCAGTGGTGCCGGTGGCGCAGCGCTTTCCCAAGGAGTCCATCCAGCAGTTGGAGCAGATCCTCACGGATCGTTCGACCCAGCAGAGTGACCTGCAAAAAGCCCTGGCCGAGGCCAACAGCCTGATCATCACGGCGCAGACCCGGCCCGAGCGCGCGCAAGCGGAGATTTCCGCCAGCCAGACGCGCATTCAGCAGATCAACAACATCCTCAAGTCCGGCAAGGACACCGGTAAAACGGTCACCGCCGAACAGCGCGACCAGTTGAATGCCGAGCTGGCCGCCCTCAATGCGCTGATTCCGCTGCGCCGCCAGGAACTGGCCGGCAACACCCAGTTGCAGGATCTGGGCAATGCCCAGCACGACTTGCTCTCGGAGAAATCCGACCGCCTCGATCGCGAGATTCAGGAACTGCAAACGCTGATCAACCAGAAGCGTCTGGCGCAGTCACAGGAAACCGTCACCCAACAATCGATCGAAGCGCAGAAGGCCGGCGGCAGCAGCCTACTGGCGAGTGAGAGCGCCACCAACCTGAAACTGTCGGACTATTTGCTGAAAAGCACGGATCGTCTTAACGAAGTCACTCAGCAGAATCTGCAGACCAAACAGCAACTCGACTCGTTGACCCAGAGCGATTCGGCGCTGGACGAGCAGATCGCCGTGCTCAAGGGCAGCCTGCTGCTGTCGAAAATTCTCTACAAACAGAAACAGGCGTTGCCTCACTTGAAGGTCGACCGCGACCTCGCCGACCAGATTGCCGATATTCGCCTCTATCAGTTCGATGTCAGCCAACAACGCGAGCTGCTGAGCAACCCGGCAACCTATGTCGACAACTTGCTCGCCACGCAGCCACCGGAACAGGTCACCCCGCAATTGCGCAAGAGCCTGCTGGAGCTGGCCAACACCCGCACTGACTTGCTGGAACGACTGAACCGCGAACTGAGCGCGATGCTCAATGAGTCGATCACCCTGCAGCTCAATCAGAAACAACTGCTGAGCACCGCGCAAAGCCTGCGTGCGACCCTCGATGAGCAAATGTTCTGGATCCCCAGCAACAAGCCACTGGACGTTGAGTGGATGCGCGGCGTGCCGGAACGCCTGCAACGACAGGTCAACACCCTGCCATGGGCGTCGAGCCTGAGCGAACTGACCGACGGCCTGACCCAGCGCCCACTGCTGTTCCTGCCGTTGGCATTGCTGATTGGCGCCCTACTCTGGCGGCGTAAAAGTCTGTATGGACGGTTGAACAAGGTTCACCAGGACATCGGCCACTTCAAGCGCGACAGCCAGTGGCATACGCCTCAGGCGATCCTGATCAATATTCTGCTGGCGATGCCGGTGGCACTGGGCCTGGCGCTGTGCGGTCTGGCGTTGCAGATCGACGCACGCGGGCAGAACGCCAATATGGGCGCGGCGCTATTGCAGATGGGCCAGGCCTGGCTGGTGTTCTACACCGCTTACCGGATTCTCGCGCCGGGCGGCGTGGCGGAATTGCACTTCCGCTGGGAGAAACCGCAGGTCGAATTCCTTCAGGGCTGGGTGCGCCGACTGGGCCTGGTGGTCATGGCGCTGGTGGCCGTGGTCGCCGTCGCCGAACTGCAACCGGCGGCACTCGCCGACGACGTCCTCGGCATGCCGGTGGTGCTGACGTGCTACGCGCTGATGGCGTGGCTGCTCAGCCGCCTGCTGATCAGCAGCCCGACGCACCAGAATGCCTCGCTGTTCCGCAAGGCCGTGGGTGTGATGTTCACCCTGCTGCCGATCGCCCTGTTCGTCGCGGTGTGCTTCGGCTACTACTACACCGCGCTGAAACTCAGCGACCGTTTGATCAACACCCTGTACCTTCTGATGTTCTGGCTGGTGATTGAAGCCACCTTCGTTCGCGGCCTGAGCGTGGCCGCGCGGCGTCTGGCTTACCAGCGCGCCCTGGCCAAACGGCAGGCAGCCAAAGAAGCCGGCGACGGCGAAGCGGTGATCGAAGAACCAACCCTGGACATCGAAAAGGTCAACGAACAATCCCTGCGCCTGATCCGCCTGGCCCTGCTCGGCGGGTTCATCGCAGCGCTGTACTGGGTCTGGTCGGACCTGATCTCGGTGTTCTCGTACCTGGACAACATCACCCTCTACGAATACACCAGCGGCACCGGCGCCAACATGAGCATGGTGCCGATCAGCATCGGCGACATGCTCGGCGCGCTGATCATCATCGGTATCACGTTCGCCCTCGCCCGCAACTTGCCGGGTCTGCTCGAAGTGTTCGTGCTGTCCAAGCTCAATCTGGCCCAAGGCAGTGCTTACGCCACAACGACGCTGCTGTCGTACGTGATTGCCGGCGTCGGCTTTGTCACCACACTGTCGACCCTCGGCGTCAGCTGGGACAAGTTGCAGTGGCTGGTCGCGGCACTGTCGGTGGGTCTCGGTTTCGGTATGCAGGAGATCTTCGCCAACTTCATCTCCGGGATCATGATCCTGTTCGAGCGCCCGGTACGGATCGGCGACACCATCACCATCGGCAACCTGTCCGGCACGGTGAGCAAGATCCGCATCCGCGCCACGACCATCACCGATTTCGATCGCAAGGACATCATTGTCCCGAACAAGACGTTCATTACCGGGCAACTGATCAACTGGTCACTGACCGACACCATCACCCGCGTGACGCTGAAACTCGGCGTCGATTACGGCTCGGATCTGGATCTGGTCAAGGAACTGCTGCTCAAAGCCGCCCGCGAAAACCCGCGCGTGCTGAAGGAACCGGAGCCGCACGTGTACTTCCTGAATTTCGGCGAAAGCACCCTCGACCACGAGCTGCGCATGCACGTGCGCGATCTGGGCGACCGTAACCCGGTGCTCGATGAGGTCAACCGCTTCATCAACCGCGAGTTCAAGAAGCAGCACATCAACATTTCGTTCCGGCAGATGGAGGTTTACCTGAAGAACCTCCACGGTCAGGAATACAAGATGGTGCCCGTAGAGCCGGAGAACAAAACCATCGTGCCGATCGTCGACGCGCAGAAACCGTTGTCGGAACCGCCACCGAGCAAACTCGACTAACCGACAAGGTCCCAGCAGAATGCTCGGACATTCTGCTGGAGCCGGCCCGTGAAAGCCCTCGACGAACTGACTTTCGACAACCGCTTCGCCCGTCTGGGCGACGCGTTCTCCGCTCACGTGTTGCCCGAGCCGATCGACAATCCGCGTCTGGTCGTTGCCAGCCCGGCAGCCCTGGCCTTACTGGACCTCGACCCGGCCAGCGCCGAAACCGAAGAATTCGCGCATGTGTTTGGCGGCCACAAGCTGTGGGCCGATGCCGAGCCACGGGCGATGGTTTATTCCGGCCATCAGTTCGGCGGCTATACCCCGCAGTTGGGCGACGGTCGCGGTTTGTTGCTGGGTGAGGTGTACAACAACGCCGGCGAACACTGGGACTTGCACCTCAAGGGCGCCGGGCAGACGCCGTTCTCACGCATGGGCGATGGCCGCGCGGTGCTGCGCTCCTCGATTCGTGAATTCCTTGCCTCCGAAGCGTTGCATGCGCTGAACATTCCTTCTTCCCGCGCCGCCTGCGTGATTGGCTCCGACACCCCGGTCTGGCGTGAAAAGCAGGAGCGCGCGGCGATGGTGCTGCGTCTGGCACCCAGCCATATCCGCTTCGGCCACTTCGAATACTTCTATTACACCAAGCGCTCCGAGCAGCAAAAGCAGCTCGGCGAACACGTACTGGCGATGCATTTTCCTCAATGCCTCGAGCAACCGGAACCGTACCTGGCGATGTTCCGCGAGATTGTCGAGCGCAATGCCGAACTGATCGCCAAGTGGCAGGCCTACGGCTTTTGCCACGGCGTGATGAACACCGACAACATGTCGATCCTCGGCATTACCTTCGACTTCGGCCCGTTCGCCTTCCTTGATGATTTCGACGCGCACTTCATCTGCAACCACTCCGACGATCAGGGCCGCTACTCGTTCAGCAATCAGGTACCGGTCGGTCAATGGAACCTCAGCGCCCTGGCCCAGGCACTGACGCCGTTCATCAGTGTCGATGCCCTGCGTGAAACCCTCGGTTTGTACCTGCCGCTGTTCCAGGCGCACTACCTCGACCTGATGCGCCGCCGCTTCGGCTTCACCACCGCTGAGGACGATGATCAGCAGTTGCTGGAGAACTTGCTGCAACTGATGCAGAACAGCGGCGTCGATTACACGCTGTTCTGGCGCCGACTCGGGGAAGAGCCAGCCGAACAGGCGATCGCGCGGTTGCGCGATGACTTCGTCGATATCAAGGGATTCGATGCCTGGGGCGAGCGTTACGTCGCGCGGGCTTCACGCGACGGCAATGCCGACCAGGAACAACGCCGCGCGCGGATGCACGCGGTCAATCCGCTGTACATCCTGCGCAATTACTTGGCGCAAAAAGCCATCGACGCCGCCGAACAAGGCGATTACTCAGAGGTTCGCCGACTGCACACAGTGTTGAGCAACCCGTTCGAAGAGCAGCCGGGGATGGAAGGTTATGCCGAGCGGCCACCGGAGTGGGGCAAGCATTTAGAGATCAGTTGTTCGTCGTGAATCGATTCAGATAAACACCTCGATCGGTACATTGAAACGCTCAGCCAGCCAGCGGATCTGGCGCAGGTTGAGCTTTCGCTTACCGCTCAAAATCTCCGAAACGACTGATTGAGTACCCACGCCAGGAAGGTCGCTCTGAGTGAGGCCGTGTTCGCGCATCATATAGCCAAGCACTTCTTCGCCGCTCGCTTCAGCCATCGGATGATGGGTGCGATCCCATTCCTCGATCCAGTCACCGATGATGTCCAAAAGGCTCATCAATGGATGCGATTCATCTTCCCCGGTTATTTCGAGAATCTCATCGACCGCCCGCACCAAGACGTCGTAATCCTCTTCGCTCTTCGGCTTGCGAACCAGCGGAGCGACATATTCCCAGTGCTCAGCCACTGTCTTGATCAAAACGCTCATACCTTCGCTTCCTTCCATTTGCCCCGATCATATTCGCGATGATCCAGAACATATTTTATGTACAACCTCTGCGATCGATAACTGACAAAAGCGATCAGTCGCAGCTTGTTGCCGCCCAGGTCAAAGACATGAAACTGGTCCACCTTGTCGACCGCAGGAAATATCGATTTCATCGCCGAGAAGTCCTTGGGACAGCTTCTCTTTGCCCAGTCGAAACCACTGCGCCAGTGCGCTTGCCGTTTGTGGCCATTTTTCCTTGGCCTCTCTGATGGGTTTTTCGCTGAACACATGCATGCAACATCCTTATCGCATTCTGCTATGGAAAGTTAATCGAAGGGTGCGATTATCGCAATGTGCGATAGAGGCAGACAGACCGACGGTGAGTCCGGTAAATCTCAGCCTAGGTCTAACCTCGCACCGTGCACGATTGAAAATATGAGCAAACGTCTCAAACTACGTGTTATCAGCTCTCTTCTGGATTTCGCTCATGACAACCCCTCTCCTCATCCCCTGCCCCACCTGCAACGGCCTCAACCGCATCCCCGCCGAGCGTCTCGCTGACCAGCCCAAGTGCGGGCGCTGCAAATCCGCAGTGCTGTTGAGCAAACCCTTTGAACTCACGCAAGGCGACTACGCCAGCCAGATCAAGGGCGATCTGCCGTTGCTGGTGGACGTGTGGGCGGACTGGTGCGGGCCGTGCAAGTCGTTTGCGCCGGTGTTCGAACAGGCGGCGGCACAGTTGGCGGGCAAGTGTCGGCTGGCCAAACTGGACAGCGAGGCGAATCAGCAGTTATCGGCGCAGTTGGGGATTCGCTCGATCCCGAGCCTGATACTGTTTATAAACGGCAAGGAACTGGCACGGCAGAGTGGCGCGTTTCCGTTGCCGCAGTTGCTGGCGTGGCTGCGTAGCCAAGGTATCTGACCACACACAAATCCAATGTAGGAGTGAGCCTGCTCGCGATGAGGCCGTCACATTCAACATTTGCGTTGGATGAAAGGACGCTATCGCGAGCAGGCTCACTCCTACAGGGGGCAGTGTGTATTCGGGGAATCAGTGGTCTTCCAGCAGATTGTGCAATTCCACAAACTGCTGCGTCAGCTTGTGCCGTGGATCGAGGTGGATCAGCGGCATGCTCGCCTGGTGGGATTCGCGCATGCGCACCGAGCTGCTCAGGTACACCGGCAACACTGGCAGCCCTTCGGCAATCAGTTCATCCAGCATCTGCTGCGGCAAGCTGGCGCGGGCCTGAAACTGGTTGACCACAATGCCTTCCACCTCCAGACCTTCGTTGTGGTCGTCCTTCAACTCTTCGATTTCAGCGATCAGGCCGTACAGCGCCTGACGCGAGAAACTGTCGCAATCGAAGGGAATCAACACCCGATCCGCCGCGATCAGTGCCGATACCCCGTAAAAATTCAGCGCCGGCGGGGTGTCGAGGTAGATGCGGTCGTAGTCTTCGGACAGCTCATCCAGCAACTTGCGCAGCTTGTTGATCTTGTGCTTGGCTTCAAGCTTGGGCTGCAAGTCGGCCAACTCCGCCGTGGCGGTGATAATGTGGAGATTGTCGAACGGGGTTTCGTAGATATCCGCCTGATTCTTTTTTGAGAACGGCCCCGACGACAGGGTCTGCTTGAAGAAGTCGGCGATGCCCATCGGGATGTCGTCACCGGTGAGCCCGGTCAGGTATTGAGTGGAGTTGGCCTGGGCGTCCAGATCCACCAACAACGTGCGATAACCCTCGCTGGCGCTGACCGCGGCCAGGTTGCAGGCGATGCTGGATTTGCCTACGCCACCTTTCTGATTGAACACCACGCGCCGCATGACCAAACCTCCGTGTATCAAAGAATGACCGAGTGTAGATGCGGGCGACCTCGCTTCGCTACCTCCACGGACAGGGACTACGCCTTGAGGTGTAAATGTCGACATCCGGGCGTGGAGAAAACCGCGTGAGAATACAGAGACACCTGACAGACAGGCCGCGGAGATTCTGGATAATGGCCAAGTGACAGTTATCCAGCGAACCGCTCAGTACATTTTGTTGGGCAAAATGTAACCAGCATTTGCTAGACACCCGTCGCACCGGGATAATGCGCGCCACCCGGCGCTAAGCGCCAAGCCAAGCCTGCTGCGGCGCTGGCGATCCAACGCGTCAACGAAAGCCCGCAGGGGCGGGATGAATGTCCGTGATCAACTTCAACATCGCCCAATGGCGCGCATGGGCCCCGGGGCTCGACAGCGTGGACGCCTGGCAGGCCTGGAGCCGGCAACCGGTGGTGCTGCAGAGCAGCGATGCCGCGCCCGATGTGTCGTTTCTGCCGGCCATGCAACGCCGTCGCCTCAGCCGTCTGGCGCGGATGGCTTTCAGCGTTGGCTGGCCACTGGCCGAGGGACGCGACAACCTGCCATTGGTGTTCGTTTCGCGGCACGGCGAAACGCCGCGCACATTCGACATCCTCAGTGATCTGGCAACCGACCAGCCGCTGTCCCCGACCCAGTTCAGCCTTTCGGTGCACAACGCGATCATCGGCCTGTGGTCGATCATGCGTGGCGAAACCAGCGAGATGACCGCCCTTGCCGCCGCCGGCGACGGCCTCGAACACGGCATGCTCGAAGCCGCGGCGTTGCTCGCTGAAGGTGCCCCGGCAGTGTTGCTGATCGTGACCGAAGAACAACCGCCTGAAGCGTACTCGCAGTGGATTGACGATGTGCCGTTCCCCTACGCGCTCGCGCTGCTGATCACTGCCGGTACCGACTGGCGGCTGACGCTGAACAGCAGCACAAAAATCCAGTCAAAGGCGCACTGGCCGCACGCGCTCAACCTGCTGCGCACCCTGCTCGGCCAGCAAACCCATTGCCAACATGCCTGGAAAAATCGTGTATGGACCTGGCAACGCAACCCGTGACCGAGAAGAACCGCGACGCCTATTACTGGCGCCTGCTTGCCACCGCGGCGAGCTTCGCCCTGTTCGGGCTTGGCGGCCTGTGCCTGCGTCTGCTGGTGTTTCCTCTGCTTGCCTGCCTGCCGGGCGATGCCTTGGTGCATCGGCGGCGCGCGCGGCAGACGGTCAGTCGGCTGTTCTGGTTTTTCGTGCGGTTCATGGCCCGCACTGGCGTGCTGACCTATGACATCCAAGGCGCCGAACGCCTCGGCCGCCCCGGGCAGATGATTATCGCCAACCACCCTTCGTTGATCGACGTGGTGTTCCTGATCGGTCTGGTGCGCCAGGCCAATTGCGTGGTGAAGAAAAGCCTGTGGGAGAACCCTTTCACCCGCGGCCCCCTGCGGCGCACCGAATACATCAGCAATGACGGCAGCATGGACATGCTCGATGCCGCCGCCGAGTCACTGCACAACGGTCAGACCCTGATCATCTTCCCCGAAGGCACCCGCACCCAGCCCGGGCAGGCACCGGCCTTTCATCGGGGCGCCGCTTCGATTGCCCTGCGCGGTGCGAAAATCGTCACTCCGGTGATCATCAAGGTCAACCCGACCACCCTGACCAAAGCCGAACCCTGGTATCGCATTCCCCGCCGCCGCGTGCACTTCAGTTTTCGCGTCGGGGCCGATATAGACCCACAGACCTTCGCCGCGCAGGGGCCGGCACCGCAGGCCTCGCGCAAGCTCAACGACTATTTGCATGACTATTTCATTAAGGAGCTCGCCGAAGATGAGCGAACTGAACACCGCTAGCCTGGTGCGTGACATCAAACTGCTGATCATCGACGCCCTCGGCCTCGAAGACGTTGGCCCCGACGACATCGGTGACGAGCAGACGCTGTTTGGCGAAGGCCTGGGTCTGGACTCGGTCGACGCGCTGGAACTGGGTCTGGCGATCCAGAAAAAATACGGCATCAAGATCGACGCCGATGCCAAAGACACCCGTAACCACTTCACCAACGTGGCGAGCCTTGCGGCGTTCGTCACGGCCAAACAGGCAGCTTGAGACCGGACCATGCAAACTCGTGACGATATCTTCAACACCCTGCGCGATGCCCTGGTCGAACTGTTCGAACTGGATCCGGGCCGGGTCAGCATGGATGCCAACCTGTATCAGGATCTGGAAATCGACAGCATCGACGCGGTCGATCTGATCGATCACATCAAACGTCAGACCGGCAAGAAAATCGCCGCCGAGGAGTTCAAGTCGGTGCGCACCGTCGGTGACGTGGTCGAGGCGGTGTTCCGTCTGGTTCAACCGGCCACATGAGCCGACTGATCGGCCTGGGCCTGCTGCTGGCCGGTCTGCTGTACCCCTTTGCGGTGTATTTCGGTATGGAGCACTTCTCGCCGTGGCAGTTCGGTCTGCTGCTGGGCAGCCTGTGGCTGGCGCGGGCGCTGACCGGCGAGCGCAAACCCGGCAGCCTGTGGATGGCCGGCGCGGCAATCGTGTTCTGCCTGCTGCTGGCGCTGTTCGACAGTCCGCTGTTGTTGCGCTGGTACCCGGTGCTGATCAGCGGGTTCATGCTGGTGCTGTTCAGCCTGAGCCTGAAATACGGCCCGCCGATGGTCGAGCGCCTGGCACGGTTGCGCGAGCCTGAGCTACCGGACATTGCCATTCGCTATACGCGCAAGGTCACGGTGGCCTGGAGCGTGTTTTTCTTTTGCAACGGTTTGTGCGCTGCCCTTCTGACGCTGTGGGCGCCGCTGGACTGGTGGATGTTGTACACCGGCCTGATTTCCTATGGATTGATCGGCCTGATGTTTGCCATTGAATGGCTGATACGACAACGGGTAAGAGGCCGTACATGAACTGGATAAAACTTGAGCAGCTGTTGCTCAAGGCTGTGCCAGCGCGGGCAATCAGCCACGCACCGGCCATCGATCATGCGCAACTGTGCGAGCAGGCATTGAGTGTTGCCGCCGGCCTGCAAGCGCAAGGCGTGAAGCGCCTGGCCGTGCATCTGGAAGATGCCGCCGATCTGGCCGTCGCCCTGCTCGGCGCGTGGCGCGCGGGCGCCAGCGTGTTGCTGCCCGCCGACCTGCAAGCGCAGACACGCCAGCGCTGGTCCGGTGAAGTCGATAGCTGGCTGACCGATCAGCCTGGCGACGCGCACTTGAGCGACTTTCACCAAGCCGGGCTGCCGGGCGCCGAACTGGACCTCGATCAGTGCCGCCTGAGCCTGTGCACCTCCGGCTCCAGCGGCGAACCCAAGCGCATCGACAAAACCCTGCGCCAGCTGGCCAATGAGGTCCAGGCGCTGGAGCAACTCTGGGGCGCAGACCTCGGCCAGGCCTGCATCATCGGCAGTGTCGCCACGCAGCACATCTACGGCTTGCTGTTTCGAGTGCTGTGGCCGTTGTGCGCCGGGCGCTCGTTGGTGCGCCGGCAACTGGCGTTTCCCGAGGATTTGCAGCGTGCCAGCCGCGAATATCCGGCCTTTGCCTGGGTCGCCAGCCCGGCGCTGCTCAAGCGCATGGGCGACAACCTCGACTGGCCGGCCTTGAGCGCCGTGCGCCGGGTGTTTTCCTCCGGCGGAGCGCTGCCGCCAGAGGCCGCGCAGAGCCTGCATCAGCGCCTGCAGCAATGGCCGACGGAAATCCTCGGCAGCTCGGAAACCGGCGGTATTGCCTGGCGTCAGGGCGAGTCTTTGTGGCAGCCATTTGCCGGCGTCGAACTGAGCCAGGACAGCGACGGCGCGCTGCTGGTCGCCTCAGCTTATTTGCCTGCCGGGCATGTCGAGCATACGGCCGACGCCGCCCGCGTCCAGGCCGACGGGCGTTTCGAACTGCTGGGCCGGCTGGACCGCATCGTCAAACTGGAAGAAAAACGCATCTCGCTGCCCATGCTCGAACAAGCCCTGGTTGCCCATGACTGGGTGGCGGAAGCGCGGCTAGGCGTGGTGCAGGAAAACCGCGCCTCGCTCGGCGCTCTGCTGGTGCTCAGCGAATCGGGGCTGTTTGCATTGCGCGAACACGGCCGCCGAGGCCTGACCGAAACCCTGCGCAAGCACCTGAGCCAGCATTGCGAAGCCCTCGCCCTACCGCGGCGCTGGCGCCTGCTGCGCCAGCTGCCCCTGAACAGCCAGGGCAAACTGCCCCAGGCCACCGTCGAAGCGTTGCTGCTCGCCGCCCGGCCGAAAGCCCCCGAAGTGCTGGAGCAAAGCGAAACCGAGGGCGAGTGGAGCCTGCAATTGAGCGTGCCGCCGGACCTGGCCTATTTCAGCGGCCACTTTCCCAAGGCGCCGGTATTACCCGGGGTCGTGCAGGTGGAATGGGCGCTGAACCTGGGCCGGCAATTGCTGAAGCTCGATGGCGCATTTGCCGGCATGGAAGTGTTGAAATTCCAGCAACTGGTGCGCCCCTGCGATGAAATCCAGTTGCACCTGCGCTTCGATCCGGCGCGCGGCAAACTGTATTTCGCTTATCGCAACGACACGGCGACCTGTTCCAGCGGGCGGATTTTGCTAGGAGTTGGCAATGCATAACCTGTGGCGAGGGAGCTTGCTCCCGCTGGGTTGCGAAGCAGCCCCACCCGTTTTTGGCAGCCCATCGAAGGCGAGCGCTTCGCACTCGAGCGGGAGCAAGCTCCCTCGCCACAAAGGGGATGTGTTCCATGCATAACCCTTGCGCCGTGATCCCGGTCTACAACCACGAAACCGCGATCACCACCGTGGTCGATGCCCTGCTCGCCCAAGGCCTGCCATGCATTCTGGTGGACGACGCCAGCGAGCCTTCCTGCGCCCGGGTACTCGACACCCTCGCCGGACGCGACAAGGTCTTTCTGGTGCGTCTTACGGTCAATCAAGGCAAGGGCGGCGCGGTGATGACCGGTTTGCGCGAAGCCGCGCGACTGGGTTTCAGCCATGCCTTGCAGGTCGACGCCGACGGCCAGCACGATCTGCAGGATGTCGCCCGCTTCGTCGAAGCATCCCGCGCGTACCCGCAAGCGATGATCTGCGGCTACCCGCGGTTCGACGAAAGCGTGCCCAAGGGTCGCCTGTACGCGCGCTATCTGACCCATGTGATGGTGTGGATCAACACCCTGTCGTTGCAGATCCGTGATTCGATGTGTGGTTTTCGTGTCTACCCGCTGGCGCCGACGCTGGCGGTGATCGACTCGGCGAAAGTCGGCAAGCGCATGGACTTCGACTCGGACATTCTCGTGCGCCTGGCCTGGCGCAATCAGCCGATGCGCTGGTTGCACACCCGCGTGCATTACCCGCTGGACGGCGTGTCGCACTTTCGTCTGTGGCACGACAACGCGCTGATTTCCAGCATGCACACGCGACTGTTCTTCGGCATGTTGCTGCGTTTACCGGTGATCCTCTGGCGGCGGTTAAAACCATGAGCGAAGGCGCCGATAACAAACATTGGGCCGACCGCGAGGAACGCGGCAGTTTCCTGCTGATGAAATTCACCGCGTTCGCCGCCAAAGTCCTCGGCCGCCGCCTGCTCAGCCCGTTGCTGTACGGCATCGTCCTGTATTTTTTCCTGTTCGGGCGCATCGCCCGGCGCAGTGCCTGGCAGTACCAGCAACGGCTGGCGGACTGGAGTCATCGCGACAATTTGCGTCCGAGTCATTGGCGGGTGTTCGGCCAGTTCATGGCGTTCGCCGATTCGCTGCTGGACAAGCTCGACGTGTGGAACGGCAAGCTGCGCATCGAACAGATTGAAATCATCGACCCGGCGCTGTTGCGTAAGCAATTGCGCGGCAGTCGCGGGCAACTGCTGGTCGGCGCGCATCTGGGCAATCTCGAAGTGTGCCGGGCGCTGGCGGAGATCGGCGAAAAAGTCACCATGAACGTGCTGGTGCACACCAAGCATGCCGAGCAGTTCAACCGTTTGCTGGGCGAAGCCGGGGCGACCAATCTGCGCCTGATTCAGGTCAGCGAACTCGACCCGGTGATCATGCTGCAACTGCACGAACGGCTGGAGCGTGGCGAATGGCTGGCGATTGCCGGCGACCGCGTGCCGCTGCACGGCGGGCGCAGCGTGACCGTCGATTTTCTCGGCCACCCGGCGCCGTTTCCGCAAGGTCCGTGGTTGCTGGCCGGGCTGCTCAAGTGCCCGGTCAATCTGCTGATGTGCCTGAAACAACCCGACGGCCATTATCGCCTGACCCTCGAACCGTTCGCCGATGCGGTGGCGTGGACTCGCCGCGAGCGCGAGCAGGTCATTCATCAGTGGGCCACCCGCTACGCGCAGCGCCTGAGTCACTATTGCCTCGAAGCCCCGCAGCAATGGTTCAACTTTTACCCTTTCTGGAAGACCGATGACGACGCCAACCCATGAGCCGGTAACCTTCGGCGAACGCCCATTGCGCATCGAAGACGTGCTGGCCCTGGCCAACCGTCAGGCCCCCGTGCGGTTGCAGGATGACGCCGATTACCGCGAGCGCATCGCCAAGGGCGCGCGTTTTCTCGATTCGCTGCTGGACAAGGAAGGCGTGATCTACGGCGTCACCACCGGTTATGGCGATTCCTGCGTGGTCGCGGTACCGCTGCATCACGTCGAAGCGCTGCCGCGTCACCTTTACACCTTCCACGGTTGTGGCCTGGGCAAACTGCTCGACGCGCAAGCCACCCGCGCGGTGCTGGCGGCGCGTTTGCAGTCGCTGTGCCACGGCGTGTCGGGGGTCCGGATCGAGTTGCTCGAGCGTCTGCACGCGTTCCTTGACTACGACATTCTGCCGCTGATTCCCGAAGAAGGCTCGGTTGGCGCCAGCGGCGACCTGACGCCGCTGTCCTACGTTGCCGCGACCCTGTCCGGCGAACGCGAAGTGATGTTCCGTGGCGAACGCCGTCAGGCCGTCGACGTGCATCGCGAACTGGGCTGGACGCCGCTGGTACTGCGCCCGAAAGAAGCCTTGGCGCTGATGAACGGCACGGCGGTGATGACCGGCCTCGCCTGCCTGGCTTTCGCCCGCGCCGATTACCTGCTGCACCTGGCCACGCGCATCACCGCGCTAAACGTGGTGGCGCTGCAAGGCAATCCGGAGCACTTCGACGAGCGCCTGTTCGCCGCCAAGCCGCATCCGGGGCAAATGCAAGTGGCCGCGTGGCTGCGCAAGGATCTGGCAATCGATGCGCCAACCGCGCCGCTGCATCGTTTGCAGGACCGCTACTCGTTGCGTTGCGCGCCGCATGTACTCGGCGTGCTGGCCGACAGCCTGAACTGGCTGCGCGCGTTCATCGAGACCGAGCTGAATAGCGCCAACGACAACCCGATCATCGACGCCGAAGCCGAGCGCGTGCTGCACGGCGGGCACTTCTACGGCGGCCACATCGCCTTCGCCATGGACAGCCTGAAAAACCTCGTGGCCAACGTCGCCGACCTGCTTGATCGGCAACTGGCGCTGCTGGTCGATGAGCGCTACAACCATGGCTTGCCGAGCAATCTGTCCGGCGCCCCAGCGGACCGGGCGATGATCAATCACGGTTTCAAAGCGGTGCAGATCGGCACCAGCGCCTGGACCGCCGAAGCGCTGAAGAACACCATGCCGGCCAGCGTCTTCTCGCGTTCCACCGAGTGCCACAACCAGGACAAGGTGAGCATGGGCACTATCGCCGCCCGTGATGCGATTCGCGTGCTGGAACTGACCGAACAGGTCGCCGCCGCCACCTTGCTCGCCGCCAATCAGGGCGTGTGGCTGCGCGCTCAAGCCATCGATGCGCGCCCGCTGCCGCCAGCGCTGGCCACGATGCACGAAGAACTCGGCAAAGACTTCCCGCCGGTCATCGAAGACCGTGCGCTGGAAGGCGAGCTGCGCCTGTGCCTGCAACGCATCGCCGCACAACACTGGAGGCTGCATGCGTAGCGCCGGGGTATTGCACGCTGACACGGAAATTCTCGTGCCGTTTTTTGACGTCGACACCATGCACGTGGTCTGGCACGGGCATTACGTCAAATACCTGGAAGTGGCGCGATGCGCGCTGCTCGACAAGATCGGCCACAACTACACGCACATGGTCGAGTCCGGTTACGCCTGGCCGATTATCGACTTGCAATTGCGCTATGTGCGCGGCGCGGTGTTCGGTCAACGGTTAAACGTACGCGCGAGCCTGGTCGAGTGGGAAAACCGCCTGAAGATCAACTACCTGATCACCGACCTGGACACCGGCGAACGCCTGACCCGCGCCAGCTCGGTGCAGGTCGCTGTCGACGTCAGCAATCGCGAGATGCAACTGGCTTCACCGAAAGTCTTCACCGATGCCGTGGAAAGGATGCTGCGATGAATGTTTTGCTTAAAGGTCTGAGCGTATTTGCGCTGCTGGCGATATCGTCATGGGCCAACGCCTTCGACCTGCAACAGCTCAGCGAGCAACTGGCGAAACCGGACGTGATCCACGGCCAGTTCACTCAGGAGAAACACCTGCGCGCCCTGCCGCAACCGCTGATCAGCAAGGGCCGTTTTGTCCTGGCGAAAAATCATGGTCTGTTGTGGCTATTGAAAACCCCACTGCAACAGGATTACCGCATTACCGGCAAAGGCATCGCCCGGCGTGACAACAACGGCTGGCAACTGCTGCCGAACAAGAGCGCCGGTGCCGAGCAGAACCGTTTGTTCCTCGCTGTATTGCAAGGTGACAGCAGTGGCCTGCAACGGGATTTCGAGCTGACCCTGAGCGGCACGGCACAGCAATGGAAACTGACGCTAACGCCGCGCTCACTGCTGCTCAAGCAAGTGTTCAACCAGATCAACATCGATGGCGGCACGCTGGTGCAAACCATCGAATTGCTGGAAACCCAAGGCGACAGCACCGTGCTGCGCCTGCAGGACAGCACGGCCGAGCAACCGTTGAGCGACGCGGAGCAACATGACTTTGCCGAGTGAACGCAAACTGCCCTGGCTGTTTCTGATCCTGCTGCTGGCGGTCATCGCGCTGG
Organism: Pseudomonas sp. SWRI81; assembly: GCF_014268545.1. NCBI lineage: Bacteria > Pseudomonadati > Pseudomonadota > Gammaproteobacteria > Pseudomonadales > Pseudomonadaceae > Pseudomonas > Pseudomonas sp. SWRI81. Next base: position 91,213 of record NZ_JABWQS010000008.1, read on the forward strand.
CCGGTTGGCAGTGGCGCAACGGTGCGCCGCTGTCGGCGAACTTGATGGAGCTGGTGCCCGGCACCCATCCCGATGCCCTCGAACTGCGCGCCGAACAGCGCATGCAGGAGCCGCTCAACCGCGAAATGCTGGTGCTGATCGGCCACCTCGATCGCCAGCAAGCGCTGACCATGGCGCAAACGCTGGGCGAGCAATGGCAGGCCAGCGGTCTGTTCGAGTCCGTGCAGTGGAACCTGCAAGCGGACCTGCCAGCCTTGCGCACGCAACTGCTGCAAGGGCGTTTGGCGATGCTCTCGGCGGATGATCGCCAACTGCTCAGCGAACACCCCGAAGTTTTCATTCAGCAACGCGTGCAGGCGCTGTTTGACCCGTTCAGCGGCTTCACTCTGGTGCCAAGCCAGGACGATTGGCTGGGCCTGACCGGACGTATCCAGAACAGCCAGCCGCAACGCGGCGCGGTGCAACTGGACATCGGCAGCGGTGCATTGATCGCCGAAGCCGACGGCAAGCACTGGGTGCTGTTGCGCGCGCGCACCACGGGCAACGCATTCGACATGAACCTGCCGCTGCAAGTGGCGGATCTGCTCCAGCACAGTCGCGAACAGGTAGCGCAGGCCAACGTGCAGTTGCTCGCCGCGAGTGGCCTGCTGTACGCCGCCAACGGCCAGCAACAAGCCACGCGAGAAATGACCTGGGTGGGCGGCGGCGCGACGGCTGGCATTCTGCTGTTGCTGCTGCTGGCGTTTCGTCGCTGGCGCGTGTTGCTGGCATTCGTGCCGGTAGTGGTGGGCATGCTGTTTGGCGCGGTGGCGTGCGTGGCGCTGTTCGGCCATATGCACGTGATGACGCTGGTGCTCGGCTCGAGTCTGATCGGCGTGGCCGTGGATTACCCGCTGCACTACCTGTCCAAGAGCTGGAGCCTCAAGCCTTGGCGCAGCTGGCCAGCCCTGCGCCTGACCTTGCCGGGACTGACGCTGAGCCTGATCACCAGCGTCATCGGTTATCTGGCGTTGGCCTGGACACCGTTCCCGGCACTGACGCAGATAGCGGTGTTCTCCGCCGCCGGTTTGCTCGGCGCCTATCTGTCGGCGGTCTGCCTGCTGCCGGCGTTGCTGAAAAATGTCGAACTGCGTCCGGCGCAATGGCCGCTGCGCCTGGCCGAACGCCTGATTCATCTGCGTGAGGCGCTGCTCGGTTGCATTCGCACACCCGTGCTGCTGGCCCTGCTGATCGCCTTCTGCGTCGGCGGCCTGATGCAATTGCAAAGCAAAAACGACATCCGCCAGTGGGTCGGCGCGCCGCAGCACCTGACCGACGAAGCGCAGGCCATCGCGCGCATCACCGGATACCAGCCGACCAGCCAGTTCTTCCTCGTCCGCGCCGCCGATCAGCAGCAATTGCTCGAGCGCCAGACGGCGCTGAGCGAGCGGCTGCAACAACTGGTCAACCTCGACAAGCTGCAAGGCTTTCTGGCCCTCGATCAACTGGTCAGCGCGCCAAGCCAGCAGCAGCACGTGCGCGAATCACTGAACAAGCTGCCATCGTTCTGGCAACCGCTGCTCGACCTCGGCGTGCCAGCGTCGGCTTTGCAAAACGAATTGCAGCAATTGCAAACGCTGCCAGCCGAAGACATCGACGCAGCGCTGGCCGGCCCGCTCGGCGAGCCTTATCGCACGCTATGGCTTGGCCCGACTGAAGACGGCGTCGCGGCGATCACCAGTTTGCAGGGCTTGAACAATCCATCTTTGTTGCGGGTGCAGGCGCTGGATTTGCCGGGGGTCGTGCTGGTCGATCGCTTGGGTGATCTGAACAAGGTGTTCGCCGCTACGCAGATCAGCGCCGCCGAACTGAAACTCGCCTCCTGCGGGTTGATCGTGCTGGTGCTGATTCTGCCGTTCGGCCTGACCGGCGCGCTGCGCATCGTCGCCCTGCCGCTGCTGGCGGCGCTGTGCAGTCTGGCCAGCCTTGGCTGGCTCGGTCAGCCGCTGACCCTGTTCAGCCTGTTCGGCCTGCTGCTGGTGACGGCGATCAGCGTCGATTACGCGATCCTCATGCGCGAGCAGGTCGGTGGCGCGGCGGTAAGTCTGCTCGGTACATTGCTCGCGGCAGTGACGACTTGGCTGTCGTTCGGCCTGCTGGCGGTGTCCAGCACGCCGGCGGTGAGCAACTTCGGTCTGTCGGTGAGCCTCGGTCTGGCCTTCAGCTTCATGCTCGCGCCGTGGGCCGGGCGCCATGCACCTGCCGCGCAGGCAAAATCATGATGGTCTTCGGCTTCTGGTTACTGGCCCTGGCGCTGTTTGCGCTGGCGACCCGTGTCGGCCGTCATTTCGGCCTGATTCCGATCGTCAGTCAGTTGCTGCTGGCGAGCTTCGGTTTGCCGTTGCTGATGTACTTCTGGATCGAGCCGGGCTGGCAGCTCAGCGGCGCGCAACTGATCGCGCCGCACTGGCTGAAAAACCTCTACAGCCTGAGCTTCGCCTTGCTGCTCGGGCACATTCTCAGCGACGTCATCGACCTGCGCCTCGACCGTCAGAGCGTAAAAATCGCTGTACCGAGTTTCGCCGTGCCGTTCGCTTGCGGGTTGGCCGTGGCGTCCTGGCTGCTGCCGACGCAGCCGTGGCTCAACGCGCTGGCAATCGGACTGGTGTTCGCGATTACCGCGATTCCGGTGTTGTACCTGTATTTGCGCCACATCGATTACCCGCCCGCCGCTACCCGGCGCCTGGTGCAGACCGCGATTCTCATCGACCTGACCTGCTGGACCCTGTTCGGCCTGGCCCAGGGCAGTCTGCACCTGAGCAGTCTGTTGCTGCCCCTGGGCATGGCGGGCGTGCCGCTGCTGTTGCGCCTGCTTCAGATGCGCCGTCCGCTGACCTACAGCCTCGCGTTCTTCGCGCTGCTGGTGATGGCCGAGCATTACAAACTCAATGCACTGATTTTCGGCATCGGCTATCTGCTGTGCATGGCGGTACTCAAGGTGCCGCTGGTGCTGCCGCTGCCCGCCCGCTGGATGAGCCGTTTGCAGACCTGGATCGCCATTCCGTTGATCCTCACCTTCGGCATCGTCCAGATCGACGTGCACAGTGCTCTCGCCAGTCTCGACGCCGGGCAATGGGCGGCGCTGCTGCTGTTGCCGATTGCCAGTAAACTGCTGGGCAACTGGCTCGGCCTCGGCTGGGCTGGCGCCTCGTTCGCCGGCGCCAGCCGTTGGCGTGAAAGCGTCTTGCTGAACATTCGCGGCCTGAGCGAAATCGTCTTTCTCAATCTGCTGCTGCAGCAACAGCTCATCACCCCGGCGCTGTACTTCGCGCTGATGCTGATGGGCCTGATCGCAACGCTGCTGCCGGCGCTGATCGGCCTGCATCGCGCGCCCCTGAACCTGCCTCATCCTCTGCCCCGGAGCTCACGTGCCAATCGTTGAAATGGAATCCCGTCAGGTCGTGATCATCGGCGCCGGCCCTTCCGGCGCTATCGCCGCCGCCTTGCTCAAGCGCAAAGGCCACGATGTGCTGGTGATCGAGCGCCAGCATTTTCCACGCTTTTCCATTGGCGAGAGCCTGCTCAGCCATTGCCTGGATTTTGTCGAAGAAGCCGGCATGCTCGAGGCCGTCAATGCCGCCGGATTCCAGCGCAAGACCGGCGCTGCGTTCGCTTGGGGCGAGCGCTACAGCGCGTTTGATTTCAGCGAAACCTTCACCAATGGCAAACCGACCACCTTCCAGGTGCAACGCGCTGATTTCGACAAACTGCTGGCCGATCAGGCAGCGCTGCAGGGCGCGGAAATTCGCTATGGCGATGCAATTGTCAGCGTCGATTTCGACCGGGCGCAACCGCAGCTCGATGTGCGCCGCGAAGACGGCAGCGCCTACCGCGTCGAAGCCGAATTCGTCCTCGATGCCAGCGGTTACGGCCGCGTGTTGTCGCGCCTGCTTGATCTTGAAGCGCCGTCGAATTTCCCGGTGCGCCAGGCCGTATTCACCCATGTCGAGGATCACATCGACCACCCGGCGTTCGACCGCGATAAAATCCTCGTGACCACCCACCCGCTGCACCGCGATATCTGGTTCTGGACGATCCCGTTCAGCAACGGGCGTTGCTCGGTGGGTGTAGTGGCGGCCGCCGAGCACTTCAATGGCCGCGACAGCGATCTGGACGCCTGCCTGCGCAGTTTCATCGCCGAGACCCCGAGCCTCGCCAAGGTGCTGAACAACGCGGTCTGGGACATACCGGCGCGCACCCTCGGCGGCTACGCGGCCAACGTCAAGACCCTTCACGGTCCGGGCTTTGCGCTGCTGGGCAACGCGGCAGAATTCCTCGACCCGGTGTTCTCCTCCGGGGTGACCATCGCCATGCGTTCGGCGAGCATGGCGGCGGCGGTGCTGCATCGACAGCTGCAAGGTGAGACCGTCGACTGGCAACGCGAGTTTGCCGAGCCGCTGAAACGCGGCGTCGACACCTTCCGCTGTTACGTCGAAGGCTGGTACGCCGGTACGTTCCAGGACGTGATCTTTTTCGAGGACAGTCAGGAACAGATTCGTCGGATGATCTGCTCGATCCTCGCTGGCTACGCCTGGGACGAACGCAACCCGTTTGTCAGCGAAGCCCGTCGCCGTTTGAAAATGATTTCCGAACTCTGTGCAAAGGACGCCCCATGAACTACTTGAGCGACAGCTACGTCGAAGAAACCCGCTTCGGTTTCTGGTTCCTGCGCAGCCACACCTGGCAGCACCATGTGTTGCGCGTGGCGATCAACGATTTGTGCGGGCTGTTCAGCGCAGCGTTGCCGGAACACCCCGTGCTGCTGGACGCCGGCTGCGGCCAGGGCAAGTCGTTCGGCCATTTGCGCCAGACCTTCGCCCCGCAGCGGCTGATCGGCATCGACGCCGACCCGCACAGCCTGGCGCTGAGCGCCGAGGAAGCCGCGCGTCTGGGCCTGGACGTCGAGCTGATCGGCAGCGACTGCGCGACGCTCAAGGTCGCGGACGCCAGTGTCGACCTGTTGTTCTGTCACCAGACCTTTCACCATCTGGTGGAGCAGGAAAAGGCGCTGGCCGAGTTTTATCGGGTGCTCAAGCCCGGCGGTTATCTGCTGTTCGCCGAATCCACCGAGGCTTACATTGATACCTGGGTGATTCGCTGGCTGTTCCGCCATCCGATGCAGGTGCAGAAGAGCGCCGCTGAGTATCTAGAGATGATTCGCGAGCAGGGTTTTGAATTTGACGAGGGCAATGTCTCGTACCCGTATTTGTGGTGGAGTCGGTCGACGGATTTTGGCTTGCTGGAGCGGTTCGGGTTGTGCAAGCCGAAACCGTTTGGCCAGCGCGAGGAAACCCTGGTGAATGTCGTGGCGCGCAAGCCGCTTGCGGGTGCTATCTGATGCAACGCATAACCTGTAGGAGTGAGCCTGCTCGCGATAGCGGTGGGTCAGCCAATGACTATTTTGAATGCATGACCGCTATCGCGAGCAGGCTCACTCCTACAAGGGTTGTGGCATGGCTGATGATGGTGTTCTGCGCTCTTTTGCTCAGCGCCTGCGCCGGCCAGCCACCGCTGCCAGCGGCCGAACCAACACTGCCCCTGCCGCTGCAACTGCACATCGAACGCGAGCAAGCCGGACAGCGCCAGGACTGGCTGCTGGTGATCCAGCGTGAAGGTGCCGGTATTCGCTGGTCGATGATGGACCCGCTGGGCATTCCCCAGGCGCGTCAGCAGTTGATCGATGGACACTGGCAGGCCGATGGCTTGCTGCCGCCCAATGAGGAAGCGCGCGAGCTGTTTGCGGCGTTGCTGTTCGCCCTGACGCCGTCCGCCGAGCTGCTGCGCAACTATCCTGACGCGCAACGACAGGCCGAACATCGCTCCTTGCCTGCGCGCTGGGACGTCCGTTATGCACAATCGTTGAGTTTTCAATTGATCCTGCCCGAAGGCCCGCATTATCGCGTTTCCCAGTTAGGTGAATCGACGCCATGACCGCTTACCTGAATGCCCTCGGCGTGATCTGCGCGCTGGGCCGCGACAAGTCTGAAGTCGCACGCAACCTGTTCGCCGGCGACTGCTCGGGGATGCGCCGCGAGTCCGGCTGGGTGGCCGAACGGACGTTGCCGGTGGCCGCCGTGCGCGGCGATCTGGCGCCGATCCCTGCGCAACTGGCCGACCAAAGCAGCCGCAACAATCAACTGCTGCTGGAGGCCGCGCTGCAGATCCGTGACGACATCGACCGCGCGATCCAGACCTACGGACCTGAGCGCATCGGTGTGGTGCTGGGCACCAGCACTTCCGGCATCGACGAGGCCAGCCGCGGTCTGGCGCATTACATTCGCGAACAGCAATTTCCCGCGCAATACGATTACCGCCAGCAGGAACTCGGCGCTCCGGCGAATTTCCTCGCAGACTGGCTGCAACTGAGCGGCCCGGCCTACGTAATTTCCACCGCCTGCACGTCCAGCGCCCGGGCGCTGATGAGCGCGCAACGCCTGCTTGATCTGGGCCTGTGCGACGCGGTGCTGTGCGGCGGTGTCGACAGTCTGTGCAAGCTGACCCTCAATGGTTTCTCTGCGCTGGAAGCAGTCTGCGACGAGCGCTGCAATCCGTTCTCGGCCAATCGCAACGGCATCAACATCGGCGAGGCCGCCGTGTTGTTCGTGATGAGCCGGCAGCCGGGCGACGGCCCGGCCATCGCCTTGCTCGGTGCCGGCGCCAGTTCCGATGCGCACCATATTTCCGCGCCGGAGCCGAGTGGGCGCGGCGCGCTGCAAGCGATGCAGAAAGCCCTGAGCCGCGCCCAGTTGCAAGCAGCGCAAATTCATTACCTGAACCTGCACGGCACCGCCACCCAACACAACGACGCCATGGAAAGCCTGGCGGTTGCCACGCTGTTCCCCGAAGGCGTGGCCTGTTCGTCGACCAAACCGATGACCGGCCATACCCTCGGCGCGGCCGGTGCGCTGGAAGCGGCGTTCTGCTGGCTGAGCCTGAGCGCCGCCAACCCCACTGACGCCTTGCCGCCACACGTCTGGGACGGACACGCCGACAGCCAACTGCCGGCGCTCAAGTGGGTGACCGCCCGCGACCGCCTGACGTCCATTGCACCGCGCTACCTGATGAGCAACTCGTTTGCCTTCGGCGGCAACAACGTCAGCCTGATTATCGGAGACGCCCCATGATTGCCTGGCCGCTCGCCGAACTGCTGCCCCATGCGGGCGACATGATTCTCATCGACAAGGTCCTCAGTTTCGATGACGAGCAAATCTGCACAACTCTCACCGTCAAAGCCGAGGGTCTGTTCAACCTGCCCGACGGCAGCCTGCCGGCGTGGGTCGGGGTCGAGCTGATGGCGCAAAGCGTCGCCGCCTTCGCCGGTTGCCATGCGCGACAAAAGGGCAACCCGGTCGAACTGGGTTTCCTGCTCGGCACGCGCAAATTCGAGTGCAATGTCGAGGCGTTTCCGCCAGGCAGCGAGTTGACCATTCATGGCCTGCGCTCGCTGGAGGACGACAACGGCATGGGCGTTTTCGAATGCCATATCAACGGCGACGGCATTCATGCCAGCGCCCGGCTGAACGTGTTCCGTCCGCCCGAAGCCAACCAATATCTGCAACAAACCAAGGAGTCGAACGATGACTGAATCCGTACTGGTCACCGGCTCCAGCCGTGGCATCGGCCGCGCCACTGCCCTGCGTCTGGCGCAAGCCGGGCACGACATCGTCCTGCATTGCCGCAGTGGCATGAGCGAAGCCCAGGCGGTGCAGGCTGAAATCGAAGCGTTGGGACGTAAGGCGCGCGTTCTGCAATTCGATGTCGCCGACCGTGAAACCTGCAAAAGCATTCTCGAAGCCGATGTCGAAAATCATGGCGCCTATTACGGCGTGGTGCTCAACGCCGGGCTGACCCGCGATGGTGCATTTCCGGCGTTGAGCGATGACGATTGGGACGTTGTCCTGCGCACCAACCTTGACGGTTTCTACAACGTTTTGCATCCGCTGATCATGCCGATGATCCGCCGTCGCGCCGCCGGGCGCATCGTCTGCATCACCTCCGTGTCCGGGCTGATCGGCAATCGCGGCCAGGTCAATTACAGCGCATCGAAGGCCGGCGTGATCGGCGCGGCGAAAGCGTTGGCGATCGAGCTGGGCAAGCGCAAAATCACGGTTAACTGCGTCGCGCCGGGGCTGATCGACACGGCCATGCTCGACGAAAACGTGCCGGTGGAAGAACTGATGAAAATGATCCCCGCGCAACGCATGGGCAGCCCTGAAGAAGTGGCCGCCGCGGTGAATTTCCTGATGTCGGCGGAAGCCTCGTACATCACCCGCCAGGTCCTGGCGGTCAACGGAGGCCTGTGCTGATGAAGCGCGTCGTCGTCACCGGCATGGCCGGCATCACCTCGCTGGGCAGCGACTGGGCAACCATCGCCAGCAACTTTGCGGCCAATCGCAGTGGCATTCGCCGGATGGACGAGTGGGACCGCTTCAGCGAACTCAACACGCGCCTGGCCGGGCCGATCGATGACTTCGTGGTACCGGCACACTGGACGCGCAAGCAACTGCGCAGCATGGGCCGGGTGTCGCGACTGGCGGTCGGCGCGGCGGAACAAGCCCTGGCCGACGCTGGCCTGCTCGGTGACGAGTCGATCAAGGACGGGCGCATGGGCGTTGCTTGCGGCTCGTCCACTGGCAGCACTGACGAAATCAAAGCCTTCGGCAATATGCTGCTCAACTCGGTAGCCGAGGGGCTGAATGCCAACTCGTACGTGCGGATGATGCCGCACACCACCGCTGCCAATATCAGCATCTTCTTCGGCCTCACCGGGCGCCTGATTCCGACGTCCAGCGCCTGCACCAGCGGCAGCCAGGGCATCGGCTACGCCTACGAGGCGATCAAGTTCGGGCGCTTGCCGTTGATGCTCGCCGGCGGCGCCGAAGAGCTGTGCCCGACCGAAGCCATGGTCTTCGACGCGCTCTACGCTACCAGTTTGAAAAATGATGCACCGCAGACCAGCCCACGCCCGTACGACAAGGGCCGCGACGGCCTGGTCATTGGCGAAGGTGGCGGCATGCTGGTTCTTGAGGAGCTTGAACACGCCCTCGCCCGTGGCGCGCATATCCACGCCGAAATCGTCGGTTTCGGCAGCAACGCCGATGGCCAGCACACCACCCGCCCGGAACAGCTGACCATGCGTCGCGCCATGGAGCTGGCGCTGGAAGACGCCGGGCTGGCGCCGGAGGCCATCGGTTATGTCAATGGCCACGGCACGGCTACAGAACAGGGCGACATTGCCGAAACACTGGCTACCAGCAGTCTGTTCGGTGAACGCATGCCGATCAGTTCGCAGAAAAGCTTCCTTGGCCACACGCTGGGAGCCTGCGGCGCGCTGGAGTCATGGTTCAGCATCGAGATGCTAAATCGCGACGAGTACGTGCACACGTTCAACCTCGACGAGGTCGACCCGCACTGCGGCAAGCTCGACTACCTGCGCGGCGAATTCCGCCAGATGCATCACGACTACGTGATGAACAACAATTTCGCTTTTGGTGGCGTCAACACCTCGTTGATTTTCCGCCGCTGGCACTGACCGCAAGACATTTGGAGTGAAGGGAATGACCCAGTTTTACCGCATCGCCGCCCTGCTGGCCCTGGCCTTTGTACTCGGCGGATGCACCAGCAAACCGGTGTATAACGCCAAGGAAGAGTTCTCGCCGAACCTGGGCTTCACCCAGCAACAGATGAGCCGCGCGATCGTCACCGCACTGAACGACCGTCAATGGGTCGTGCAATCGGTGCGTCCGGGCATGATCAAGGCCGCCATCACCGTCCGCGGTCGCCATCACGCCGAAGTCGATATTCCGTTCACCCCGACCTCGTTCGAAATCGACTACCGCAGCAGCTACGGCCTCAACGCCAAGGACGGCAAAATCCACGGCAACTACAACCGCTGGGTCAACCGCCTGCGCGACAACGTGCTGAAAGAGCTGTCGATCAACCCGGACATCGAGTACGTGAACAACCTTGGCATCATCAAACAGGGCGCCGACGAACCGACTTACCTGAGCTTTCGCGAGGGCGTCAAACGCGCCACCGACGCCGGCCTGCTCGACGGCAGCGTGAAGTTCTATCTGGCGGGCGAAACCCTGCCAAAACAGGTGCGCAAACTCGATACCGTGAGCAGCAGCCGCAAGACCAACGGTTCGAACAAATCCGACGAAGACGCCTGCTTCTGGGCCCTGCAATCAGCCCTGGCGACACTGCAGGACGCCGCGAAGAAGGCCGACGCCAACGCCGTGATCAACATCGCCAGCGTCGACCAGCGCGACCTGTACAAAGACACCGAAAAATTCCAGTGCCGGGCCGGGCTGGTGGTGTCGAGCGTGGCGTTGCGTGGTGATTTGGCGCACGTTGATTGATAGGGCAGTAGAAACGACAAAGGGCGCCATTCGGCGCCCTTTCACAGACAGGTTGGCTTGTCATGACCGGTTACCTGCCTGGCTCTGCGATGGCTGGTTGCCCAGGATCCTCAGAGTCTCACAAGCCCCTTTCGGGAACGCAGGCAGTATTGCTTGAAATACACCGGCAGACAACGGCTGGCAGTTCGCCTTTCGGTGCCATATTCAGAGCCATCACAGTCCCAATGCCTTTTTCACTGCGGCTTTGATGGCGTAAAACTCTTCTATTGCGAGATGTGAAATCAGATAGACGCGCCTACCTGTACGATCTCGACTTTTAATTCGGTCGAGCCGTGAAAGGCTGACCGTAGCCACCATGTCACATTTGGCCCAACATTTCGGATTGGCGCCGTGTAGATGACTCGCCAGTTCAAGATGGTGATCAAGCAGACAATCAGGTGCTGTAGTGCTCAAGGGCACGACAGTTACCAATAGACTATTGCTGCGGTGTCTACGTAGCACGACGACTGGTCTCACCTTGACCATTTCAGGCACTTCATAACCTCTGAAATCGCAAATAAGCACGCTGCCCTCCTTGGGCTGGTAACGAAGTGGCATCCGTGGCACTCACTGAAAAAGAAGCGATTCTGCGCAAAAATAGAGCGTTCCCCTAAGACAGATCCGTTACGGGAAATGTAGCTCTCTGCACACCTCTTACTCCCTTGCAGCATCTACACTCGCTTAAGCAGGCCACAACGTAATACCTGCATTCGCGGTTCTCTTTCATTGTCAAAGGAGATGACCATGCAAGTGAAAGCCCTGATCGCCTCTGCGTTTTTCTCGTTATTGCCCAGCGCCAGCCACGCCACGAACCTGATGTACATGCCTTTCGAAACCGTGCTGTCGGACGCGATTCGTGCCGGGCGACTCGATGGCAGCTTGAAGTTTTACCTGATCGGTAACGGGCCGCAGGGCACTCAGCAGTTGTTGCGCCGCGGTGTGATCAGCGACCTGAAAACCAATGGTTTCAACAAGAGCGACCAGCGATCCTGCGAGTGGGTGTTGCAGTCGAACCTGATCAAGTTGCAGGCCGATGCCAAGCGGGTCGGGGCGAATGCAGTGGTCAATATTGTCAGTTACTACGACCAACGGGTGCGCAAGGATTTGAATACGTACGAGTGCCGGGCGGGGATTTTTGTCACGCGGGTGGCGTTGAGGGGGGATTTGGTGCGGTTGCCTTAGTGGCAACTGAATGTCTGGGGTGTTGCTTCTGGCCTCTTCGCGAGCAGGCTCGCTCCCACATGGGATAGGGGCCATACACAATTTCTGTTTTCACCCGAAATCAAATGTGGGAGCGAGCCTGCTCGCGAAAGCGCCAGCGGCCTTCACACAGTCAGAGGCTCAACTTTGCGCGTGAGCAGTTCGACAAACGCCTTGGCCATCGGCGATTTCTGATCCTTGCGCTGCACCAGCCACACCGCCGAAATTGCCTCGGGATCGAGCAGCGGGCGATAGACCACGCCGTCGATGCGCATGCGCTGATAGGACGCCGGCAGCACCGACACCCCCAGACCTGCCGCCACCAGACCGATGATGGTCATTGCCTCGCCGGCCTCTTGGGCAAAGTGTGGGCTGAAGCCAGCGTCACGGGCCAGGCTCAGCAATTGCGCATAGAGACCGCTGCCATAGCTGCGCGGGAAAAACACGAAGGGCTCAAGCGCCAGCGCCGAGAGAAACAGACCTTCCTCGCTGCCCTGGGCCAAAGGATGTTTCGAACTGAGCACCGCCACCAACGGCTCCCGCATCAACTCCACGACGCTTAGCGAATCCGGCAAGCCCAGCGGGCGCATGATGCCGACTTCGATTGACTGATCGACCAAGGCATCGGCAACCATCGTGCTGCTCATCTCGCGCAGGTTCAGATGTACCGCCGGGAAGCGCTGGCGAAAGGAAAAGATCGCCTGAGGAATCGTCGAATTGAACGGCGCCGACGAGGTGAAGCCAATCTTCAACTCCCCCAGTTCGCCCAACTGCGCCCGACGCGCAACATCCGCCGCTTTATCGACTTGGGCCAGCACCAGCCGCGCCTCTTGCAGAAACAAGCGACCGGCCTCGCTGAGTTCAACCCGACGATTGGTTCTTTCAAACAGACGCGCGCCGACTTCTTGCTCCAGCGCCTGAATCTGCTGGCTCAGCGGTGGTTGGGAGATGCCCAGCACCTGTGCGGCGCGGCCGAAATGCAGTTCTTCGGCGACGGCGATGAAGTAGCGCAAATGACGCAATTCCATGCAAACCTCAATAAGTCGTTAAAGCTATCAAACAGGTCGAACAATATATTGGATAGAAACATTAGCCAGCTATATGATTTTTTCATTGCCTGCCCGGCTGTGCTTTCCGAGGTCTGAAGTGAAAACTGCTGTCGCGCCCCTTGCCCACGAAGTCCCACCCGCTGCCGACGACGCAATCGCCGAGCTGCAAGATATCTACATTGAAAAAGGCACCCCGGCGTTTATGCGCACGGTACTGGCGCTGTTCTGCGGTGGGTTCGCCACCTTCGCGCTGCTCTATTGCGTGCAGCCGATGATGCCGTTGCTGTCCCACGAATACGGGATCAATGCGGCGCAGAGCAGCCTCATTCTGTCAGTGGCAACCGGCATGCTGGCCTTCGGTCTGTTGATCACCGGGCCGATTTCCGATCGCATCGGGCGCAAACCGGTGATGGTGACGGCACTGTTTGCCGCCGCGCTGTGCACCCTCGCCAGTTCGATGATGCCGAGCTGGCACGGCGTGCTGATCATGCGCGCGCTGATCGGCTTGTCGTTGAGCGGCCTGGCAGCGGTCGCGATGACCTATCTCAGCGAAGAAATTCATCCACAGCACATCGGTCTGGCGATGGGCTTGTACATCGGCGGCAACGCGATTGGCGGGATGAGCGGACGCTTGATCACCGGGGTGCTGATCGACTTCGTCAGCTGGCACACGGCGATGCTGGTGATCGGTGGACTGGCGCTTATCGCTGCGGCGGTGTTCTGGAAGATCCTCCCGGAGTCGCGCAACTTCCGCGCCCGCTCGCTACACCCGCGCAGTCTGCTTGAGGGCTTCACCCTGCACTTTCGCGACGCCGGCCTGCCGTTGCTGTTTCTCGAAGCGTTTGTGTTGATGGGCGCGTTTGTCACGCTGTTCAACTACATCGGCTACCGCTTGCTGACGGCGCCGTACAACCTTGATCAGGTGTATGTCGGCTTGCTCTCGGTGGTGTACCTGTCGGGGATCTACAGCTCGGCGAAAATCGGTTCACTGGCGGATAAACTCGGGCGGCGCAAAGTGCTCTGGGCGACGATTGCGCTGATGTTCGCCGGGCTGGCACTGACGATGTTCACCTCGTTGTTGCTGGTGATCGTCGGCATGCTGGTGTTCACCTTCGGCTTCTTTGCCGCGCACTCGGTGGCGAGCAGCTGGATCGGTCGGCGCGCGCTAACTGCCAAGGGCCAGGCGTCGTCGCTGTATCTGTTCAGTTATTACGCCGGGTCGAGCATTGCCGGGACGGCGGGCGGGGTGTTCTGGCATTTGGGCGGGTGGAACGGGATTGGCCTGTTTATCGGCGCGTTGTTGCTGATTGCGTTGCTGGTGGCGTTGAAGCTGGCGAAGTTGCCGCCTCTCGGCGGAGCCAAAGCCTGACACGAAACCTTGTGGAAGGGAGCTTGCTCCCGAATGCGATAGGTCAGTCGGGGAAGATGTTGCTGAACCACCGCTTTCGGGAGCAAGCCCCCTCCCACAGGTGATCTATATCCGACGTTGGATCGTGGAAACAAAAACGCCCGACAGTTAGCCGGGCGTTTTTTATTGGGCTTCGATCACTCGTGATACTGCGCCGACAGCTCATGCACCGCGCGAAGGAATGCGCCGGCGTGTTCCGGATCAACCTCAGGCGTGATGCCATGGCCGAGGTTGAACACGTGGCCGCTGCCCTTGCCGTAGCTGGCCAGGATGCGCCCGACTTCGGTGCGGATCGCTTCCGGTTTGGCGTAGAGCACGGTCGGGTCCATGTTGCCTTGCAGCGCGACCTTGTCGCCGACACGGGCGCGGGCGTTGCCGATGTCGCAGGTCCAGTCCAGGCCCAGTGCGTCGGCACCAGCCTCGGCGATGCTTTCCAGCCACAGGCCGCCGTTCTTGGTGAAGAGGATCACTGGCACTTTGCGGCCGTCGTGCTCGCGGATCAGGCCGCTGACGATTTTCTTCATGTAGGCCAGCGAGAATTCCTGATACGCCGCCGCCGACAGGTTACCGCCCCAAGTGTCGAAAATCTGTACTGCTTGCGCACCGGCCTGGATCTGGCCGTTGAGGTACGACGTCACCGATTGCGCCAGTTTATCCAGCAGCAGGTGCATGGCTTGCGGGTTGTCGTAGAGCATCGCTTTGGTCTTGCGGAAGTCTTTCGACGAACCGCCTTCGACCATGTAGGTCGCCAGCGTCCATGGGCTGCCGGAGAAACCGATCAGCGGCACACGACCGTTGAGTTCGCGACGGATAGTGCTGACTGCGTCCATGACGTAGCCGAGATCCTTGTGTGGATCAGGGATCGGCAGGGCTTCGATATCAGCCATTGTGCTGACGACTTTTTTGAAACGCGGACCTTCACCTGTCTCAAAGTACAGACCTTGGCCCATGGCATCGGGAATGGTGAGGATGTCGGAAAACAGGATCGCCGCGTCCAGTTGCGGATAGCGGTCGAGGGGTTGCAGGGTGACTTCGCAGGCGAATTCCGGATTCATGCACAGGCTCATGAAGTCGCCGGCGTGGGCCCGGCTGGCGCGGTATTCCGGCAGGTAGCGACCGGCCTGGCGCATCATCCACACTGGGGTGACGTCAACGGGTTGCTTGAGCAGGGCGCGGAGGAAGCGGTCGTTCTTCAGGGCAGTCATGTCGGCATCCGGAAAAAAAGTGCGGGCATTTTCTCAGAGCGCGAGGCAAAAGGCACGGATGTGGGTCAGCCTTTTGTCTATCGGGTCAATTTGTCGCGTTGTCTTGAACACGCAGAAACCAGTGTGGGAGCGGGCTTGCTCGCGAAAGTGGTGGGTCAGTCGACACATCGGGTGACTGATACACCGCATTCGCGAGCAAGCCCGCTCCCACATTTTTGATCGCATTTCAGATTGAAATGTAATCAGACGCCCAGGTAATCGAGGATCCCTTCAGCCGCATTACGCCCTTCGAAGATCGCCGTCACCACCAGGTCGGAACCGCGCACCATGTCGCCACCCGCGAAGATTTTCGGGTTGCTGGTCTGGTGCTTGTACTGACCTTGCTCAGGCGCAACAACGCGGCCCTGGCTGTCGGTCTGGATCTCGAACTGCTCGAACCACGGCGCCGGGCTCGGGCGGAAACCGAACGCGATGACCACGGCGTCGGCCGGGATGATTTCTTCGGAACCGGGAATCGGCTCGGGGCTGCGACGGCCACGGGCGTCCGGTTCGCCGAGACGGGTCTCGACCACTTTGACGCCTTCGACCTTGTCTTCACCGACGATGGCGATCGGCTGACGGTTGTAGAGGAATTTCACCCCTTCTTCCTTGGCGTTCTTCACCTCTTTGCGCGAACCAGGCATGTTCGCTTCGTCACGACGGTAAGCACAGGTCACCGACTTGGCGCCCTGGCGAATCGAGGTGCGGTTGCAGTCCATCGCCGTGTCGCCGCCACCCAGCACTACAACTTTCTTGCCTTTCATGTCGACGAAATCTTCCGGCGACTTTTCAAAGCCCAGGTTGCGGTTGACGTTGGCGATCAGGAAGTCCAGCGCGTCGTAAACGCCCGGCAGATCCTCACCGGCAAAGCCGCCCTTCATGTAGGTGTAAGTCCCCATGCCCATGAACACCGCATCGTACTCGGCGAGCAGTTGTTCCATGGTCACGTCTTTGCCGACTTCGGTGTTGAGACGGAACTCGATGCCCATGCCGGTGAAGACTTCGCGACGATTGCTCAGCACGGTCTTTTCCAGTTTGAACTCGGGGATGCCGAAGGTCAGCAAGCCGCCGATTTCCGGGTTCTTGTCGAACACCACCGGGGTCACGCCGCCGCGCACCAGCACGTCGGCACAACCCAGACCCGCCGGGCCGGCGCCAATGATCGCGACACGCTTGCCGGTCGGTTTGACCTTGGACATGTCCGGACGCCAGCCCATGGCGAACGCGGTGTCGGTGATGTACTTCTCGACCGAACCGATGGTCACCGCACCGAAACCGTCGTTGAGGGTGCAGGCACCCTCGCACAGACGGTCCTGGGGACACACCCTGCCGCAGACTTCCGGCAGGGTGTTGGTCTGGTGCGACAGCTCGGCGGCCTGGAGGATGTTGCCCTCGGCGACCAGTTTCAACCAGTTGGGAATGAAGTTGTGCACCGGGCACTTCCATTCGCAATACGGGTTGCCGCAGCCCAGGCAGCGGTGAGCCTGATCGGCCGACTGCTGGGGTTTGAACGGTTCGTAGATCTCGACGAACTCTTTCTTGCGTTGACGCAACAGTTTCTTCTTCGGATCCTTGCGCCCGACATCGATGAACTGGAAGTCGTTATTCAGACGTTCAGCCATTGTTAAAACCTCATCAAACTCTTCAGGCGCATATCACTGCGGGTTGGCACGAGTGCTGGAAAGCAACGATTTCAAATTGGCAGCCTTCGGCTTGACCAACCAGAAACGACGCAAGTAATCATCGAGGTTCTCGGCGAGTTCACGACCCCACTCGCTGTCGGTTTCCGCGACGTACTCGTTCAGCACGTTCTGCAGGTGGCTGCGATAGGCTTCCATCGCCTCGCCGCTGATCCGCTGGATTTCCACCAGTTCGTGGTTGACCCGGTCAACAAAGGTGTTGTCCTGATCGAGCACGTAGGCGAAACCACCGGTCATGCCTGAGCCGAAGTTGTAACCGGTCTTGCCCAGCACGCAGACAAAACCACCGGTCATGTATTCGCAGCAGTGATCGCCAGTGCCTTCCACGACGGTATGGGCACCGGAGTTACGCACAGCGAAACGCTCGCCAGCGGTGCCAGCGGCGAACAGCTTGCCGCCAGTGGCGCCGTACAGGCAGGTGTTGCCGATGATGGCGCTTTCCTGAGTCTTGTAGACGCTGCCCTTCGGCGGAACGATCACCAGCTTGCCGCCGGTCATGCCCTTGCCGACGTAGTCGTTGGCGTCGCCTTCCAGGTACATGTTCAGACCGCCGGCGTTCCACACGCCGAAGCTCTGCCCGGCGGTGCCTTTGAAGCGGAACGTGATCGGCGCTTTCGCCATGCCCTGGTTGCCGTGCTTGCGCGCGATTTCGCCGGAGATCCGTGCGCCGATCGAACGGTCGCAGTTGCAGATATTCAGATCGAACTCGGCGCCGCTGAGGTCGTTGATCGCCGACGACGCCATCTCGACCATTTTCTCGGCCAGCAGGCCTTGGTCGAACGGCGGGTTGCGCTCAACACCGCAGAACTGTGGCTTGTCCGCCGGGATGTGATCGCTGCCCAACAGCGGCGTCAGGTCCAGATGGTTTTGCTTGGCGGTCTGGCCCTCGAGGATTTCCAGCAGATCGGTACGACCGATCAGCTCTTCGAGGGAACGCACGCCGAGCTTGGCCAGCCACTCACGGGTTTCTTCGGCGACGTAGGTGAAGAAATTCACCACCATGTCGACGGTGCCGATGTAGTGATCCTTGCGCAGCTTCTCGTTCTGAGTCGCGACGCCGGTGGCGCAGTTGTTCAGGTGGCAGATGCGCAAGTATTTGCAGCCCAGCGCGATCATTGGCGCGGTGCCGAAGCCGAAGCTTTCGGCACCGAGGATCGCCGCCTTGATCACGTCGAGGCCGGTTTTCAGGCCGCCATCGGTCTGTACCCGGACTTTGCCGCGCAGGTCGTTGCCGCGCAGGGTTTGGTGGGTTTCAGCCAGGCCCAGTTCCCACGGCGCACCGGCGTATTTGATCGAGGTCAGCGGCGACGCACCGGTACCACCGTCATAACCGGAGATGGTGATCAAGTCCGCATAGGCCTTGGCCACACCGGCGGCGATGGTGCCGACGCCCGCCTCCGCAACCAGTTTCACCGAAACCAGTGCCTGCGGGTTGACCTGTTTCAGGTCAAAGATCAGCTGCGACAAGTCTTCGATCGAATAGATGTCATGGTGCGGCGGTGGCGAAATCAGGGTCACGCCCGGCACTGCATAACGCAGCTTGGCGATCAGACCGTTGACCTTGCCGCCCGGCAGTTGCCCGCCCTCGCCCGGCTTGGCGCCTTGCGCGACTTTGATCTGCAGCACTTCAGCGTTGACCAGGTATTCCGGGGTCACACCGAAACGGCCAGTGGCGACTTGCTTGATTTTCGAACTCTTGATGGTGCCGTAGCGTGCCGGATCTTCACCACCTTCACCGGAGTTGGAACGCGCACCGAGGCGGTTCATGGCTTCGGCCAGGGCTTCGTGAGCTTCCGGCGACAACGCGCCCAGCGAGATACCGGCGGAGTCAAAGCGCTTGAGCACCGACTCCAGCGGCTCGATCTCGCTCATGTCCAGCGGCGTGTCGAGGGTCTTGACCTTGAACAGGTCGCGAATCATCGACACCGGACGGTTGTCCACCAGCGAGGTGTATTCCTTGAACTTGGCGTAATCGCCCTGCTGCACTGCGGCCTGCAGGGTGTTGACCACGTCCGGGTTGTAGGCGTGATATTCGCCACCGTGGACGAACTTCAGCAGACCGCCCTGCTGGATCGGCTTGCGCGGACTCCAGGCTTCGACGGCCAAGGCTTTTTGCTCGGCTTCGATGTCGACGAAACGTGCGCCTTTGATGCGGCTTGGCACGCCGCGGAAGCTCAGGTCGCAGACCTCTTCGGACAGACCGATGGCTTCGAACAACTGCGCACCACGGTACGAGGCGATGGTCGAGATACCCATCTTCGACAGGATCTTGAGCAGGCCTTTGGTAATGCCCTTGCGGTAGTTCTTGAACACCTCATAGAGGTCGCCCAGCACTTCACCGGTACGGATCAGGTCGCCCAGCACTTCGTAGGCCAGGAACGGATAGACCGCCGAGGCGCCGAAACCGATCAGCACGGCGAAGTGATGCGGATCGCGCGCGGTTGCGGTTTCAACGAGGATGTTGGAATCGCAACGCAGGCCTTTTTCGGTCAGGCGGTGGTGCACTGCACCGGTCGCCAGCGAGGCGTGGATCGGCAGCTTGCCCGGGGCGATATGGCGGTCGCTCAGCACGATCTGAGTACGACCGGCGCGCACGGCTTCTTCCGCCTGATCGGCGACGTTGCGGATTGCCGCTTCGAGGCCGAGGCTTTCGTCGTAGTTGAGGTCGATGATCGCCCGTTCGAAGCCCGGACGGTCGAGGTTCATCAGCGAGCGCCACTTGGCCGGCGAGATCACTGGCGAGCTGAGAATCACCCGCGAGGCGTGTTCCGGCGACTCCTGGAAAATGTTGCGCTCGGCCCCCAGGCAGATTTCCAGCGACATCACGATCGCTTCACGCAGCGGGTCGATCGGTGGGTTGGTCACCTGCGCGAATTGCTGGCGGAAATAGTCGTACGGTGTGCGCACACGCTGGGACAGCACAGCCATCGGCGTGTCGTCACCCATCGAGCCAACGGCTTCGTAACCTTGCTCGCCGAGCGGACGCAGCACCTGATCGCGTTCCTCGAACGTGACCTGATACATCTTCATGTACTGCTTGAGCTGATCGACATCGTAAAAAGCCGAACCGTGGTCGTTGTCTTCCATGGTTGCCTGAATGCGCAGGGCATTCTTGCGCAGCCATTGCTTGTACGGATGACGGGATTTCAGACGGTTGTCGATCGCATCGGTGTCGAGGATCTGCCCGGTTTCGGTGTCCACGGCGAAGATCTGGCCAGGGCCGACACGGCCCTTGGCAAGCACGTCTTCCGGCTGGTAGTTCCACACGCCGATTTCCGACGCCAAGGTGATGAAACCGTTCTTGGTAGTTACCCAGCGCGCCGGGCGCAGACCGTTGCGGTCGAGCAGGCACACCGCGTAACGACCATCGGTCATCACCACGCCGGCAGGGCCGTCCCACGGCTCCATGTGCATCGAGTTGTACTCGTAGAACGCACGCAGGTCCGGGTCCATGGTTTCGACGTTCTGCCACGCAGGCGGAATGATCATGCGCACGCCACGGAACAGGTCGATGCCACCGGTGACCATCAGTTCAAGCATGTTGTCCATGCTGGATGAGTCGGAACCGACACGGTTGACCAGCGGGCCGAGTTCTTCCAGATCCATCAGATCGTTGGTGAACTTGGTCCGACGGGCCTGCGCCCAGTTGCGGTTACCGGTAATGGTGTTGATCTCGCCGTTGTGGGCGAGGAAGCGGAACGGCTGCGCCAGCGGCCATTTCGGCAGGGTGTTGGTGGAGAAGCGCTGGTGGAACACGCAAATTGCGGTTTGCAGGCGCTCATCGCTCAGGTCCGGATAAAACGCGGCCAGGTCGGCCGGCATCATCAGGCCTTTATATATGATGGTCTTGTGCGAAAAGCTGCAGATGTAGTGGTCGGTGTCAGCGGCATTGGCCACCGACGAACGGCGACGCGCGCTGAACAGCTTGACGGCCATGTCCTGATCGCTCAGGCCTTCACCGCCGATGTAGACCTGCTCGATCTGCGGCAGACGCTCAAGGGCCAGGCGGCCGAGGACGCTGGTGTCGATCGGCACTTTGCGCCAACCGATCAGTTGCAGGCCTTCGGCGAGGATTTCGCGGTTCATGTTCTCGCGAGCGGCTTCGGCCCTGGCCGGATCCTGGTTGAAAAAGACCATGCCCACGGCATATTGCCGGGGCAGCTCGACACTGAAGGTTTCCTGGGCAATGGCTCGCAGGAACGCGTCAGGCTTTTGAATCAGCAGACCGCAACCGTCACCGGTCTTGCCGTCGGCATTAATCCCACCGCGGTGGGTCATGCAGGTCAGGGCCTCGATGGCCGTCGTCAAAAGGGTATGACTGGGTTCACCCTGCATATGCGCTATCAGGCCGAAACCGCAGTTATCCTTGAATTCATCTGGTTGGTACAGACCTGCTTTCATAGACACTTTCTCACCAGGCTGCCTCTATTCGAGGCAAATTTCTTTTCAATTCAACCACTTGCGATCCGCGCCGAACGTACGCCGGCTTAGCGGGGGCAAAAGGGTGGTCATTGTACACAGCGACACAGAGGCTCACAAATTTGACGACGAACTGTCGCAAATTCATGTCGCATTTGTGAAAGGTTTAAAGCGATATGCTGTGCTAGTCAAAACTTTTTTAAATTCTGACCGCAACGACTCAAAAACTACTGTGACGCAGACACCACAAGGCACGCGGCCTTTTCAGGCGGCGCGCACTCGTGGAGATTTTGAGGTGCCGGGAGAGGCGGCCTGGGTAAGGCCGCCGAATCTTCAGCGAGTTGTTGCCAGTTCCTGTTGGACGCTGGCGACAGTGCGAGGCCAAGGTTTACCAGCCTGAACCTTCGCTGGCAAGGCCTTGATGGCAGAAACGGCCGCATCACGATTGGCAAAGTTGCCGTAGGTGATCACGTAGAGCGGCTTGCCGTTGAGGACTTTCTTGAAATAACGGTATTCGCCGCCCTGCTCTTTGACGAAGTTCTGCGCGGCGGTTTCCGAGCTGGTGCCGAGGATCTGCACCACGTAGTTGCTGGTCGGCTGACCGGCGTACCAGCTGCCACCGGACGCTTTGGCGACGGTGACCGGTTTCTCGGCAGGCTTGGCAGCGGCAACCGGTTTGGCCGGCGCTGGCGCTGGTTTGGCGGCAGGTGCTGGCGCTACTGGAGCTGGCTTGGCCGTGGCGACTTGCGTCGGAGCCGGCGTTGGGGCGGGTTTTGCCGCAGGTACCGGAACCGGGGTCGGCGCAGGACCGGCCGGAACACCGGCAGGCGGTGCGGAAGTGGTCACGGTCGGCGGCGTATCACTGGAGCCTTCCAGCGGAACACCGTCATCGCCTTCGGTGATGCCACCGGCCTCTTCGGCCAGCGGACCGCGCATGACCGGTTGCGAGTTACCGACCAATGGCAACGGCATTGGCTGGGTATTGCCGGCAAATTCGACGGCTGGCGCGCCACCGTTGGCGGCGCCCTGGCCCAGCGGCAGTTGTGCCTGTTCATTGGCCGGAGCACCGGTGGTCGGTGCCTTGCTGCGACCCGGCATCAGCCAGGCGGCGGCGACCGCGACCACAACGACGGCGGAAATCGCCAATACGTGTTTCTTCGGCATGTTGAACCCCATACTTGGACGCTTCACCGCGGAGCGGCTGGCAATCATGACTTCGATCAGAGCATCGCGAGCGACCTGGTTGATATTGCCCGGCCAGCCCTCGGAGCTTTCGTGAATATCAGAGATCTGATCGGCGGTGAAAAGTTCGACACCCCGGCCCGCGCCTTCCAGCCGCTGGTCGAGATATTCGCGGGTCTCTTCTTCGGTGTACGGCTGCAATTCGATGACGTGAAAACGCTCTTCTTCGAGCTGCAAAGCCTCGAGCTGAGCGATCAGCGACGACTCACCGAACAGGAATACATGCGGACGACCTTCCGGCGTGCCCGCGCCCAGCGCCATCAGCGCTTCAAGCGCGGACTCGTCGAGCTGCTCGGCATCATCCACCAGCAGATAGACTTCCTGCCCGGTGAGGGCCAGTTGCACCACCTGCTCCAGAATCGCGCCGACTTCGGCCTGGGCGACATCCAGCGCCTGCGCCACCTGGCGCAGCACGCCTGCGGCATCACCGGCACCACGGGCGGACACCACCACGCTCTGTACTGACTGTTTATTGGTGCTGGCAACCAGCGCCTGACGCAACAGCGTCTTGCCGCTGCCCTGCGGGCCGGTAACCACCAGCAGCAACTGGCTGTAACGCGCCAGATGATGCAGTTGCCCCAGCACCGGTTTGCGCTGGGCCGGGAAAAACTTGAAGCCCGGCACCCGTGGCGCGAAAGGGTCGTGGCTTAACTGGAAATGGCCGAGAAACGCCTCGTCGGCATGCAAACTAGTCATCGGAATCTTATTAACCTTTAAGCTGAGCCAGGGCGCGGTAATCCGCTCCCAGCGTGGCCTGTAGAACCTCTTTCGGATAATCGTCGGTCACTACCGCTTCGCCCATCCGGCGCAGCAGCACCAGGCGCAGACGACCGTCGATCACTTTTTTGTCGATTGCCATGTGTTGCAGAAAATCGGCTTCGCTCATTTCAATCGGCGGAACCACCGGCAGACCGGCACGCTGGAACAGACGAATGCCGCGGTCGCGCTCTGCATCGCTGATCCAGCCCAGCCGCGCGGACATTTCCAGCGCCATCACGGTACCCGCCGCGACCGCCTCGCCATGCAGCCAGACACCATAGCCCATGTGGGTTTCGATGGCGTGGCCGAAGGTGTGGCCAAGGTTGAGCGTGGCGCGTACGCCGGTTTCCTTTTCATCGGCACCGACCACGGCAGCCTTGGCCGCGCAGGAACGCTCGATCGCATAGGTCAGCGCGGTTTGGTCCAGCGCACGCAGGGCGTCGACGTTTTCTTCCAGCCAGGTCAGGAACGGCTCGTCGCAGATCAGGCCGTACTTGATGACCTCTGCCAGCCCCGCCGACAGCTCGCGTTCCGGCAGGGTTTTCAGCGACGCGGTATCGATCAGCACCACGTTCGGCTGATAGAAGGCGCCGACCATGTTCTTGCCCAGCGGATGGTTGATGCCGGTCTTGCCGCCGACCGACGAATCGACCTGGGACAACAAGGTGGTGGGAATCTGGATGAAGTCGACGCCGCGCTGGTAGCAGGCAGCGGCAAAGCCGGCCATGTCGCCAATCACCCCGCCGCCGAGGGCGATCACCGTGGTGCGGCGATCATGCCGGGCGGTCAGCAGACCGTCGAAGATCAATTGCAGGGTTTCCCAGTTCTTGTAGGCCTCGCCGTCCGGCAACACCACCGAGATCACCGAGAACTGCGCCAGGCTGCGGGTCAGACGTTCAAGGTAGAGCGGCGCCACGGTCTCGTTGGAGATGATTGCCACCTGACGCCCGTGGATGTGTGGCGCCAGCAACTCGGGCTGATCCAACAAACCTTCGCCAATATGAATCGGGTAGCTGCGCTCGCCCAGGTCGACCTTGAGTGTCTGCATGTGTCCCCACAGTGAAGATGAAAGCAGGCGTCCTGCCCTGAATTATTGGTGTCCTGCGGCCTGTAGCGGGTATGACGCCGCTCGCCCGCCATCCGCCACACCCTTGGCGGGCTGTGGCAGGACGCCGAGGATAGCGCATTTCGAGCGCTGCTTTAACGGGGAGGAAGCTGCGCCAGACGATCGAGAATGTCCAGCACCACCATGCGCGGCGGCCGTTCGTCGGTTTCCACCACCAGATCGGCAATTTCCCGATACAGCGGATCGCGGATGGCGAGCAGATCACGCAGGGTTTTCGCCGGATCGGCGGTGCGCAGCAAAGGCCGATTGCGGTCGCGGGACGTGCGGCCGACCTGCTGTTCGACGGACGCGTGCAGATATACCACGCGCCCGCCCTCATGCAGGGCCTTGCGATTGGCGTCACGCATCACCGCGCCACCGCCGGTCGCCAGCACCACGCCATCGAACGCGCACAGCTCGGCGATCATCGCCTGCTCGCGATCACGAAAGCCGGGCTCGCCTTCCTTGTCGAAGATCCATGGGATATTGGCACCCGTGCGCAGCTCAATTTCCTTGTCGGAATCTTTGAACGGCAGGCGCAGCTCTTTGGCCAGCAATCGGCCGATGGTGCTTTTGCCAGCACCCATCGGTCCTACAAGTATCAAATTTCGCACAGAATCAACGACTCACAGCAATCGCCTGGTTATTCATGATACGCGGAGTGAGAAATACCAGCAGCTCGGATTTTTTCTCCGAAACCACATCACGCCGGAAAAGGCGGCCAAGATACGGCACATCGCCAAGAAATGGCACCTTATCTACAACCTTGCTCTGAGTATTTGAAAAAACACCGCCGATTACGATGGTTTCGCCGTCGTTGACCAGCACCTTGGCGTTGACTTCGTTTTTCTTGATCGGCGGCACATCCTGCACTTTGTTCAGATAGTCCGGTTCGTCCTTGGTGACCTTGACCTCCATGATGATGCGGTTAT
The DNA here is from genome assembly GCF_014268545.1 of Pseudomonas sp. SWRI81. NCBI lineage: Bacteria > Pseudomonadati > Pseudomonadota > Gammaproteobacteria > Pseudomonadales > Pseudomonadaceae > Pseudomonas > Pseudomonas sp. SWRI81. The sequence continues at coordinate 116,710 of NZ_JABWQS010000008.1, forward strand.
CCGGAGTGATCTGCGGGGTCACTTCCAGCGACAGCGAAGCCTCCTTGAACGATACCGAGGTCGCGCCACTGGAACTGGCTTCCTGATACGGAATTTCAGTGCCCTTGAGGATTTTTGCGGTCTCCTTGTCGGAAGTCACCACTTTGGGTTGTGACACGATCTCACCGTTGCCGGTCTTTTCCATGGCCGTCAACTCGAGGTCGAGCAGAACGTTGTCGGTAATGAAGGCGATGCCGATACCGGAGGTGTTGTTGACGGTGCCCATGTCGACGAACGGCGAGTTGGTGCTGGTGCTCCCCGGCGTACCGATGGTGGTCGACGACCCGTTGACCCCTGAGGCGTTCCAGTTGCCCTTGTTTTGAATCGAGCCGCCCCAGCGCACGCCGAGGCTTTTGTCGTAATCGACGTTGGCTTCGACAATCCGCGCCTCGATCATCACCTGACGCACCGGAATATCCAGTTGCGCCACGATCCGCCGCAGTTCGTCGAGGCGATCCTGAGTCTGGTAGGCAATGATGTTGTTGGTTCGCTCATCGACGGTGATGGAACCGCGCTCATCGATTTTCGCCTCGGCACTGGTCACAGACTGGAACAGCTTGGCGATGTCCGCCGCCTTGGCGTAGTTCACCTGCAGCAATTCGCGGCGCAGCGGTGCCAGCTCGGCGATCTGCTTCTGCGATTCCAGCTCCTGACGCTCGCGAGCCGCGATTTCATCGGCCGGCGCCACCAGCAACACGTTGCCGATCTTGCGTTTATCCAGGCCTTTGGTTTTCAGCACCAGATCCAGCGCCTGATCCCACGGTACGTTCTGCAGACGCAAGGTGATGCCGCCCTGCACCGTGTCGCTGGCGACCAGATTGAGGTTGGTGAAATCGGCGATCAGTTGCAGCACCGAACGCACGTCGATGTCCTGGAAGTTCAGCGACAGCTTTTCGCCCACATAGCTGTTGCGGTCAGCGTTGCGTTTTTGCAGGTCGTCCACCGTCATCGGACGAATGCTGACGGTGAGTTTGTTGTCGGTCTGGAAAGTGGAATAGTCGAACGTGCCGCTGGGCTCGACGCTGATCACCGTGCGGTCCCCGGTCACCGCGGCGTTGACGAACTGCACGGGGGTGGCGAAGTCCTTGACGTCGAGGCGCACGCGCAGTTTTTCCGGCAATTGCGTGCGGGCGAAGCTGAGAATGATCTTGCCGTCATGCTCCTGGATGTCCGGGGCGATGGTCGGGTCGGACAGGTCGATCACCACATTGCCCTCGCCCTCCGTACCCCGCTGGAAGTCGACGCCGCGTATGGCGCGATTACGCGGCACGGACGGTTTGGCAGGCGCTGTCGCCGCCGGGGTGGCACGGGGCGCAACCGCCGCAGTGCGCGGCGCAGCAGCAGGCGCGCCCTGTCCGACCACCACGAACAGATTGTTTCCCTCGACTCGAGTACTGTAAGGCGCCAGTTGCGTCAGGCTGACAATCAGGCGCGTGCGGTCTTTGGCTTCCGCCACCGTAGCGGTGCGCGCATTGCCGCTGCCCAGATCAAGCGTCTTGTTCGCCAGCCGGCTGGTGACGCCGGGCAGATCAAGGGCGATCCGCGCTGGCGATTCAGTGGTGTAACCCTTGGGCTGCGGTGGCGGGCCGTCGAACGCCAGCTTCAGTTCGACACGGTCCCCTGGCAACGCCGCTACGTCCAGCGTCTTCAGGTTGGCCGCGAGTACCATCGGCGACATCAGCGCTATCCATAGCGAAAAACCGAGGGTGGAGAAAATCCTGTTCATTATTCGACTTCCACTATGAGTGCTCTTTCAAAGGAATGGTGCGCGGGCGCTCCAGCCAGGCGCCCTGGCCGTCGGGGACAATTTCGATGACATCGACCTGGGTGGCGCTGATGGCGACGATGCGGCCATCGTTGCGCCCCAGGTAATCGCCGACTTTCAATCGATGCACCCCGCCCGCTCCGCGCAACAGCGCAAAGGAACCGGAGGCATTGGCGATCGTGCCGACCATCTCGAACTGCTCGATATTGAAGCCTTCAAGGTATTGCTTGACCCGGGTGGGGTCGGGTTTGACGTTGCGTGAACCGTGCCGCTGCCCGGCCAGATCGACGCGCACCTGCCGCGAAAACGGGCTGCGCAGATTCGCCGCGCTGTAAGTGAATGTCGGGTAAGACCGGAATGTCGGCGTTGGTTCAATCCGGCCGGCCGGGCGCAGACGCACTTCATTGAGATAAGCATCGAGATCACTGAAGTCATCGCTGCCACCGCAGCCCTGCAAAACCAGCAGAGCCATCGACAAGCCGAAAAAACGCAGCGGGGTCATTTCTGCAGCCCCTTGTCGTTATAACGGTAAGTCTTGGCGAGGATACTCATGCGCAGCTTAGGCCCGCCCTCGGGGTTGGCCGGTGCCAGTTCGAAATCATGCAGGGTGACAATACGCGGCAACCCGGCCACGCCGCTGACGAAGGTCGCGAGATCGTGATAGGCGCCGGTGACGGTGATCCGGATCGGCAGTTCGATGTAGAACGGCTGGGTGACTTCCGGCAGCAGCTTGATCTCCTCGAACTCCAGGCCGCTGCCCAGACCGGTGCGCGTGATGTCTTCCAGCAACCCTGGCACTTCGGTGTCGCTGGGCAATTGCCGCAGTAACACGCCGAAGGTGTTTTCCATCTCCTTCATCTGCTGGGTGTACAGCTCGAGATTGGCCGACAGACGCGCCTTGCTGGCGAACTGCTCCTTGAGGGTGATCTCTTCTTCACGCTTGAGGTCGAGCTGATTCTCCATGTCGCTGATGAAAAAGTGGTAGCCAAGCCCGAGAACCAGCACCATCAAAAGCCCTGCGGCAATGACTTTTACCGCGGGCGGCCAGGAGCCGATGTTGCTGGTATCCAGATCGTTGAAGTCGACGCTGCGCAGGCTTTCGAGCCATCCGTTGGGCTTCATCGGTCGTCCTCCCCGACCTTTGGCTGGGTTTGACGAACGGTCAGCTCGAAAGTGTTGGACTGTTCCAGCTGATCGGCCGATGTCGCCTTCACTTCATTCAGGCTCGGGGCGTCGAACCAGTCGGAGGCGTCGAGGTTGCGCATCAGCTCGGAAACCCGGTTATTGGATTCAGCCGCGCCACTGATCGACAGGGTCTTGCCGACCATTCTCACGTCGGTGAAGTACACCCCGTCCGGGAGCGTGCGCGCCAATTGATCGAAGATCCGTCCGCTGAGCTGCCGGTTGCCCTGCAAGTCCTGGATGATGCGCATGCGTTCGACCAGTTGCTGACGGCGCGCCTTGAGTTCGCTGATCTGCTTGATGCGCTCATCGACCTGGGCGATCTGCTTGCCGATGTAGTCGTTGCGCGCCGTTTGCCGCTCAATGGCAGCGCTGATGATCTGATCGGCGATCAGCACCGCGCCGACCGAGCCGACCAGCACGCCGATCAAGGCCAGCAGGAAGCGCTTGCGCCGTTCTTCGCGGCGCTCCTCGCGCCAGGGTAAAAGGTTGATCCGCGCCATCAGTCGAAACTCCTGAGCGCGAGCCCGCAAGCAATCATCAGGGCCGGCGCGTCGCTGGCCAGCGCCCCGGCATTGACCTTGCTGCTCAGGGCCATGTCGGCAAACGGGTTGGCGACCTGGGTCGGGGTGTTCAGGCGCTGTTCGATCAGGCGATCCAGGCCGGGCACCGAGGCCGTGCCGCCGGCCAGCAGAATATGGTCGACCGCGTTGTACTGGCCGGAAGCGAAGAAGAACTGCAACGAACGAGAGACTTGCTGTACCAGCGCCTCGCGAAACGGTTGCAAGACCTCGCTGATGTAATCGTCGGGCAGCCCGCCCTGCTTTTTCGCCAGCCCCGCCTGCTCGACGGTCAGGCCGTAGCGGCGCTGGATCTCTTCGGTGAGCTGGCGGCCGCCGAACAATTGCTCGCGGGTATAAATGATCTTGCCGTTGTGCAGGACACTGAGCGTGGTCATGGTCGCACCGATGTCCACCACCGCGACCGTGAGGCGTTCCTGGGAGGCGGCCAGTTGGGTCGCCAGCAGGCCGAACGAGCGCTCCAGCGCATAGGCTTCAACGTCCACCACGCGCGCGGTCAGCCCGGCAAGCGCCAGCGCTGCTTCACGCACCTCGACGTTTTCCTTGCGACAGGCGGCCAACAGCACGCTGACCCGTTCCGGGTTGCGCGGCGACACGCCCTGGACTTCGAAGTCGATCGCGACTTCATCCAACGGATAGGGAATGTATTGGTCGGCTTCGATCTTCAGCTGGTTTTCCAGCTCGTCGTCGGACAGCCCGGCGTCCATCTCGATGACCTTGGTGATTACCGCCGAACCGGCCACCGCCACCGCCACGCTTTTCAGCCCCGTACGCGCCTTGACCAGCACCCGGCTCAGGGCCTGGCCCACGCCCTCGAGTTCGGCGATGTTCTTTTCGACCACGGCACTGGCCGGCAACGGCTCCACCGCATAGGCCTCGACCCGGTAGCGATTGCCGTGGCGGCTCAGTTCCAGCAGCTTCACCGAAGTGGAACTGATGTCGATGCCCAGTAACGCGTTGGTCTTTTTCTTGAAGAGTCCCAGCACTACCAATTCCCTATGACTTTCCGTGAGTTACGGACTCTGTAATACGCATTGCGTTCCTTCACCCCCGCCTTGACAGAAGCGCCAATGACGCCCACGGCGGAAAAGTGCTTATAATGCCCAGCGATTTTTTCCGCTTTTTACTGCCAGCGCCGGTCGTTTTGTGTGTAGCGCAACCCCGTCGCCAAATTCATTCTTTGCCCTGGATGTCCAAAAGCCTTGATTCGTCTGCTGAAATTTTTCGGTTGGTCCATCGTCGCCGTTTTCTGCGGACTGCTATTGAGTCTCAGCGGCGCGTTTCTTTACCTTAGTCCGGGTTTGCCGTCTGTGGAGGCGCTGAGAAGCATTCAGTTGCAGATTCCCCTGCGGGTCTACAGCAGCGACGACAAGTTGATCGCAGAATTTGGCGAAATGCGCCGAACGCCGATCCGTTTCGCCGACATTCCGCCCAATTTCATTAATGCGTTACTAAGTGCTGAAGACGACAATTTCGCCAACCATTACGGCGTCGATCCAAGCAGCCTGATGCGCGCGGCGACCCAGTTGATCAAGAGCGGGCACATTCAGTCCGGCGGCAGCACCATCACCATGCAGGTGGCGAAGAACTTCTTCCTCACCAGCGAGCGCAGCTTCTCGCGCAAAACCACCGAAATTCTTCTGGCCCTGCAGATCGAGCGACAGTTGACCAAGGACGAGATCCTTGAGCTGTACGTCAACAAGATCTATCTGGGCAACCGCGCCTACGGCATCGAAGCGGCGGCGCAGGTGTATTACGGCAAGTCGATCCGTGACGTCAGCCTGGCGCAGATGGCAATGATCGCCGGCCTGCCGAAGGCACCGTCGCGCTTCAACCCGCTGGCCAACCCGGCACGCAGCAAAGAGCGCCGCGACTGGATCCTCGGGCGCATGTACAAGCTGGGCAAAATCAGCGAAGCCGACTACACCGCCGCGATCAACGAGCCGCTGAACGCCAGCTACCACGTGCCGACTCCGGAAGTGAACGCGCCGTATATCGCTGAAATGGCCCGCGCCGAAATGGTCGGGCGCTATGGCAGCGACGCCTACACCGAAGGCTTTCGCGTCACCACCACGGTGCCGAGCAACCTGCAGGAAATGGCCAACACCGCGCTGCACGAAGGCTTGATGACTTACGACCAGCGTCACGGCTACCGTGGCCCCGAGTCGCGCCTGCCGGGCAAGACCCGCGAGGCCTGGGCCAGCGAATTGACCAAACAGCGCACCATCAGCAGCCTGGAACCGGCCATTGTCACTCAGGTCGACAAGGCCGGCCTGCAAGTGCTGACGCGTACCGGTGAAGAACACGTGGCCTGGGACACCATGAAATGGGCGCGACCCTTCCTTAACACCAACAGCATGGGTCCCAACCCGCGCCAGCCAGCCGATGTCGCGCAGGTCGGCGACCTGATTCGGGTGCAGCGCCAGAAGGACAACTCGCTCAAGTTCAGCCAGATTCCGCAGGCCCAGGGCGCCCTGGTGTCGCTGGATCCGCAGAACGGCGCGATCCGCTCGCTGGTCGGCGGTTTCGCGTTCGAGCAGAGCAACTACAACCGCGCCATGCAGGCCAAGCGTCAGCCGGGCTCGAGCTTCAAGCCGTTCGTCTACAGCGCCGCGCTGGACAACGGCTACACCGCTGCCAGCCTGGTGAACGATGCGCCGATCGTGTTCGTCGACGAGTACCTGGACAAGGTCTGGCGGCCGAAGAACGACACCAACACCTTCCTCGGCCCGATCCGTCTGCGCGAGGCGCTGTACAAGTCGCGCAACCTGGTGTCGATCCGCTTGCTGCAAGCGATGGGCGTGGGCAAGACCATCGACTACATCACCCGCTTCGGCTTCAACAAGCAGGACTTGCCGCCGAATCTGTCGCTGGCACTGGGCACCGCGACGCTGACGCCGATGGAAATCGCCACCGGCTGGAGTACGTTTGCCAACGGCGGCTACAAGATCACCCCGTACATCATCGACAAGATCGAAAGCCGCAACGGCGACACGCTGTTTGTCGCCAACCCGCCGACCGTACCGCAAGGCGGCCCGGCGACCGACGGCATCGCCGCACCGAACACCGAATCGTTCACGGTCAACGCCGCTCCGGTTGCGGGTGAAGCCGCGGGTAATCCAGCGGTGCCGCAAGCGCCGGCAGTGGCCGAACGCATCGTCGATGCGCGCACTACCTATATTCTCAACAGCATGTTGCAGGACGTGATCAAGCTCGGCACCGGCCGGCGCGCGCTGGCCATGGGACGTAGCGATATCGCCGGCAAGACGGGGACCACCAACGAGTCGAAAGACGCCTGGTTCTCCGGTTACAACGCCGATTACGTGACCACGGTCTGGACCGGTTTCGACCAACCGGAAAGCCTCGGTCGCCGTGAGTTCGGCGGCACCGTGGCGCTGCCGATCTGGATGAATTACATGTCGGCCGCGCTGAAAGACAAGCCGCCGCATGTGCAGCCTGAGCCGGAAGGTTTGCTCAGCCTGCGGGTGGATCCGGTCAGTGGCCGTGCAGCGTCGCCGAGCACACCGGGCGCGTACTTCGAGCTGTTCAAGGCTGAAGACACGCCGCCATCGGTGAACGAGCTGGGCAACGGCGTAGTGCCGGGCAGTCCGTTGCCGGCGGATGAACAGGCGCCGATCGATTTGTTCTGATCCTGAACGACTGAAAAGCCCCGCCTTCGTAAGAACTGTGGGGCTTTTTATTGCCTGCCATCCGAGATATTGGCCGACCTGACGCCTTCGCGAGCAGGCTCGCTCCCACAGTGGAACGCATTTCAAGGTGGGAGCGAGCCTGCTCGCGAAGAGGCCCTGAAGAGCACCACAAAACCCTCAGGCATAAAAAAGCCCCGACTCTCACAAGCCGGGGCTTTCGCTTGAAGCGTTACAACGGCTTAGCCGTTGAACACGTCATCCACGCTTTTCAGCGGGTAGTTCTTCGGATACGGCAGGGTGGCCACACCGGTCTCGATCGCGGCTTTGGCCACGGCGTCGGAGATCAGGGTGATCAGGCGCTTGTCCATTGGCTTCGGAATGATGTACTCACGGCCGAATTCCAGCGGTGCACCACCGTAGGCGTCGCACACGTCCTGTGGCACTGGCAGTTTGGCCAGTTCGCGCAGGGCGTTGGCCGCCGCCACTTTCATTTCTTCGTTGATGCGCTTGGCGCGAACGTCCAGGGCACCGCGGAAAATGAACGGGAAGCCGAGCACGTTGTTGACCTGGTTCGGGTAGTCCGAACGGCCGGTGGCCATGATCACGTCGCTACGGGTTGCGTGCGCCAGTTCCGGGGAGATTTCAGGATCCGGGTTGGAGCAGGCGAACACGATCGGGTTCGCTGCCATCGACAGCAGGCCTTCGGCGCTCAGCAGGTTAGGACCGGACAGACCGACGAACACGTCAGCGCCTGCCAGTGCGTCAGCCAGGGTGCGCTTTTCGGTAGCGTGGGCGAACACGGCTTTGTACTGGTTCAGGTCGTCACGGCCGGAGTGGATCACGCCGGTACGGTCAACCATGAAGATGTTTTCGATGCGAGCGCCCATGCTCACCAGCAACTTCATGCAGGAGATGGCGGCAGCACCGGCACCCAGGCAGACGATTTTCGCGTCTTGCAGGGTTTTGCCAGCGATTTCCAGGGCGTTGATCATGCCGGCAGCGGTCACGATCGCGGTGCCGTGCTGGTCGTCGTGGAATACCGGAATGTCGCACTGCTCGATCAGCGCGCGCTCAATCTCAAAGCACTCAGGTGCCTTGATGTCTTCCAGGTTGATGCCACCAAAGGTGATGGAGATGCGCTTGACGGTGTCGATGAAGGCTTGCGGGCTTTCCGAGTCGACTTCGATGTCGAACACGTCGATGCCGGCGAAGCGCTTGAACAGCACGCCTTTACCTTCCATCACAGGCTTGGAGGCCAATGGGCCGAGGTTACCCAGGCCGAGAATCGCGGTGCCATCGGAAATGACTGCCACCAGGTTGCCCTTGCCGGTGTACTTGTAGGCCAGTTCAGGATCGCGGGCGATCTCACGCACTGGTTCAGCTACGCCGGGGCTGTAGGCCAGCGACAGGTCGCGGGCGGTAACAGTGGCCTTGGTGAGCTCGACACTCAGCTTCCCCGGACGAGGATGGGCGTGATATTCGAGAGCGGCAGTTTTCAGATCAGACATTTTGGCATTCCGCTTTTTACTGTTGGACAGACTGGTCAGCGAGGATACGCGCCTCGCAAAGTCCCCACAAGACTGAGCGGTCACCGCTGTCAAGCGCCCGGCCATACGACTTTGGGCCAAGAGCCACGGCGCACAAGGGCTTGACTGTTCACAATCGACTTAAAAAATGTCTACAATTTTTTCGTCAGCGCAAAACCTGCAACATTGCAGGATCGGTCAGCGGAAGCAGCCAGCGCGGCTGTCCCGGTTGTAATCCACCGCGCCGCGAACGATCGACCACCCAGCCGCGCGCCTCGATCTGCTTGCCTTTGAGGGCCTGGAGCCGGGCATTGTCGAATTGTCCGACCAGATTGGGTGCAACGCGCAATACAAGCGCATCGTGCATTTCGATCCAGATTCCGCCGCGATTGCGCTGGACCTTGCTCACACGACCACTGACCACGGCAAAACCCGAGCGCTGAATCTGCTGTGCTTTTAGTACAGGCGACTGGCGCCAGAGACCCAGACCGGCTTGCCGCGCACTGCGCTCGGCGGTCTGCTGGCAGGCAACCAGATCGACATTCGGCGCCACCGCGACCTGAAACCCAAGGCCATCGGCGAGCATTTGCGCCTCGAGGTTGGCGCCTTGCGCACTGTAAACATGCGCCAGGGTACGCCCGTAGTGATCTTTCGCCTGCTTGCCAGGCAGTAAACCGACCCGACCGCCGCTGTCATCCACCAAGGCTTGCAGACGTTTGCGCGCCGCCACCGCGAATGGCTCGTCACTGCGGCCCTGCTTACCCAGTTCCGGCGTGTTGAGGCCGATCATACGCACACTGCGGCTATCGCTCAGGCGCAGCGTGTCGCCATCAACCACGCGCTGCACGCTGACAATGGTCAGCCCTGAGGGCGCTGGACAGAACGCCTGCGCGCCGGACAGCCAAATCGCAGACACAAAAAAGGCGCCCGCAAGGGACGCCTTTTTCATCAGTCCGGAGAAGTCGAGACGACTTTCCAAAATGATCAGCCTCAGGCTTTTTTGCCGACGCCGAAAGTAGCGAAACGGTCTGCGAACTTCTGCACGCGGCCGCCGGTGTCCAGAGTCTTCTGCTTACCGGTGTAGAACGGGTGGCATTCGTTGCAAACGTCGATCGACAGGGCTTTGCCGAAGGTCGAACGAGTTTCGAACTTGTTACCGCAGCTGCAGGTAACAGCAATTTCCGGGTAGTTCGGATGGATATCGGCTTTCATGGTGTCTTCCTCAGGCTAGCGTGCCGCCACCCAACACTATTGTTGAATACCGCACGTAATTAGGCCGCGGATTCTACCAGACCTTTTCAATCACGCAAGCTGTCACCGAGACCGACCGTCTGCTAGGCTCCCGGCCCAATACGCGATTCCCTTGTAGGAGTGAGCCTGCTCGCGATAGCGGTATTTCAGACGACATAAATGTTGAATGACAGACCGCTATCGCGAGCAGGCTCACTCCTACAAGGTTATGTGCCTAGCCATACCGCCCGTTTATAGAGATCCCCCCGCGTGCCCGACGCCATTTTGCGCCTCGCCCTGCCTTCGCCCCTGCGCCGCCTGTTCGACTACCGGGCGCCGGCCGGCGTGCGGCGCGAGCAATTGCAGCCGGGCATGCGCCTGCGGGTGCCGTTCGGGCGGCGCGAGATGATCGGGATTCTGGTCGAGGTCACCGATACCAGCGAAGTGCCGGTGGAAAAACTCAAGCCGGCCCTGGCCCTGCTCGACGCGACTTCACCGCTGCCGCCGGCGCTGTTCAAGCTGTGCCTGTGGACCTCGCAGTATTACCAGCACAGCCTCGGCGACACCTTGAACTGGGCGCTGCCGGTGCTGCTGCGTCAGGGCGAGCTGGCCGAGGCCCGCCAGGAACGTTTCTGGTCGATTGCCCCCGGCGCCACCGTCGACGACCCGCGAGTCGCCCGTGCGCCGCGCCAGCGTGAAGCCCTGACCACGCTGGCCCAGCACCCCCACGGTGTGGCTCATCAGTTGCTGAGCAAACTGATGTTGAGCAAGGACAGCCTCGATCTGCTCCTGGACAAGGGGCTGGTGCAGGTAGAAATTCGCCGTCACGCCCCCGGCACGCGCCATGAACATTGGCTGGCGCAACCGGAACTGCCGCTCAACAGTGAGCAACGTGCGGCGTATGAAGCTATTCGCGCCGGCTTCGACAGCTATCACGCGTTTCTGCTGGCTGGGGTCACCGGCAGCGGCAAGACCGAAGTCTATTTGCAACTGATCCGCGAAACCCTCGAGGCCGGCAAGCAGGCGCTGGTGCTGATCCCGGAGATCAACCTCGGCCCGCAGACCCTGGCGCGCTTCGAACAGCGTTTCAATGCACGCATCGCCCTGCTGCACTCGGCGGTCAATGATCGCGAACGCCTTGAAGCCTGGCTTGCCGCCCGCGATGGCGAGGCCGACATTATTATCGGCACCCGTTCGGCGCTGTTCACGCCGATGAAAAACCCCGGGCTGATCATCATCGATGAAGAGCACGATGGCTCTTATAAACAGCAGGAAGGCCTGCGCTATCACGCCCGTGATTTGGCACTGGTGCGCGCGCGCCAGGAAAACATCCCGATCGTGCTCGGCTCTGCGACGCCGTCGCTGGAAAGCCTGCACAACGCCTACACCGGGCGCTACGGCCTACTGCGCCTGAACGAGCGCGCTGGCGGCGCCAAGCAACCGCGCTTCCTGCGTCTGGATGTGAAAAGCCGACCGCTGGACAGCGGCATTTCCGGGCCGATGCAGCAAGCCATCGGCCAGACCCTCGCCAATGGCCAGCAAGTGCTGGTGTTTCTCAACCGACGCGGATTTGCCCCGACGCTGCTCTGCCACGATTGCGGCTGGATGTCCGAGTGCTCGCGTTGCGATGCGCGCATGACCGTGCATCAGCGCTACGGCGAACTGCGCTGCCACCACTGCGGCTATGTCGAGCGCACGCCGCGCCAATGTCCGAAGTGCAACAAGGTCGATCTGCGGCCGGTGGGCGCCGGTACCGAGCGCGCCGAGGAGCGCCTGGCGATTCTGTTCCCCGATTATCCGGTGCTGCGCGTCGATCGCGACAGCACCTCGCGCAAAGACGCGATGAATCAGCTGTTCGCGACCATCCAGAAAGGCCAGCCATGCATTCTGGTCGGCACGCAGATGCTGGCCAAGGGGCACCACTTTCCACGGGTGACGCTGGTATCGATTCTGGATGCTGACGGCGGCCTGTTCTCCGGCGACTTCCGCGCCAGCGAGCGCATGGCGCAGTTGATCGTGCAGGTCGCCGGGCGTGCCGGACGGGCGGAAGAGCCGGGCAAGGTAATCATCCAGACGCATCTGGCCGATCATCCTTTATTGGTGCAACTGACCGAGCAGGGCTATTTCGCCTTTGCCGAGCAAGCGCTGAGCGAGCGCCGTGCCGCCGGGCTGCCGCCGTTTGCGCATCTGGCGCTGCTGCGCGCCGAAGCACACAAGCCGGGGCAGGCCGAAGGCTTTCTCGACGAAGCGTGCAGCGCGGCCGAGCGTTTGCTGGCCGAGCTGAATCTGAGCGCGATCGAGTTGCTCGGACCGGTGCCGGCGCCGATGGAACGCCGCGCCGGGCGCTATCGTGCGCAGCTATTGTTGCAGGCGTCGGCGCGGGCACCGCTGCACCGGTTGCTGGCGAGTTGGCTGCTGCTACTCGAACAAATGCCGAGCGGGCGGGCGGTGCGCTGGTCGCTGGATGTCGATCCGGTGGATTTGTATTGAGCTGACCTGTGGCGAGGGAGCTTGCTCCCGCTGGGGCGCGAAGCGCTCCTGATGTCAGGCTTGGCAATCTGGCCTTTTATCTGCAGCTTACTTTTTTTCGACTGCTTCGCAGTCGAGCGGGAGCAAGCTCCCTCGCCACAGGGCAATTTGTCACCACAAGTCCATAAGCTGCCTGCTAAGGTTGGCAAGCCCGTCTTCGCAACGGATAATGCCCAGTTTTTCCACCCGCGCACCGATGCGCCCGCCGCGCTTGCGGTCGAAAGAGAAGACCATGAAAGACACCATTCGCCAGCTGATCCAGCAAGCCCTCACCCAACTCGTCAACGAAGGTGTGTTGCCTGAAGGCCTGTCGCCGGCGATTCAGGTGGAGAACGCCCGCGACAAGACCCACGGCGACTTCGCCAGCAACATCGCAATGATGCTGGCCAAACCTGCGGGCATGAAGCCACGTGATCTGGCGGAAAAAATCATCGCCGCGCTGCCGGCTGACGAAAACGTCACCAAGGCCGAGATCGCCGGCCCGGGCTTCATCAACTTCTTCCAGAATACCCAGGCCCTGGCCGCGCGCCTCGACGCCGCCCTCGCGGATGCCCATGTCGGCGTGCGCAAGGCCGGCCCGGCGCAGCGCACCGTGGTCGACCTGTCGGCACCGAACCTGGCGAAAGAGATGCACGTTGGCCACTTGCGCTCGACCATCATCGGCGACGGTGTGGCGCGCGTACTCGAATTTCTCGGCGACGACGTGATCCGCCAGAACCACGTTGGCGACTGGGGCACCCAGTTCGGCATGTTGATGGCGTACCTGCAGGAAAACCCGATCACCAGCGACGAGCTGTCCGACCTGGAAAACTTCTACCGCGCCGCCAAGCAGCGTTTCGACGAGTCCGCAGAATTTGCCGATCGTGCCCGTGGCCTGGTGGTCAAGCTGCAGGCTGGCGACGCTGAGTGCCTGGCGCTGTGGACCAAATTCAAAGACATCTCGCTGTCGCACTGCCAAAAGATCTACGAACTGCTCAACGTTAAACTGACCATGGCCGACGTCATGGGCGAAAGCGCCTACAACGACGACCTGGTCAACGTGGTCAACGACCTCAAGGCCGCTGGCATGCTGGTCGAGAGTAACGGCGCCCAGTGCGTGTTCCTCGATGAATTCAAAAACGCTGACGGCGACCCGCTGCCGGTGATCATCGTCAAGGCTGACGGCGGCTATCTGTATGCCACCACTGACCTCGCGGCGGTACGCTACCGCAGCGGCAAGCTGAAGGCCGATCGTGCGCTGTATTTCGTCGACCAGCGTCAGGCCCTGCACTTCCAGCAAGTGTTTGCTGTGGCGCGCAAGGCCGGTTTCGTCACCCATCCGATGGAAATGGAACACATGGGTTTCGGCACCATGAACGGCGCCGATGGCCGTCCGTTCAAGACGCGTGACGGCGGCACCGTGAAGCTGATCGACCTGCTGACCGAAGCGCAGGAGCGCGCCTACAGCCTGGTGAAAGAGAAAAACCCGACCCTGGCCGAAGACGAGTTGCGCAACATCGCTAAAGTCGTCGGCATCGGCGCGGTGAAATATGCCGACCTGTCCAAGCATCGCACCAGCGACTACAGCTTCAACTTCGACCTGATGCTCAACTTCGAAGGCAACACCGCACCGTACCTGCTCTACGCCTACACCCGGGTGGCCGGCGTGTTCCGCAAACTGGGCAAGGATTTCAGCGAAGTCGAGGGACAGATCGTCCTCGAAGCAGAACACGAACACGAACTGGCGGCGAAACTGGCGCAGTTCGGCGAAGTGCTCAACAGCGTCGCCGAAAAAGGCACGCCGCACATTCTCTGCACCTACCTGTACGACGTTGCCGGCCTGTTCTCCAGCTTCTACGAGAACTGCCCGATCCTCGCCGCCGAGACCCCGGCGCAAATGCAGAGCCGCCTGCGCCTGGCCGCACTGACCGGTCGCACCCTCAAGCAAGGCCTGGAGCTGTTGGGTCTGGAAACTCTGGAGCGTATGTAAGTTGGCCGCCAAGAAAAAACCTGCACCCAAACGCGGCGCCAGCCGCTATCAGGCACCTGCGAAACAACCGATTCCGGGCTGGTTGTGGATGGCCATCGGCCTGACCGTCGGTGCGTTCATCGTGTTTCTGATGAAACTGGAACCGGGCAAGGGCAGCGATACCGTCAAGCGCGAGAAGGTCGAGCAGCAGCAGAAAGCATCGAAGATCGCCGAGGCCAACAAGACCCCGCCGAGCCCGACGCAACCGGTCAAGCCGAAGTACGACTTCTACACCTTGCTGCCGGAGTCGGAAGTGATCGTGCCGCCGGACGCCGTGCCGGAGAAAACCCTGCCGACGCCACAAGTGCCGGCCATCCCGACCACGCCAGTGACTCCGGCCGAAGCGGCGAAGATCGATACTGCACGGGCTCAGGCAGCCCTGGCCGGGATCACCCCGCCACCCGCGCCGCCGGTGAGCAAAGCGGCGCCGGTGACCAAGTTCTTCCTTCAGGCCGGTTCGTTCCGCAAGGAGACGGATGCTGACAAGGTCCGTGCGCAGATCATTCTGCTCGGCCAAACGGTGGCGGTAGAGTCCGGCACCGTCAAGGACGAGACCTGGTATCGCGTTCTGGTCGGGCCGTTCAGCAACCGTGAACAACTGACCACGGCGCAGAAACAACTGGCCGGTGCTGGCTTCAGCAACCTGTTGTTACAACAACGCCAGAGCCGCTAAGGTTCTCGGAGGTCACCTGCAACTTGCAGGTGACCTCAAATTCTGTGGCGAGGGGATTTAGCGAAGCGTCGCACCGCCCCGTTCGGCTGCGCAGCAGTCGCAATACCTGCATTCCAAGTTATACCTGATACACCGTATGTGTCGCTTTCAGGGCTGCTTCGCAGCCCAACGGGGATAAATCCCCTCGCCACAGTCATCACTCGCCATTCGTCTCCCATTGCCACTGCCGGTTGAAATCCCTTTCTGTACCCCCCATATGAATGGGCATAAGGCACTTTCGCCCAGCTGTGTGGAGACTCTTCCCTTGACCACCATCGTTTCAGTCCGCCGCCACGGCAAAGTCGTCATGGGCGGCGACGGCCAGGTTTCTCTCGGCAACACCGTGATGAAAGGCAACGCGAAAAAAGTCCGTCGCCTGTACCACGGCCAGGTCATCGCCGGTTTCGCCGGGGCCACTGCCGACGCCTTCACCCTGTTCGAGCGTTTCGAAGGCCAGCTTGAAAAACATCAGGGCCACCTGGTCCGCGCCGCTGTCGAACTCGCCAAAGAATGGCGCACCGACCGCTCCCTGAGCCGCCTCGAAGCCATGCTTGCGGTCGCCAACAAGGACGCCTCGCTGATCATCACCGGCAACGGTGACGTGGTCGAACCCGAAGATGGCCTGATCGCCATGGGCTCCGGCGGCGCCTACGCACAGGCGGCGGCCAGCGCGCTGTTGAAAAAGACCGACCTGTCGGCTCGCGAAATCGTCGAAACCGCCCTCGGCATCGCCGGCGACATCTGCGTATTTACCAACCACACCCAGACCATTGAGGAGCAGGATCTCGCTGAATAAGCCTGTTGCGGCCAATGTGCCACGGCTTGTTTCTGCTTGAGGACCGCCAATTATTATGTCCATGACTCCCCGCGAAATCGTCCACGAACTCAACCGCCACATCATCGGCCAGGACGATGCCAAGCGCGCCGTCGCGATTGCCCTGCGCAACCGCTGGCGCCGCATGCAACTGCCTGAAGAGCTGCGCGTTGAGGTGACCCCGAAAAACATCCTGATGATCGGCCCGACCGGTGTCGGTAAAACCGAGATCGCCCGGCGCCTGGCGAAACTGGCCAACGCACCGTTCATCAAGGTCGAAGCAACCAAGTTCACCGAAGTCGGTTACGTCGGCCGCGACGTCGAATCGATCATTCGTGATTTGGCTGACGCTGCGATCAAGATGCTTCGCGAGCAGGAAATGACCCGCGTGCGCCACCGCGCCGAAGACGCCGCCGAAGACCGCATCCTCGACGCGCTGCTGCCGCCGGCACGCATGGGCTTCAGTAATGAAGAAGCGCCGAGCTCCGATTCCAACACCCGTCAGTTGTTCCGCAAGCGCCTGCGCGAAGGTCAGCTGGATGACAAGGAAATCGAAATCGAAGTCGCTGAAGTGTCCGGCATCGAAATCGCCACGCCGCCGGGCATGGAAGAAATGACCAACCAGCTGCAGTCGCTGTTTGCCAACATGGGCAAGGGCAAGAAGAAGTCGCGCAAGCTCAAGGTCAAGGAAGCGCTGAAGCTGGTCCGCGACGAAGAGGCCGGGCGCCTGGTCAACGAAGAAGAGCTCAAAGCCAAGGCGCTGGAAGCCGTCGAGCAGCACGGCATTGTGTTCATCGACGAGATCGACAAGGTCGCCAAGCGCGGCAACGTCGGCGGTGCCGATGTCTCCCGTGAGGGCGTACAGCGCGATTTGCTGCCGCTGATCGAAGGCTGCACCGTGAATACCAAACTGGGCATGGTCAAGACTGACCACATCCTGTTCATCGCCTCCGGTGCGTTCCACCTGAGCAAGCCGAGCGATCTGGTGCCGGAGCTGCAAGGTCGTCTGCCGATCCGCGTCGAACTCAAGGCGCTGAGCCCGGAAGACTTCGAACGCATCCTCAGCGAACCGCACGCCTCGCTCACCGAGCAGTACTGTGCGCTGTTGAAAACCGAGGGCCTGAACATCCAGTTCCAGCCCGAGGGCATCAAGCGTCTGGCGGAGATCGCCTGGCAGGTCAACGAGAAGACCGAGAACATCGGTGCCCGTCGCCTGCACACATTGCTTGAGCGTCTGCTCGAAGAGGTGTCGTTCAGTGCCGGCGATCTGGCCAGCGCCCATGACGACACGCCGATCCTGATCGACGCCGAGTACGTCAACAGCCACCTCGGCGAATTGGCGCAGAACGAAGACCTGTCCCGTTATATCCTGTAAGCCTCTCTTACAGATGTAATGGAACTGTGGGAGCGGGCTTGCTCGCGAAGACGGCGGCACATTCAACACGTGTGTTGGCTGACCCGGCGCTTTCGCGAGCAAGCCCGCTCCCACAAGGTTCCGCACAAGACGGATACCTGAGCATGATTCCCACTGACATCAAACTGCACAAAGCCTCGAAAACCCTGACGCTCACCTACGCGTCCGGCGAGGAATTCACCCTGCCCGCCGAATTTCTGCGCGTGCATTCTCCCTCCGCCGAGGTCCAGGGCCACGGCAAACCGATCCTGCAATTCGGCAAGCTCAACGTGGGTTTGAGCAAGCTGGAACCGGCCGGCAACTACGCACTGAAACTGACCTTCGATGACGGACATGACAGTGGCCTGTTCACTTGGGAATACCTCTACGAACTCGGCAAACGCCAGAACGAACTCTGGGACGATTATCTGGCCGAGCTGCGCGCCGCCGGAAAGTCCCGCGACCCGAACGAGTCATTCGTCAAGCTGATGCTCTAGGCCGTGGCTCTTGCTCTTTAGAGGGCATTTTCTAATTTCATCTGTTTGAATGCTGCGCTCATACGGCCCAGGATGGGCCGCTTGCGAAAAAAATTAAACTCGGGTAACCAATGGAGCTGGCAAGTTCCCTGCAGTGCTCTAAGCCTGTAAAGCAGCTATGCAGAATCAACGGTCACCCGAGCAGCAGTACCCGGCATTGGCTGTGGAACCGACAGCGCACACCGGGTACTCGTCTCAGGACAATGGAGCGTCGTAGATGAGTAACAAGAATAACGATGACCTGAAGTACCAAGCCTCGGAAAACACCCTGGGGCTTAATCCCGTCGTCGGGCTGCGCGGAAAGGATCTGCTGGCCTCTGCTCGTATGGTGCTCAAACAGGCCATCAGACAACCGATCCATAGCGTCAGGCACGTGACCCATTTCGGCCTCGAGCTGAAGAATGTGCTGCTCGGCAAATCGGCTCTGCAACCGGCCGGCGATGACCGCCGCTTTGCCGATCCGGCGTGGAGCCAGAACCCGCTCTATAAACGTTACCTGCAAACCTATCTGGCCTGGCGCAAGGAACTCCACGCCTGGATCGATGACAGCAGCCTGTCACCGAAAGACATTGCTCGAGGGCACTTCGTCATCAACCTGATGACCGAAGCCATGGCCCCGACCAATACCGCCGCCAACCCGGCAGCGGTCAAACGCTTCTTCGAAACCGGCGGTAAAAGCCTGCTCGACGGCCTCTCGCATCTGGCCAAGGATCTGGTGCATAACGGCGGCATGCCGAGCCAGGTCAACATGGGCGCGTTCGAGGTCGGCAAGAGCCTGGGCGTGACCGAAGGCGCGGTGGTGTTTCGCAACGACGTGCTGGAACTGATCCAGTACCGACCGATCACCGAGCAGGTCCACGAGCGACCGCTGCTCGTGGTGCCGCCGCAGATCAACAAGTTTTACGTTTTCGACCTGAGCCCGGACAAGAGCCTGGCGCGCTTCTGCCTGCGCAACAACGTGCCGACGTTCATCGTCAGTTGGCGCAATCCGACCAAGGCCCAGCGCGAGTGGGGCCTGTCGACCTATATCGAGGCGCTGAAAGAAGCCGTCGACGTGGTCAGCGCAATTACCGGCAGCAAAGCCGTGAACATGCTCGGTGCCTGCTCCGGCGGCATTACCTGCACCGCCCTGCTCGGCCACTACGCGGCGCTGGGCGAGAACAAGGTCAATGCCCTTACGTTGCTGGTCAGTGTGCTCGACACGACGCTGGACAGCGACGTCGCGCTGTTTGTCGATGAGCAAACCCTGGAGACCGCCAAGCGCCACTCGTATCAGGCCGGCGTGCTCGAAGGCAAGGACATGGCCAAGGTCTTCGCCTGGATGCGCCCCAACGACCTGATCTGGAATTACTGGGTCAATAACTACCTGCTCGGCAACGAGCCGCCGGTCTTCGACATTCTGTTCTGGAACAACGACACCACGCGCCTGCCGGCGGCATTCCACGGCGACCTGATCGAGATGTTCAAAAACAACCCACTGATTCGCCCCAACGCACTGGAAGTGTGCGGCACGCCGATCGACCTCAAGCAGGTCACTGCCGACATCTTCTCGCTGGCCGGCACCAACGATCACATCACGCCGTGGAAGTCCTGCTACAAGTCGGCGCAGCTGTTTGGCGGAAAAGTTGAATTTGTGCTGTCGAGCAGCGGCCATATCCAGAGCATTCTCAACCCGCCGGGCAATCCGAAATCGCGCTACATGACCGGCGAAGAAATGGCCGCGACGGCCGATGACTGGCAGGAGAATTCGACCAAACACACCGACTCCTGGTGGCTGCACTGGCAAGCCTGGCTGGCCGAACGCTCGGGCAACCTGAAAAAGGCCCCGACGAAACTGGGCAACAAGGCGTACCCGGCGGGCGAGGCTGCGCCGGGCACTTATGTACATGAGCGGTAACTGACACCACCCAGCCCCCATTGGTGGGCGCGGCCGTTGTGGCGAGGGGATTCATCCCCGTTCGGCTGCGAAGCAGTCGTGAATCGAGTAGCCGCGATGTGTCTGAAAAATCGCGGTTTCAGATTTTGGGGTCGCTTCGCAACCCAACGGGGATGAATCCCCTCGCCACAAGGCTCGTTCCTACAAGGATACGGGTGGACTTGAAATCTACAGGGCCTGACGCATGCCGCAACCGTTCATATTCCGCACCGTCGATCTGGATGGCCAGACCCTCCGCACGGCGGTACGCCCGGGCAAGCCGCACTTGACGCCCTTGCTGATTTTCAACGGCATCGGCGCCAACCTGGAGCTGGTGTTTCCGTTTGTCGCGGCGCTGGACCCGGATCTGGAAGTGATCGCCTTCGACGTGCCCGGGGTCGGCGGATCGTCGACGCCGAATCGGCCGTATCGTTTTCCCGGGCTGGCCAAGCTGACGGCACGCATGCTCGATTACCTCGATTATGGCCAGGTCAACGTGATCGGTGTGTCGTGGGGCGGCGCGCTGGCGCAGCAGTTTGCCTACGACTACCCCGAGCGCTGCAAGAAACTGGTGTTGGCCGCGACTGCCGCCGGCGCGGTGATGGTGCCGGGCAAGCCGAAGGTGCTGTGGATGATGGCCAGTCCGCGGCGCTATATCCAACCGTCCCACGTGATCCGCATCGCGCCGTTGATCTACGGCGGCTCGTTCCGCCGCGATCCGACCCTGGCGGCCAGCCACGCGGCAAAAGTGCGCTCGGCGGGCAAGCTCGGTTACTACTGGCAACTGTTCGCAGGCCTGGGCTGGACCAGCATCCACTGGCTGCACAAGATCCATCAGCCGACGCTGGTGCTGGCCGGCGATGACGATCCGCTGATTCCGCTGATCAACATGCGCTTGCTTGCCTGGCGCATTCCCAATGCGCAATTGCACGTCATCGACGACGGTCACTTGTTCCTGATCACCCGCGCCGAAGCAGTGGCGCCGATCATCATGAAATTTCTCCAGGAGGAGCGGCAGCGCGCCGTGATGCACCCGCATCCGACATCGCTGGGCGGATAACCGCTGCGGCAGGCTTTATGCAGGACGTTTTACACGCCAGCGCGGCAGGACGCCGCGCAGGCAGCAACCCGCAACAGCGTCTATGGTGTTCTGGTTCGGCGCGTTTGTTTTTGGCCTGAAGACGAAGGAGTGTTGAGTCATGCGTGACAAACCAGCGACGGGCGTGGTGCCCAGCCCCGCCGTGTTCATCAACGCACAAAGTGCGATCGCCGGCCTGCGCGGTCGGGATCTGCTCTCGACTTTGCGCAGTGTTGCCGCTCATAGCCTGCGCAACCCGGTCCACAGCGCCAGGCATGCGCTGAAACTCGGCGGCCAACTGGGCCGCGTGCTGCTCGGCGAAACCTTGCACCCGACCAACCCGAACGACAGCCGCTTTACCGATCCGGCCTGGAGCCTGAACCCGTTTTACCGGCGCAGCCTGCAAGCGTATCTGGCCTGGCAGAAGCAAGTGAAAAGCTGGATCGACGACAGCGACATGAACCCTGACGACCGTGCCCGCGCGCACTTCGCCTTCACGCTGCTCAACGATGCCGTCGCGCCGTCCAACACGCTGCTCAACCCATTGGCGGTCAAGGAGCTGTTCAATTCAGGCGGCCACAGCCTGGTCCGTGGCCTCAGTCATCTGTTCGATGACTTGCTGCACAATGATGGTCTACCGAGGCAGGTGACACGACAGGCTTTCGAGGTCGGCAAAACGGTCGCGACCACCCCCGGGGCCGTGGTGTTTCGCAACGAACTGCTTGAGCTGATCCAGTACCGGCCGATGAGCGAAAAGCAGTACGCCAAGCCGCTGCTGGTGGTGCCGCCGCAAATCAACAAGTACTACATTTTTGACCTGAGCCCGCACAACAGCTTCGTCCAGTACGCCCTGAAAAACGGCCTGCAGACATTCATGATCAGTTGGCGCAATCCCGATGTGCGACACCGTGAGTGGGGCCTGTCGAGCTACGTCGAAGCGGTGGAAGAAGCGATGAACATCTGCCGGGCGATTACCGGCGCGCGCGAGGTCAACCTGATGGGCGCCTGTGCCGGAGGCCTGACCATCGCCGCCCTGCAAGGGCATCTGCAGGCCAAGCGGCAACTGCGTCGCGTCGCCAGTGCCACTTATCTGGTCAGCCTGCTCGACAGCCAGATCGAAACGCCGGCCACGCTGTTTGCCGACGAGCAAACGCTCGAAGCCGCCAAGCGTCGCTCTTACCAGAAGGGCGTGCTCGACGGTCGCGACATGGCCAAGGTCTTTGCCTGGATGCGCCCCAACGACCTGATCTGGAGCTATTTCGTCAACAACTACCTGCTGGGCAAAGAGCCGCCGGCCTTCGACATTCTCTACTGGAACAATGACAACACCCGCCTGCCCGCGGCGTTTCATGGCGATCTGCTGGACTTCTTCAAGCACAACCCACTGACCCATCCGGGCGGTCTGGAGGTCTGCGGCACCCCGATCGATCTGCAGAAGGTCACTGTCGACAGCTTCAGCGTCGCCGGCATGAACGACCACATCACGCCGTGGGACGCGGTGTACCGCTCGACCCTGCTGCTCGGCGGCGAACGCCGCTTTGTGCTGTCCAACAGCGGCCACGTGCAGAGCATCCTCAATCCGCCGAGCAATGCAAAAGCGGCGTACGTCGAGAACGGCAAGCTGAGCAGCGATCCGCGGGCCTGGTACTACGATGCCAGACACGTCGACGGCAGCTGGTGGCTGCAATGGCTGGAATGGGTACAGCAGCGCTCGGGCGCGCAACAGGAAACCCGGATGACCCTCGGCAACCCGAACTATCCACCGATGGAGGCTGCGCCCGGCACTTACGTGCATGTGCGCTGACGCTCAAGCGAACTTTTCTAAGAAGACTGGATGAAAACCCGCGACCGGATTCTCGAATGTGCTTTGCAACTGTTCAACGAAAAGGGCGAGCCGAACGTCTCCACCATGGAAGTGGCTAACGAAATGGGCATCAGCCCGGGCAACCTTTACTACCACTTTCATGGCAAGGAGCCGCTGATTCTCGGTCTGTTCGAACGCTTTCAGCTGGAACTGACGCCGTTGCTCGACCCGCCGCCGGAGGTCGAACTGGCGCCGGAGGACTACTGGCTGTTTCTGCATTTGATCGTCGAGCGGCTGGCGCAGTACCGCTTCCTGTTTCAGGACCTGTCAAACCTCGCCGGACGCTTGCCGAAACTGGCCAAGGGCATCCGCCATTTGCTCAATGCGTTGAAGAGGACGCTGGCGTCGTTGCTGGCAAGGTTGAAGGCTTCCGGGCAGTTGGTCAGCGATACTCAGGCATTGGGGCAACTGGTGGAGCAGATCACGCTGACGCTGCTGTTCTCCCTGGACTACCAGCGAATTCTCGATCGTGCGGGGGAAGTCAGGCTGGTGGTTTATCAGATCATGATGCTGGTGGCGCCGCATCTGCTGCCGCCGGTCAAGGTGGCGACTGAGCGGATGGCGCTGCAATATCTTGAGGATCACGACTGAACGGTACTACGTTGCGATGATTATCCAATGTGGGAGCGAGCTTGCTCGCGAATGCGGTATGTCATCCGGCAACTCAATTGCCTGAACGGACGCCTTCGCGAGCAAGCTCGCTCCCACAGGGATTTGCGGTGATAGTGAGATGCACGAAAAACGCCCGACCTTCACAGGCCGGGCGTTTTGTTTTGCTCTGAAGCGTCAGGACTGACTGGTTGGCGTCGACGGTGTCGAAGTTGCAGTCGGGGTAGCCGCCGGGGTCGGAGCCGAAACGGAGTTCGACGCGCTGGCCGCCGCTGTCGGAGCAGCCGATGGCGTGGCGGCCGGTTTCGGCGCAGCGGTTTTCGGCGCGGCCGGTTTTTTCACTGCAGGTTTTTTCGCCGCGGCCGGTTTCGCTGCAGGCTTCGCAGCAGGCTTGGCGGCCGCGGTTTTCGCGGCTGGCTTGGCTGCTGGTTTCGCTGCAGTTTTAGCCGCAGGTTTGGCGGCCGGTTTCGCAGCGGTTTTGGCCGCGGCCGGTTTGGCTGCTGCCTTGACCGCAGGCTTGGCAGCGGCAGTTTTGGCCGCCGGCTTGGCCGCCACTTTCACAGCAGGTTTAGCCACCGCCTTGGCCAACGGCTTGACTGCGGTTTTCGCCGCAGGTTTGACCGCTGCCGTTTTTGTGGCCGGTTTTGCCGCAGCGGTTTTCGCCGCCACAGGTTGCGCTTTCAGACCGGTGAGTTTTTCGATCTGTCTGGTCAGCGTATCGACCTTGGCATTGAGTGCCTTGACCTCGTTGCGGCTCGGTACGCCAAGGCGCGAGATCGCGCTGTTCAGGCGCTTGTCGAAAGCCCCCTCCAGCTCGTCCCACTTGCCCAGGGCGCGGTCTTTCACGCCGCTGATGCGCGACTTGGCCGATGTCGTCGAGTCCTCGACTTTCTTGCCGACGGCGGACTTGGTGAGTTTCTCGGCTTTCTCGCCGTCTTTGACCAATGCATCGAAGAGCTTGGTGCCGTCAGAGTCGATCTTCGAGTACACGCCTAAACCCGCCAGCCAGATTTTTCGGGAGTAGTCTTCGACCTTCCCGATCCACGAGCTGCCTTCTTTATCGGTGTTCTTTTTACCAGCCATCCCGTTCTCCTTAAGATTTACGCGCGACGCGTTCGAGCAATGCCGTCAGCTCATCGAGCTTAGCAGAGAGTGTCTCAACGTCATGTTTAGACGGAATGCCGATACGATTCAAGGCGCTTGCCACACGGTTGTCGAAGGCCTTCTCGACCTTGTCCAGTTGCACCTCGACGCGACCTTTGAACGAACTGACCTGAGTGGCGGCTTCATCGATCTCGGCATTGGCTGCGACGAGTTTTTCGGTGACGGCTTTTTTGCCTTTCTTTTCAACCGCTTGACCGGCCTTGATCAGCTCCTGAAAGTACTCGCTGCCCTCTTGCCCGACCTTGGCGTAGGCCCCCAGGCCTGCCAGCCAGATCTTGCGGGCATAGGATTTGACGTCGCTTACAGTGGAGGTCGGAGCGTCGATTTTTTTCTTCAGAATAACTTTGGCCATGGTGCACCTCACGCGCAGAAGGATTGAGGAACTGCCCGCGAACGTGTCGGGCTGAGGCACAAAGTAGGTCGAAAAATTAGAAAGGGCACCCTAACCAGCGGGAGTACCACAAAACAAATGTAGGAGTGAGCCTGCTCGCGATAGCGGTCTGTCAGTCGACATCATTTTTGACTGACACACCGCCATCGCGAGCAGGCTCACTCCTACAGGGGATCGCGTTTCAGGCCAGAGCTTTGTCGAGGGCTTTCTCGATCTCGGCTTTGATCATGCCGCTCATGGCCGACATCATCAGGCCCAGCTCGACGTCGACCTTGATCGAATCGTCCGCCACGTGCACTTCACCTTTCACGCCCGAACGTTTGAGGTTGAGGGTGTCGCCCGACCACTGCGGCTCCAGGCCGTACTGATCTTTCAGCTTTGCGGCGAGTTTTTCGGCTTTCTCGCGGGCGGCTTCCTTGCCCAGGCTGTGCGCACGCTCAACACTGATTTTGGCCATTGGATGACTCCTGATTGATGAGTATCTGTCGGTAAATCTTGACCGCGGCTGCGGCAAATCGTCCCGAAGGTCGACCATCTTACCTTTAGCCACTCCAAGACAAAGCATGGCTTGGGGATTAGAATGTCGCGCATTCTCTTTTGGTGACAGCGATATGACTGATCAGCGCAAAGGCAGCGATGCCGAACCCACCACGCACTTCGGTTTCAAAAACGTTCCGGAAAGCCAGAAAGCGGAAAAAGTCGCTGAGGTTTTCCATTCGGTAGCCGCCAAATACGACCTGATGAACGACCTTCTGTCGGGAGGCATGCACCGTTTGTGGAAGCGTTTCGCGATCGAACTGTCGGGCGTGCGCAGCGGTAACCGCGTGCTCGACATCGCCGGCGGCACCGGCGACCTGACTCGCAAGTTCTCCCACCTCGTTGGCCCGACCGGCCAGGTGGTACTCGCCGACATCAACGAATCGATGCTCAAGGTCGGCCGTGATCGCCTGCTCGATCTGGGTGTCGCCGGCAATGTCGAATTCGTCCAGGCCGACGCGGAAAAACTGCCATTCCCGGACAACCATTTCGATTGCGTGACCATCGCCTTCGGCCTGCGCAACGTGACGCACAAGGAAGACGCCCTGCGTTCGATGCTGCGCGTACTCAAACCCGGCGGACGTCTGCTGGTGCTGGAATTCTCCAAGCCGACCAACGCGCTGATGTCGAAGGCCTACGACGCCTACTCGTTTGCCTTCATGCCGCTGATGGGCAAGCTGATCACCAATGACTCGGAAAGCTATCGCTACCTGGCCGAATCGATCCGCATGCACCCCAATCAGGAAACCCTGAAGTCGATGATGGTCGACGCCGGTTTCGACCGCGTGACCTATCACAACATGACCGCAGGCATTGTCGCCCTGCACCGCGGCATCAAGCCCTGATGTTGCTTACCGGGCTGCTCGCCAGCGTTGAACTCGGCCTCAACCGGGTGCTGCGTCTCGACAGCACGGCGCTGCCGCGGCTGGCGCACTTGACTGGCAAAGTGATTGCCGTCGATTGCCGCAGCCCGGCGCTGCAACTGTATATTTTGCCGAGTGACGAAGGTCTGATGCTCGCTTCACAGTGGGCAGCGGACGTCGATTGCACCCTGCGGGCGCCCGCCTCCAGCCTGCTGAAACTGGCCTTGAGCAAAGACAAGACCGCGGTGCTGCATGCCCCGGAAGTCGAGCTCGATGGCGACAGCGGCGTGTTGCTGGAGCTGGCCGGCGTACTGCAGGACCTTGAGCTGGACTGGGAGTACGAACTCTCGCGCTGGCTCGGCCCGGTCGCCACGCCATTGCTCGGCGGTCATCTGCGCAGCCGCGCACGCTGGTATCGACAAGGATTTGCCAGCCTCAACCAGAACCTCGCCGAATACCTCGCCGAAGAGTCGCGCACCCTGGTCGGGCAGCGCGAAGCCGAAGCGCGGTTCAGCGAACTGGACCGGATCAAACTCGATCTGGAACGTCTCGAGGCGCGTTTCGAGCGCCTTTCCCGATCCCTCGACCCAAGCGATAACGCATGAAGCTGCTCGCCGTCCGCCGTCTGTTGCGCATCCAGCGCGTCGTGATCCGCTACCGCCTCGATGACTTGCTGTTCGATCTGCCGCTGCCCTGGTTCCTGCTGGCCGTGCGCTTTTTGCTGCCGTGGCGCTGGTTGCCGCGCAAGCCGCTGGAGCTCAACCGTGGTGCACGCCTGCGTCTGGCGTTGCAGGATCTGGGGCCGATCTTCATCAAATTCGGGCAGATTCTTTCGACCCGCCGCGACCTGCTGCCGGAAGACATCGCCGATGAGCTGATGCTGCTGCAGGACCGCGTGCCGCCGTTCGATTCGCAACTTTCGATCAAGTTGATCGAAGAGCAACTGGGCAAAAAAATCAGCGAAGTGTTCAGCCGCTTCGATGTCGCACCGCTGGCCTCGGCCTCGGTGGCGCAAGTGCATGCGGCGCAACTGAAAAGCGGCGAAGAAGTGGTGGTCAAGGTCATCCGCCCGGGACTGAAGCCGATCATCGCCCAGGATCTGGCGTGGCTGTTCATCCTCGCCCGCGCTGCCGAGAAGTTCTCCGCCGATGCGCGCCTGCTGCACCCGGTCGATGTGGTGCAGGACTATGAAAAAACCATCTACGACGAACTCGATCTTTTGCGCGAGGCAGCCAACGCCAGCCAGTTGCGCCGCAACTTCGAAGGTTCGCAGTTGCTGTACGTGCCGCAAGTCTATTGGGACTGGTGCCGGCCGAAAGTGCTGGTAATGGAGCGCATCTACGGGGTCCAGGTCACTGATCTGGCGACCCTCGCCGACCAGCGCACCGACATGAAAATGCTCGCCGAGCGCGGCGTCGAAATCTTCTTCACCCAAGTCTTCCGCGACAGTTTCTTCCACGCCGACATGCACCCGGGCAACATCTTCGTCAGCACCGTCAATCCGTGGAGCCCGCAATATATTGCGATCGACTGCGGCATCGTCGGCAGCCTGACGCCTGAAGATCAGGACTATCTGGCGCGCAACCTGTTTGCCTTCTTCAAGCGTGACTACCGCCGTGTGGCGCAGTTGCACATCGATTCGGGCTGGGTGCCGGCGGAAACGAAGCTCAACGAATTCGAAGCGGCAATCCGGACTGTCTGCGAACCGATCTTCGAAAAACCGTTAAAAGATATTTCATTTGGCCAGGTGCTGATGCGCCTGTTCCAGACCGCCCGGCGCTTCAATATGGAAGTGCAGCCGCAGTTGGTGCTGCTGCAAAAGACCCTGCTGAACATCGAAGGCCTCGGCCGCCAGTTGTATCCGGATCTGGATCTGTGGAACACCGCACAGCCGTTTCTGGAGCGCTGGATGCGCGAGCGCGTCAGCCCGAAAGCCTTGATCGGCAACGTGCAGAGCCAGTTCGAACAATTGCCGCACCTGGCCAACATGGCCCGCGACCTGCTCGAACGCATGTCGCAACCCCACGCCAAAGACCCGCCGCCACCGTGGCACAAACGCAAGGACGACTGGTTCTTGCGCTTGCTCGGCTGCGCCCATCTGGCCGGGGGCGCGATCCTCGCCGCGGGTGGTCCGTTGACCGATTGGGCGCATTGGCCTGCGGGTATCATGGTGGCGGTCGGCTTGTATCTGGTCGTTCGCCGATAGCACGATCGAGCTGCAAGTTATAAGCTGCAAGCTTCAAGCTTGACGCTACAGGCACACCGCGACCTGCTTTTACTTGCAGCTTGAAGCTCAGGGCTTGCTGCTGCTTTTCGAGATTTGAAGATGAAAAACTGGCTGGACGAGATCAAGTGGGACGCTGACGGCCTGGTGCCGGCGATTGCCCAGGATCACAAGACCGGGCGCGTGTTGATGATGGCCTGGATGAACCGCGAAGCGCTGGAACTGACAGCCGCAGAGAATCGTGCAATCTACTGGTCACGTTCGCGTGGCAAGCTGTGGCGCAAGGGCGAAGAGTCCGGTCATGTGCAGACCCTGCATGAGATGCGGCTGGACTGTGATGCCGACGTGATCATCCTGATGGTTGAACAGATCGGCGACATCGCTTGCCATACCGGCCGTCAAAGCTGCTTTTACCGTGTCTTCGAAAACGGCGACTGGAAAACGGTCGACCCGGTACTGAAAGACCCGCACGCCATCTATAGCGCAGGACACAAGCATGAGTGACACGCTCACCCGTCTGGCCGAAGTGCTCGAGGAGCGCAAAGGCGCAGCCGCCGACAGTTCGTATGTCGCCAGCCTGTACCACAAGGGACTGAACAAGATTCTGGAGAAAGTCGGCGAAGAGTCGGTCGAAACCATTATTGCCGCCAAGGACGCTGCCATCAGCGGCGACTGCAGCGACGTGATCTACGAGACCGCTGACCTGTGGTTCCACAGCATGGTCATGCTCGCCCAACTGGGGCAGCATCCGCAGGCCGTGCTGGATGAACTGGACCGTCGCTTCGGCCTGTCCGGACACGTCGAGAAAGCCTCGCGTCCGTCCGCCTGAACAACTATTTGAGAGGAACCGCCACATGGGCATTTTTGACTGGAAACACTGGGTCGTCATTCTGGTAGTCGTGGTGCTGGTGTTCGGCACCAAGAAACTGAAAAACCTCGGCACCGACGTGGGCGAGTCGATCAAGGGCTTTCGCAAAGCCATGAACGATGACGAAAAACCGGCCGAGCCAAGCGTGACCCCACCGGCGCAGCCTGTGCCACCGGTGCAGCCGCAAAACAGCGCTCAGGCCAACCCGCCGCACACCATCGACGTGCAGGCGCAGAAAGTCGAAGAGCCGATCCGCAAAGACGTGTGAGCACTGACTAATGTTTGGTATCAGCTTCTCTGAACTGCTGCTCGTCGGCCTCGTCGCCCTGCTGGTGCTGGGCCCCGAGCGTCTGCCGGGCGCTGCGCGCACCGCCGGGCTGTGGGTCGGCCGGTTGAAGCGCAGCTTCAACGCGATCAAACAGGAAGTTGAGCGTGAAATCGGTGCCGACGAAATTCGTCGGCAACTGCACAACGAGCACATTCTGTCGCTGGAGCAGGAGGCGCGGAAGATTTTCACACCGGTTCAACAAGAGCCAACGCCCGTGCAGCCAGTGGCAGAGCCGACGATTCATGCGCCGACGACGCCTGCCGCAGCGGCTCCCGTTGTTGCGGCGACCGACGCAACTCCCGCAGAAACCTCGGCTGAACATGTAGCCCAAACCGCCGCGCCGACTACACCAGCGCCTCAAGACCCTACACTGCCGCCGCGAGCCCCATGAGCGATCTCCCCGAAAACGACCAGCACATGCCGCTGGTTTCGCACCTCACCGAGTTGCGCACTCGCCTGCTGCGTTGTGTGGCGGCGATCTTCATCATTTTTGCCGGGTTGTTCGCCTTCACCCAGCAGATCTACACCTTCGTCTCGACGCCGCTGCGCCAGTACCTGCCGGTCGGCGCGACGATGATCGCCACCGATGTGTCGTCGCCGTTCCTGACGCCGCTGAAGCTGACGATGATGGTTTCGCTGTTTCTCGCGATCCCGGTGATCCTGCATCAGATCTGGGGCTTCATCGCGCCGGGCCTGTACAAGCATGAAAAGCGCATCGCGGTGCCGCTACTGGTGTCCAGCATCCTGCTGTTCTACACCGGCATGGCGTTCGCCTATTACTTCGTATTCCCGCTGATCTTCAAGTTCTTCGCCGCCGCCACCCCGGCCGGCGTGGAAATGATGACCGACATCGCCAGCTACCTCGATTTCGTCATGACGCTGTTCTTCGCCTTCGGCGTGGCGTTTGAAATCCCGGTGGCCGTGGTACTGCTGGTGTGGATCGGCGTGGTCGATGTCGCCTACCTGAAGAAGATCCGTCCGTACGTGATCATCGGCTGCTTCGTAGTCGGCATGATCCTCACCCCGCCGGACATCTTCTCGCAGACCCTGCTGGCGGTACCGATGTGGATGCTGTTTGAAATCGGCATTCTGTTCGGCGGCTTGATCAGCAAACGCGAACGCCCGGACGAAGACCCGGCCGACGATCACAACGACCAGCCGCCAGCGACCCAGGCATGAACCTGCTGTTGCTCGAAGAGGCCGACTTCATTGCGGCCGACCGGGTGGTGCTGCGTGATCGCCGCCTGACCCATATGCAGGAGGTTCACCGCTCGCAGGTCGGTGACAGCCTGCGCGTCGGGCGCATCAACGGCCTGATGGGGTCGGCCGAATTACTGCGCCTTGATGCCGGCGAAGCCGAGCTGCGCGTCAGCCTCGATCAACCGCCACCGGCCAAGCTGCCGCTGACCCTGGTGCTGGCCCTGCCGCGGCCGAAAATGCTCCGCCGGGTATTCCAGACCGTGGCGACCATGGGCGTGGCAAAGGTGATTCTGGTCAACAGCTATCGCGTCGAGAAAAGCTTTTGGCAGACGCCGTTCCTGGAGCCGGAAGCGATTCGTGAGCAGTTGATCCTCGGTCTCGAACAGGCTCGCGATACCGTGTTGCCGCAGATCATCATCGAGAAGCGCTTCAAGCCGTTCGTCGAGGATCGCTTGCCGGCCATCACCGAGGGCACACTCGGTCTGGTCGGCCATCCCGGCAACTTCCCGCCCTGTCCGCGCGCGCTGAGCGAACCGGTGACCCTGGCCATCGGCCCCGAAGGTGGCTGGATTCCCTACGAAATCGACCTGCTGGCTAAATCCGGTCTGCAACCGGTGCAACTGGGCGAGCGCATCCTGCGCGTCGAAACCGCCGTCACCGCCCTGCTCGCTCGACTGTTCTGAGCCAAGCAACTTTTGTGGCGAGGGAGCTTGCTCCCGCTTGGGCGCGAAGCGGCCATCGCTCTTTCTCCCACGAGCAACGCACTTGCCGGTGTTACGACGGGAGCAAGCTCCCTCGCCACAGAATCGCGACAACCACGGACAAGTGGCGTTACAGATTGCCATCACCCGGCCGATACAGTCCCCATAAGTCCAATTAGTGGTCCGAAGGGAGTGGTCGCATGTACCGATGGTTAGCCGAAAGTCTTGGAAACGTCAGCGTCAAACTTAAGCTGGGCATCGGTTTTGGCCTGGTGCTGTTGCTGACGCTGTTGATCACCTTCACCGGCTGGACCGGCATGAGCGGCATCATCAGCCGCGGCGACAAGCTCGGCTTCATCTCCAGCCTCAACGAGCTGACCCGAGACCTGCGCCTGGCGCGCATGGACTACGACATGCGCCGTGGCGAACAAGGCCCGGGCGCGGTTAATGAGTTCCTCAACAAACTCGAAAGCGGCCTGCAATCGGCACGCGGCATGATCGAGCAGCCGTCCGATGTGGCGATGGTCGATCAGCAACTGGCCGCCGTGGCGCAATACAAACGCGCCTTCGGCGAAATGACCCAGGCCACCGTGCAGCGCGAAGACGCGCGCAGCAAGCTCGGCGCCAATGCCGATAATGCCGTGGCCAAGGTCGGCGACGTCGAGAGCGCGCTGCTGCAAGGCGACAGCGTCGCGCAATACAACGCGGTGATCGAGCTGAGCAAATTGCTGCAGCAGGCGCGCTATCAGGTACGTGGTTATACCTACAGCGGCAAGGCTGAAGCCGAACAACCGGCGCTGACCGCCATCGACAATGCCCTGAAAAATCTCGAGAGCCTGCCGTCCCGCGTGCCGGAACAGCACATCGCCAACCTGCAGCAAGCCACCGACTCGCTCAAGGCCTACCGCGCCGCCGTTGCCCAATTCCGTGATTCGCAGATTAAGAACACCGCTGCACTGACGAACATGTCCGCGCAGGGTGACATCCTGATGGCGCTCAGCAAGAAACTCACCGAATCGCAAACCGTCGTGCGCGATACCGACGCGGCGCGCGCCAAGAACCTGCTGCTGATCGCCACCGCGCTGGCATTGGCCTTCGGCTTGATTGCCGCCTGGACGATCACCCGCCAGATCATCATTCCGCTGACCCAGACCCTGAAAGTCGCCGAGCGCGTCGCGGCGGGCGACCTGACTCACAACCTGGTGTCCCTGCGCCGCGACGAACTGGGCCAGCTGCAGCGCTCGATGCAAACCATGACCCAGGGCCTGCGCGAATTGATCGGCGGCATCAGCGACGGCGTGACACAGATCGCCAGCGCGGCCGAAGAACTGTCCGCGGTGACCGAGCAGACCAGCGCCGGGGTCAACAGTCAGAAAATCGAGACCGATCAGGTTGCCACCGCCATGAACGAAATGGCCGCCACCGTGCAGGAAGTCGCGCGCAACGCCGAGGAAGCCTCCGAAGCCGCCGTCGCCGCTGACCAACAGGCCCGCGAAGGCGACAAGGTTGTCGGCGAAGCCATCGCCCAGATCGAGCGTCTGGCCGTTGAGGTCGGGCATTCCACCGAAGCCATGAGCGAGCTCAAGCGCGAAAGCGACAAGATCGGCAGCGTCCTCGACGTGATCAAGTCGGTGGCTCAGCAAACCAACCTGCTGGCGCTCAACGCCGCCATCGAAGCGGCCCGTGCCGGTGAGGCCGGGCGTGGTTTCGCCGTGGTGGCCGATGAAGTGCGCAGCCTCGCGCAACGCACGCAGAAGTCCACCGAAGAGATCGAAGAACTGATCGTCGGCCTGCAAAACGGCACCCAGCAAGTGGCAACGATCATGGACAACAGCCGCAGCCTGACCGACAGCAGCGTCGAACTGACCCGCCGTGCCGGTGGTTCACTGGAAAGCATCACCCGCACCGTGTCGGCGATTCAGGCGATGAACCAGCAGATTGCTGCTGCTGCCGAGCAGCAAAGCGCGGTGGCCGAAGAGATCAACCGTAGCGTGCTGAATGTGCGGGATGTCTCAGACCAGACTTCGGCGGCAAGTGAAGAGACAGCGGCTTCCAGCGTGGAGCTGGCGCGGCTGGGGACGCATCTGCAGATGCTGGTGGGGCGCTTCAAGGTTTAAGTGAGATCGAGGTGAGGCCATTCGCGAGCAGGCTCGCTCCCACAGGAAAAATGCATTCCAGGTGTGGGAGCGAGCCTGCTCGCGAAGGCGGTAGATCCGGCGCTGAAATTACAGCACTTGGCGCAAAAAGGCCTGCGCTCGCGGATCCTTCGGCGCCGCGAAGAACTCCGCCGGCGCGGCATCTTCCAGCAGTTTGCCGTGATCGAAAAACAACACCCGATCCGCCACTTCCCGGGCAAAACCCATCTCGTGGGTGACGCAGACCATAGTCATGCCTTCCACGGCCAGGTTCTTCATCACGTCCAGCACTTCGCCGACCATTTCCGGGTCCAGCGCCGAGGTCGGCTCGTCGAACAGCATGACTTTCGGCTCCATCGCCAGCGCCCGGGCAATCGCCACGCGCTGCTGCTGGCCGCCGGACAAGCGTGAGGGAAACTCGTTGGCCTTCTGTGCAATGCCAACCTTTTCCAGCAGCGCCATGGCCTTGGCCTCGCGCTCTTTCTTGCCGCGCTTGCGCACGACTTTCTGCGCCAGGCAAAGGTTCTCCAGCACGGTCATATGCGGGAACAGGTTGAAATGCTGGAAGACCATGCCGACTTCGCGGCGGTAGGCGTTGACGTCGGTTTTCGCGTCGGCCAGTTGCAGACCGTCGATGCTCACCGAGCCGGAATCGAATTCTTCCAATCCATTGAGGCAGCGCAGAAAGGTCGACTTGCCGGAACCGGACGGGCCGATCACCACCAGCACCTCGCCCTTGGCGACCATGGTGCTGACGTTATCCACGGCACGCACCACCTGGCCCCGGGTGTCGAAGACTTTTACCAGATCGCGGACTTCAATCACTTTGCGCGAGCCTCCGCTCAAGCCGGCTGGCGATTTTCGACAGCGGCAGGTTGATCAACAGGTACAGGCCAGCCACGCAGAACAGGATTTCAAACGGCGAGAACGACGTGGTGATGACTTCCCGACCGCTTTTCAGCAGTTCGGTGATAGCGATGACCGACACCAGTGAGGTGTCCTTGACCAGACTGATGAACTGACCGGCCAGTGGCGGCAGCACGCGCTTGAATGCTTGCGGCAGCACCACATGGCGCATCGACTGACCGGCACTCAGACCGAGCGAACGCGCCGCTTCGTTCTGCCCGCGGGCAATCGACTGCACACCGGAACGGATGATTTCCGCCACATAGGCACCAGTGAACAGCGACAACGCGGCGATCCCGGCGAACTCGCGGGACAGGTTCATCACCGTGCCAATGAAGAAGTAGAAAATGAAAATCTGCACCAACAGCGGCGTGCCACGCACCAATTCAACGTAAATCGTTGAAAGGTCGCGCAGGGTCGGGTTGCTGGAGAGGCGGCACAGACCGGTGACCAGGCCGATCAGCAACCCGAGCACGCCGGAGACCACCGACAACCAAAGCGTGGTCCAAAGGCCCCACAACAGCGGTCCTGCCGCCCAGTGCCGGGTCACGCCCACGACGTCGCCTTCAGCGACATCGTCGCCCTGAGCGAATTGCAGGCTGTTCTCGTCGACGGTCAGGTGCTGTTCGTCACCCGCGTCGTTGCGCAGCGTGACCTGAGCGCTGCTGCCCTTGCGCACCAGTTCCGTGACGGTGGAAATGTCCGCGGCGCGCTGGGTCTCTTCGGCCTGATAGGCGAAGTACTGCGGCACGCGGTTCCAGCGCCATTCGTAGGACATCAGCGACGTCGCGTAGTACAACGCGCCCGCCAGGCCGACCAGCACCAGCACGGTGAGGACGTGCCAGGGCCATTGGGCTTTTTTCTGTTTCATTGCAGGTTCCGGATTCTGTATCGCCTTGGAGGCCCTCATCGCGAGCAGGCTCACTCCTACATTGGAATGCGTTCCCCTGTAGGAGTGAGCCTGCTCGCGATCGAGGCGACGCGGTCTATCTGACCGGGCTTATTCCATGTCCTTGAGCCACTCGGTGCTCTTGAACCACTTGTCATGGATGCGATCGTAGGTGCCGTCTTCGTGGATCTGGTGCAGGAAGTTGTTGATGAAGTTGAGGCTGTCAAAATCGCCCTTCTTCAGGCCGAAGGCCAGCGGCTCGTAGGTGAACGGCTTGTCGAGGAACACCAGTTTGCCGGCGCCGACCTTGTTCACCGCGACGACGTTGTACGGCGCGTCGTAAATGAAGGCATCGGCCTTGCCATTGACCACGTCGAGCACGGCTTCCTGCTCGTTGTCGTACCCGTGGTATTTGGCTTTCGAGATCAGTTTTTTCGCGACCATTTCGCCGGTGGTGCCGAGCTTGGAGGTGATGCGATAGTCAGCGGTGTTCAGGTCTTTGTAGGACTTGATGGTGCCTTCCAGCTCTTTGCGGATCAGCAGGGTCTGGCCGACGACGATGAACGGATCGCTGAAGTTCAGGCGCAGGTTGCGCTCCTGGGTCAGGGTCATGCCGCTGCCGATCATGTCGAACTTGTCGGTCATCAGCGCCGGAATGATGCCGTCGTAACCGGTGGAAACCAGCTCCAGCTTGACGCCCATGGCCTTGGTCATGGCCTTGAGGATGTCGACTTCGAAACCGACGATTTCGCCACGCTTGTTGGTCATCTCGAACGGCATGTAGGTCGGATCCATGCCGACTTTCAAGGTGCCGCGCTTGACCGCGTCATCGATCGCGCCAGCCTGCGCCGCATTGACTGCAACCAGTGCCGTGACGCCGACCAGCAGCATCGACAGATACTTCTTCATCTTCAAGTCCCCAAAACCATTGCGTGTGCGGCGCGAAAACCGACAGAGGCAGGCAAAAAAGCCCAGGCGCGCCAATTCGGGGACGGATGCTAACGCACTCGTTCGTTTGCACAAGGTTTTTTGCCGGGAATTGTTGTTACTGGTCAGGCCGTAAAAGCTTAAAAAAAAGCCCCGCATGTGCGGGGCTTCTCTATTTATGCCGGTTGAGCCTGCAGGCTCACCGGTCGCAACGGCAGCAACGGTGCATGCGGATCGGCTTTCACCGAAGCGCGCCAGGCGTCCAGCCACTCGGCGTGACCTTCGGCCCAGACTTGCTCGTGCAGACGCGCCAACGCCACCGGGTCGCTGAGCAGTTGCAGGCGATCATGGTTGTTCAGCCCGGCCGGGCCGACCTTGATCGCGTGCCGCACACGCTCCTGACGCAGCCACTCGATCGGTTCGGCCTGACCGTGACGGGAGGTCGCCAGCGAGCACGCCAAGGCGTTCTGCTGCGGATCGACCACTGCGCGAACGAAGCCGTCGTTCAGTGCGTGCCAACGGTTTTCGTGGGTGTACTGATCGGTTGCCAGCAAGGCTTGCGGCGGATTGTATTCCTCGGGAATGAGGAACAGGCTCTCGTCGCGGGTCTTGAGGCCCAGGCCGACACGGCTGGAAATCACCGACACCGGGATCGACAGCATCAGCGAACCGACGATCGGCACCAGCCACCACAGGAAGCTCGGGTTCAGCCAGATCACCAGCAGCGCCCAGAAGAAGCCCAGCAGGGTCTGCGGGCCGTGACGCTTGACCGCTTCGCTCCACGGCGTCGAGTCGTCGTCACGCTGCGGCGAATTCCAGGTTGCCGCCCAGCCGAGGAACGCGGCCAGAACGAAACGGGTATGGAAAATCATCCGCACCGGCGCCAGCAACATGGAGAACAGCATCTCCAGCAGCATCGACAGGGTCACCTTGAACTTGCCACCGAACTCTTTCGCGCCCTTGGCCCAGATCAGGATGATGCTCAACAGCTTCGGCAGGAACAGCAGCACGATGGTCGTCGAAAACAGCGCGATCGCTTTGTCCGGATGCCATTGTGGCCACAACGGATAGAGCTGACGCGGTTCGAGGAAGTACTGCGGCTCCATCAGCGTGTTCACCGCCAGCAGCGCCGTCGACAACACCAGGAAGAAGAACCACAGCGGCGCCGACAGGTAGGACATCACGCCGGTCAGGAACACTGCGCGGTGCACCGGGTGCATGCCCTTGACCAGGAACAGGCGGAAGTTCATCAGGTTGCCGTGGCACCAGCGACGGTCACGCTTGAGTTCGTCGAGCAGGTTCGGCGGCAGCTCTTCGTAACTGCCCGGCAGGTCGTAGGCAATCCACACGCCCCAGCCGGCACGGCGCATCAGCGCCGCTTCAACGAAGTCGTGGGAGAGGATTGCACCGGAGAACGCACCTTTGCCCGGCAACGGCGCCAGGGCGCAGTGGTCGATGAACGGCTTCATGCGAATGATCGCGTTGTGTCCCCAGTAGTGGGATTCACCCAACTGCCAGAAGTGCAGACCGGCGGTGAACAGCGGGCCGTACACACGGGTCGCGAACTGCTGCATGCGCGCATACAGAGTGTCCATGCCCGACGCCCGCGGCGCGGTCTGGATAATCCCGGCGTCCGGGGTGGCTTCCATCAGGCGCACCAGACTGGTCAGGCATTCGCCGCTCATCACCGAGTCGGCGTCGAGTACCACCATATACTTGTAGTCACCGCCCCAACGACGGCAGAAGTCGTCAAGGTTGCCGCTCTTGCGTTTGACCCGGCGACGGCGACGGCGATAGAAGATCTTGCCGAAGCCCTTGGCTTCGCGGCAGACGTCCAGCCAGGCCTGTTGCTCGGCGACGCAGATGTCGGTGTCGTTACTGTCGCTGAGGACGAAGAAGTCGAAGCGATCCAGGTCACCGGTGGCCGCAACCGATTCGAACGTCGCACGCAGACCGGCGAACACACGCGGCACGTCTTCGTTGCAGATCGGCATTACCAGCGCGGTGCGTGCGTCTTTCGGGATCGGCTCGTTGCCGGCGCTTTTGCCGGAGATACGATATTTATCGTGACCAGTGAGCAACTCGAGGAAGCCCATCAACGCGGTCCAGAAACCGGCCGAGACCCAGCAGAACAGAATTCCGAAGAGAATCAGGATGCTGGTTTGCAGCGCATACGGCAGCACTTGCGTGGCGGTTTGCAGCAGCGGTTGATGCAGGACTTCTTCCAGATCGACGAACGACCAGCCCTGGTACGGCATGATGCCTTTCATGTACCAGCCGGCGACGATGGTCTGGCCGAGCATCAGCAGCAACAGAATGTAGCGACGGATCGAGCCGACCGTGCGCCAGCGCGCGGCCGGCAACACGTTGGCGTCTTTCGGCGGCTGCGGCGGATTGGTCCGGCCGGTCAGGCGGCGCCAGCCGCGCACCAGAATATTGGTGCGCCATGGCTCCGGCACAACCTTGGTCCGACGGATCGGCGGCGTAGCCTTCATGCTGACCCGGCCGCTGGCGTCGAGCACCAACATTTCTGCGTCGGCAAGTTCTTCGGCGGTGCTCAGGGTCAAGCGCTTGCCCACCGAAGCCTGAGCGGCTTCGGCAGGATCGTCGAACGTCGAAGATGACAGGCGTTCATGCAACTCGCTGAACGACTGGCAGCCCGCGAGTTCCGCGCGCTGCTCGTCGGTCATCGGCAGATGCGCCAGATACTCGGACAGAGTCTCTGGCTGTACTTGAGAGTTACTCATCGGCAGGCAACTGATAGCTCCAGGTCTCGGTCAGGACTTCTTCAGTCGGCGCCGATTCCGGTGTGGCTGGGGCCGCGTCGGCAGCGACTGGCTGCTTGGCGTCTTTGTTGGCCTTTTCCTTGGCATCTGCGGCTGGCTTGGCTTCGGCCTGTTTGGCTTCGGCGGCCTTGGCTTCCTTGTCGAGTTTTTCCTGTTGCTTGGCGGCGACCTTGTCAGCCTTGGCGACCGACGAGTTGGAGGCCGGCAGCGACGATTTGGTCAGATCCGCGGTGACGATCGGCTGAACCAGCGCGGCGCGCATCTCGGTCGCCTTGCTCGCGTCCTTGATCTTCATCCGCAGGGTCAGGCGCCAGCCCTTGGTTTCCGGGTTGTAGCGCACGCTGTTCTCGACCAGCTCGGCGTTGTCGCCGACGCTGACCTGACTGCGCACGTCGGCATCCGGTGCCAGCGCGGCCAGCGATGGACCTTCGAAGTCGACCAGGTAGGCCACGCTGCCATCGGGTTGACGAATCAGGTTCGACTGTTTGACGTCTCCGGTCGAACGCAGGGTCTGCGCCACCCAGGCGCTGTCCGGCGCGTGCAGCGCGGCTTCGTCCATGGTCCAGTGCATGCGGTAGGCGAAGTCCAGCGGCTGGCCCGGCTCCGGCATTTTTTCCGGGCTCCAGAACGCAACGATGTTGTCGTTGGTTTCGTCGGCGGTAGGAATCTCTACCAGATCGACGGTGCCCTTGCCCCAATCGCCTTTCGGCTCGATCCAGGCGCTTGGGCGCTTGTCGTAGCGGTCGTCGAGGTCTTCGTAATGGCTGAAGTCGCGGCCACGTTGCAGCAGACCGAAACCACGCGGGTTTTCGACGCTGAAGTTGCTCACGGCCAAGTGTTTCGGGTTGTTCAGTGGGCGCCAGATCCACTCGCCGTTGCCGGCATGGATCGACAGACCGCTGGAGTCGTGCAGCTCACGGCGGTAGTTAAGAACTTTCGACGGCTGGTTGGCGCCGAACAGGAACATGCTGGTCAGCGGCGCGATGCCCAGTTTGCCGACCTTGTCACGCAGGAACATTTGCGCCTTGACGTCGACAATGGTGTCGCTGCCCGGACGCAGGGTCAGTCGGTAGGCACCGGTGGCGCGCGGCGAATCGAGCAGGGCAAAGATCACCAGGTGCTTGTCGCCCGGCCTCGGCTGTTGGATCCAGAATTCGCGGAAACGCGGGAATTCCTCGCCCGACGGCAGCGCGGTATCGATTGCCAGACCACGGGCCGACAGCCCGTAGGTGTGGCCCTTGCCGACAACGCGGAAATAACTCGCGCCGAGCATGGTCATGATTTCGTCTTGCTTGTCGGCCTTGTTGATCGGGTACAGCACACGGAAACCGGCGTAACCCAGTTGTTCGGTGGCTTTCGGATCGAATTTCAGGTCGCCGAAATCAAAGCGGGTCGGATCGTATTTGATCTCTTCGACGGTGTTCGTCGTGATTTCGTTGATTTTCACCGGTGTATCGAAGTGCATACCCTGGTGATAGAAAGACAGTTTGAATGGCGTCTTCTTGTCCGCCCACTCGGCTTTCTCGGTGAGGAAGCGAATTTTCTGATAGTCCGCAAACTTCATTTCGCGGAATTCGTTCGGCAGGTTGCTGCGCGGGGCTTCGAACTTCTGCCCGGCCAGCTCTTTAGCCTTGGCCGATACGTCGTCAAGATTGAACGCCCAAAGCTGACCGGCGCTGAGCAGGCACAGGAGCGCCGAACCCGCTACCAGAGCACTTCGCATGCGTTTGGCAGACATTTTTGCTGCATTACAGGGACTAACAATCACGAGCAACCCTCGCCGAAAACAGATCAATAAACCAACGGCCAGATGAAGTGCCTGTGGGGTTTTCGGCTGTGAACAACCGACCTTCCAGCGCACCCTTGCCAAGTTGGCGAGCAATGTTCCGACTCCGCCGGGGCAAAATGATTCCCCAATCGGATCCAGACAAGTCTCTACCTAAGCCAAAACGGATCAACGAATGTCGATCCCCGCAGCGCGCGATTATCTAGTAGCCCGGATGACAACGCATCAGGGGTAACAAAGTATTTATCGCGAAAACAGCCTGAAAACGTCGAAATTTCCGAAAAAGGTGTTTCAGCCACTGTCAGGTCTGTAACAAAAACGTAACGGGACCATCGTTGACCAGATGCACCTGCATATCGGCGCCGAATCTACCTGATGCCACAGTGCCATGCACCTGTTTCGCCAGGCTCAACAGATAGTCGAACAATTCTTCGCCCAAGGCCGGTGGCGCCGCTGTCGAAAAGCTTGGCCGCAGGCCGCTTTTGGTGTCGGCGGCGAGGGTGAACTGAGAGACCAGCAGCAATCCGCCGCTCACCTCCGTCAGCGACAGATTCATCTTGCCTTCGGCGTCACCGAATACCCGATAGTTAAGCAGTTTATGCAGAAGTTTGTCGGCGCTGGTACGCGTGTCGTCGGGTTCGACCGCCACCAGCACCAGCAACCCCTGATCGATCGCGCCAACCACTTCGCCGGCCACTTCAACCCGCGCACCACGTACGCGCTGTAACAGCGCCTTCATGCTTCTTCGAGTGGCAGGTCGAGCAGGCGCTGAGCCATTTTGCTCGCGGCACGCACCAACGCATCGGTGATGCCCGGTTCGGATGCCGCGTGCCCGGCGTCGCGAATCACCTGCAATTCGCTGTTGGGCCAGGCCTGATGCAATTCCCAGGCGTTGTCGAGCGGGCAGATCACGTCGTAGCGACCATGAATGATCACGCCGGGCAAGTGAGCGATCTTGCCCATGTCGCGGATCAACTGGTTCGGCTCAAGGAAAGCATTGTTGGTGAAGTAGTGACATTCGATCCGCGCGATCGACAGCGCGCGCTGCGGCTCGGAGAAACGATCGACCACCAGCGGGTTCGGCCGCAGGGTCGCGGTACGCCCTTCCCACGTCGACCAGGCTTTGGCCGCGTGCATCTGGGCGATCTGGTCATTACCGGTCAGGCGTTTATGGAAAGCGTTGAGCAGGTCGTCGCGCTCGTCCAGCGGGATCGGCGCGATGTAGTCCTGCCAGTAATCGGGAAACAGGCGGCTGGCGCC
Source organism: Pseudomonas sp. SWRI81 (assembly GCF_014268545.1). Taxonomy (NCBI): domain Bacteria; kingdom Pseudomonadati; phylum Pseudomonadota; class Gammaproteobacteria; order Pseudomonadales; family Pseudomonadaceae; genus Pseudomonas; species Pseudomonas sp. SWRI81. The sequence goes on from NZ_JABWQS010000008.1 coordinate 159,106, forward strand.
GGCCTGGTAGAACCACTCGATTTCCTGCGGACGGCAGAGAAAGATCCCACGCAGGATCAGGCCATGGACGCGTTCCGGATGGGTCTGCGCGTAGGCCAGCGCCAGGGTCGAACCCCACGAGCCGCCGAACAGCACCCATTTTTCGATGCCCAGGTGCTTGCGGATGCGCTCAAGATCTTCGACCAGATCCCAAGTGGTGTTGTTTTCCAGGCTGGCATGCGGGGTGGAGCGACCGCAACCGCGCTGGTCGAAGGTAACAATGCGATACAGGTTCGGATCGAAATAGCGCCGGCTCTGCGCGTCGCAGCCAGCCCCGGGGCCACCGTGGATGAACACCACCGGCAGACCCTCCGGCGAGCCGCTTTCATCGACATACAGTGTATGGGTGTCATCGACAGCCAGATCGTGCCGGGCGTGAGGTTTGATCTGCGGAAACAAAGTCTGCATTGCGCGCTCCGTAAGGGGTCGAGGTCATCCCTGAGGGGACTTCTATTATTCTGCCGTTGGGCATCATAAACCCGATTTGCGTCAATGAGCATGCCTGTGCGCTATCGCCGTTTGTCAGCCATTAGCCTCACCGGTCGAACGCGATCCTGTGGGAGCGAGCCTGCTCGCGAAAGCGGTGTGTCATTCGGCATGGATGCTGGCTGAACGAACGCCTTCGCGAGCAAGCCCGCTCCCACAAGGGGGTTATGCGCTGTAGTGAGATTTTGCCCAGGCCAGATAACCCTGCAGCAATTCCCTGAGCACCACCCGCGTCGGTTCGGCCAGGTCGGCGCGGTAGCGGAACGGTTCGAACTCTTCCATGTAAGTGGATTGACACAGTTCCAGTTGCACGGCGTGGACGTTCTGCGCCGGGTTGCCGTATTGCCGGGTGATGTGGCCGCCCTTGAAGCGACCGTTCAGCACATGACTGAACTGATCATGGCGGGCGCAGATTGCTTCCAGTTGCGAGGCCAACTGCGGATCGCAACTGGCGCCATTGAACGTGCCGAGGTTGAAGTCCGGCAGTTTACCGTCGAACAGATGCGGGATGATCGAACGGATCGAGTGCGCGTCGAACAGCAGCGCGTAGCCGAACTCGGCTTTCAGCCGCGCCAGCTCCTCCTGCAAGGTGCGGTGGTACGGCGTCCAGATTTGTTGCAGATACGTCGCCCGCTCTTCATCCGACGGCTCCAGACCTTGCTGGAACAACGGAATGCCGTCGAACAACGTCGCAGGATACAAACCGGTGGTCGCCCCGGCGTACAACGGCTTGTCGTCGGACGGCCGGTTGAGATCAATGACGAAGCGCGAATATTCCGCAGCCAGGGTGCTGGCGCCCAGTTCTTCAGCAAAATCGTAGAGCTGCGGAATGTGCCAGTCAGTGTCCGGCAGGCTTTTCGCCGCCGGGATCAACCCGGACTCGACCGCCGGGGTCAGACGCACGCCTGCGTGCGGCATGCTGATCAGCAGCGGCACGCGGCCTTGTTTGAAATTCAGAACCTTGTCCACAACCGCTCTCCTACAGATTTGATTCAACGCCGTGACGCACGACGCGCTTGTCCAGATCACCGCCGAGCCAGTAGGCCAGATCCGCCGGCCGGTCGATTTGCCAGGCGACGAAATCGGCGACCTTGCCGGCCTCCAGCGAGCCGTGGCTGGCGGCCATGCCCAGCGCTTGCGCGGCATGAATCGTTGCGCCGGCGAGGGCTTCTTCCGGGGTCATGCGAAAACAGGTGCAGGCCATGTTCAGCATCAGGCGCAACGACAGCGCCGGCGAGGTGCCGGGGTTGAGGTCGCTGGCGATGGCAATCTTCACTTTGTGCTTGCGCAGGGCGCCCATCGGCGGCAACTGCGTCTCGCGCAGAAAGTAGAACGCGCCCGGCAGCAGGACCGCGACGGTGTCGGCGGCGGCCATGGCGATGGCGTCGTCCTCGTCCATGAACTCCAGATGATCGGCGGACAAGGCTTGATAACGCGCGGCGAGGCTGGAACCGTGCAACGAGGAGAGTTGCTCGGCATGCAGCTTCACGGGCAGACCGAGTCGTTGTGCGGCGACGAATACCCGCTCGACCTGCGCCGGCGAGAACGCCAGGTATTCGCAGAACGCATCCACGGCATCGACCAGACCTTCAGCGGCAAGGGCCGGCAGCATCTGATCGCAGACCAGATCGATGTAATCGTCGGCGCGGTCCTTGTACTCCGGCGGCAAGGCGTGCGCCGCCAGGCAAGTGCTGCGTACGCTGATCGGCAGCGCTTCGGCCAGGCGACGGATGACTCGCAGAATCTTGCGCTCATTGGCCAGATCGAGACCGTAGCCAGACTTCATTTCCACGGTGGTCACGCCATCGCGCATCAGGCTTTTCAGACGTTTGGCGGCGCTGGCGAACAGCTCGTCTTCAGTGGCTTCGCGAGTGGCGCGCACGGTGCTGGCGATGCCGCCACCCTGCGCTGCGATCTCGGCATAGCTGACGCCTTGCAGGCGCTTTTCGAACTCACCGCTGCGATTGCCGCCGAACACCGTGTGGGTGTGGCAGTCGATCAGGCCAGGAGTGACCCAGGCGCCTTGCAGATCATTGACCGCCGGGTATTCGCCGGACGGCAACTGAGTGCGCGGGCCAATCCACTCGATCAGCGCGCCGGACGTCACGATCGCGGCATCCTCGATGATCGAATAGGCGCCGTTGGCCATGGTTGCGACGTGGCAGTGTTGCCAGAGGGTTTTCATCCCAGGTCCTCGTCTTGTTCAAAATCGTTTCGCGAGCAGGCTCGGCAGAAGCTTCGCCGGAACCAGCTCAGTCAAACACCGCGAAGCCAGCAACTCGGTCGCTGCATTGATGTCCGGGGCGAAGAACCGGTCCTTCTCGTAAAACGCCACTTCCTTGCGCAAGATCGCCCGCGCCTGTTCCAGTTTCGGCGAGGTCTTCAGGCCGTTGCGCAGATCCAGGCCCTGCGCCGCCGCGAGCCATTCCACCGCAAGAATCCCGCGGGTGTTTTCAGCCATTTCCCACAGACGCTTGCCCGCCGCCGGGGCCATCGACACGTGGTCTTCCTGGTTGGCCGAGGTCGGCAGGCTGTCGACCGAATGCGGATGGGACAGCGCCTTGTTCTCGCTGGCCAGCGCCGCCGCCGTCACCTGGGCAATCATGAAACCGGAGTTCACACCGCCATTGGCAACGAGGAACGGCGGCAGTTGCGACATGTGTTTGTCCATCATCAGCGATATCCGCCGTTCGCTCAGCGAGCCGATTTCGGCGATGGCCAGGGCCATGTTGTCAGCGGCCATCGCCACCGGTTCGGCGTGGAAGTTGCCGCCGGAAATCACATCGCCCTCGGCGGCAAACACCAGCGGGTTATCCGACACCGCGTTGGCCTCGATCGCCAGCACTTCAGCAGCCTGACGGAACTGCGTCAGGCACGCGCCCATGACTTGCGGCTGGCAGCGCAGCGAGTACGGGTCCTGAACCTTGTCGCAGTTCTGGTGCGAAGCGGACACTTCGCTGCGCTCACCGAGCAGATCGCGATAAGCCGCAGCGGCGTCGATCTGGCCCTTCTGACCGCGGGCGGCGTGGATGCGCGCATCGAACGGCGAGCGCGAACCCAGCACGGCTTCAACGGTGAGACTGCCGAGCGCCAGTGCACCGGCAAACAGGTCCTCACCTTCAAACAATCCGCGCAGCGCAAATGCTGTAGAAACCTGAGTGCCGTTAAGCAGCGCCAGGCCTTCCTTCGCTGCCAACGTCAACGGCGTCAGGCCAGCGATTTTCAGCGCCTCGGTCGCTTCCATCCACTCGCCCTTGTAGCGTGCCTTGCCCTCGCCCAGCAGCACCAGCGACATGTGCGCCAATGGCGCGAGATCGCCCGATGCACCCACCGAACCTTTCAGTGGAATGTGCGGGTAAACCTCGGCATTGATCAGCGCAATCAGCGCGTCGATCACCAGACGGCGAATCCCGGAGAACCCACGGCTGAGACTGTTGACCTTGAGCACCATGATCAGCCGCACCAGCTCATCGCTGATCGGCTGGCCGACACCGGCTGCGTGCGACAGCACCAGCGAGCGCTGGAGGTTTTCCAGGTCTTCGCTGGCGATGCGCGTCGAGGCCAGCAGGCCGAAACCGGTGTTGATGCCGTAGGCAGTGCGGTTTTCGGCAAGGATCTGCTCGACGCAGGCGACGCTGGCTTCGATCTGCGCGCTGGCGCTGTTGTCGAGGGTCAACGTGACCGGGTTCTGGTAGACGTCACGCAGTTGGGCCAGGCTCAGTTGGCCGGGGATCAGGTTCAGCGCAGTCATTAATGTGCTCCTTTTGTGAGTTCGTCTCTTGAATAAAGAGAAACTGCCAGTCGCTCCGGAGCATTCCGTTATCCGTCGCCTCTCGTCTTTTGAACGATCCGCGCCTTGGCACGCTGGCAGGGGTAGTTGTCAGTGCAAATTCGGTAAAACGCTGTGCAGCACATTCGGCGCTTTCAACACGCTCGCCGCAGCGGCGATGTCCGGCGCCAGCCAGCGATCCTGATCGTAGGCCGGCACCGTTTCGCGCAGCAGGCGCCAAGCGACATCGGTGCCGGCGCCGAAGCGTTGTTCCTTGAGAAATTCCAGCGCCTGCGCTGCGAGCAGATATTCGATGGCGAGGATCTGTGTGCAGTTTTCCAGCGCGCGATGCAGCTTCAGCGCGGCGTTGGTGCCCATGCTCAGGTGGTCTTCCTGCAGGCCCGAGGTGATGTAATTGTCGAGGACCGCCGGTTGCGCCAATTGCCGGTTTTCCGCGCATAGCGACGCCGCGACGTATTGCACGATCATCATCCCCGAGTTGACTCCCGGATTGGCCACCAGAAACGCCGGCAGTCCGCTGACGTGCGGGTTGACCAGGCGATCGAGGCGGCGCTCGGCAATCGAGCCGATTTCGGCCATGGCAATCGCCAGCAGGTCCGCCGCCATCGCCACCGACTGCCCGTGCGGGTTGGCTTGCGACATGACCCGGAAGTTGTCCGGCGTGCCGAGCAGCAGCGGGTTGTCGGTGCAGCCGTTGAGTTCGGTTTCGACCTGTTTGATCGCATGTTCCAGTTGATCTCGCGCGGCGCCGTGCACCTGCGGGATCGAACGAATGCTCAACGCATCCTGGGTGCGAATGCCCTTGCTCGAAGCGATCACTTCGCTGCCCTCAAGCAGCGCACGCAAATTGGCGCCGACCTGCTGCATGCCCGGATGCGCTTTCAGCGCGATGATCTCGGCATCGAACGCATCGATCTGACCACGCTGGGCTTCGAAGCTCATCGCACCGATGACATCGGCCCATTGCAGCAGCCGTGTTGCGTCGGCGATGGCCAGGCAGCTGAGGCCGGTCATGCACGGCGTGCCGTTGACCAGGCACAAACCATCCTTCGCCCCGAGCGGCACAGGTTGCAGGCCCTCCTCGGCCAGCGCCTGTTGCGCTGGCACGATCTGCCCGCGATAGCTGACATTGCCGACGCCGAGCAGCGCAATGCCGATGTGCGCCATGTGGGTCAGATAACCCACCGAACCCTGCGACGGCACCTGCGGGGTGATGCCGCGATTGAGCAGCGCCAGCAGTCCTTCAACGACTCGCCGATGCAGGCCGGATTTGCCGTGGCTGTAGTTGTGGATCGCAGCGCAGATGATCGCGCGGGTTTGCTCGTTGCTGAGGACCGGGCCGACACCGCAGGCATGGCTGAGCAGAGTGTTGCGCGAGAGCTGGCTGAGTTGTTCATCTTGCAGGGAGACGTTAGACAAACCACCCAGGCCGGTGTTGACGCCGTAGGCGCGCTCACCGCTGGCGACAATGCGCTGGACGATGCCTTGGGCGTTTTCGATACGCGCCCAAGTCTCGCTGGACAGCTCCAGCCGCGCGCCATGACGGGCGACAGCGACCACGTCCTGCCAACGCAGGTGGGCACCGGTGATCACGATTTTTTCAGCCTGGGACATCTTTAACCTCATACCAATTCTGTTGATGCAGGTAACCCTGTGGCGAGGGGATTTATCCCCGTTCGGCTGCGAAGCAGTCGTAAAACCAGCCACCGCGGTCTGTCTGACAGATTTGGGGGCATTGTTTGGGGCGGCTTCGCCACCCAACGGGGATAAATCCCCTCGCCACAAAGGCAACTCAGTCTCAGACCACCGCCGCCCGCCGCTGCACAAACCGGTCGACATACTCGTCCGCCGGCGAATGCAGGATCTCTCTCGGCGTACCGACCTGAATCAACCGGCCATCCTTGAGAATCGCAATGCGATTGCCGATGCGCACGGCTTCGTCGAGGTCGTGGGTGATGAAGACGATGGTCTTGTGCAGGGTCTTTTGCAGGTCCAGCAACTGGTCCTGCATCTCGGCGCGGATCAACGGATCCAGCGCACTGAACGCTTCGTCCATCAGGATGATGTCGGTGTCCGCCGCCAATGCCCGGGCGAGGCCGACACGCTGACGCATGCCGCCAGAGAGCTGGTGCGGGTATTTGTTTTCGTAACCTTTGAGGCCCACGGTGTTGATCCAGTGGAGCGCGCGTTCGGCGCACATCTGCTTGCTCTCGCCGCGCACTTTCAGGCCGTAGGCGACGTTGTGGAGCACGCTCTTGTGCGGCAGCAGGCCAAAGCTCTGGAACACCATGCTGATCTTGTGCCGGCGAAATTCGCGCAGGGCGTCCATGTCGTATTGCAGGATGTCCACGCCGTCGACGAGGATCGCCCCGCTGGTCGGGTCAATCAGGCGATTGAAGTGGCGCACCAAGGTGGATTTGCCCGAGCCGGACAGGCCCATGATCACGAAGATCTCGCCGGTGCCGATGCTCAGCGACAGGTCGTTGACCCCGACCACGCAACCGGTTTCGTTCAGTACCTGATCCTTGGTCTTGCCCTGACCGACCATGGCCAGCGCATCCTTGGCGCGGTTGCCGAAAATCTTGAAGACGTTTTTGACTTCGATCTTGCTCACGGTTGCGTTAATCATTTGCTCACCTCGTGCCGTGGCCGACCGTACGCCTGGGTAATGCGGTCGATGACCACTGCGAGAATCACGATCGCCAGACCGGCCTCAAGACCACGTCCGACGTTAAGGGTCTGAATGCCCACCAGCACATCTTCGCCCAGGCCACGGGCACCGATCATCGAGGCGATCACCACCATCGACAGGGCCATCATGGTGGTCTGGTTGATCCCGGCCATGATGCTCGGCAGGGCCAGCGGCAGTTGCACGCCGAACAGTTGCTGCCAGCGGTTGGCGCCGAAAGCGTTGATCGCCTCCATCACTTCACCGTCGACCTGGCGAATACCGAGGTCGGTCAGGCGAATCAGCGGCGGCGCGGCGTAGATCACGGTGGCGAAAATCGCCGGGACCTTGCCCAGGCCGAACAGCATCAGCACCGGAATCAGGTACACGAAACTGGGCATGGTCTGCATGATGTCGAGCAGCGGCATCAACACCGAACGCAGGCGATTGCTGCGGGCCGAGAGAATCCCCAGCGGAATACCGATCAGCACTGAGATGAGCGTCGCCACCATCATCAGCGCCAGGGTCTGCATGAGCTTGTCCCACAGGCCGACCGCGCCGACGAGGAACAACAGACCGACGATGACGGCCGTCGTTACCACTTTGCGCGTGGCGTGCCAGGCGACGACACCGACGATCGCCAGCATCAACCACCACGGCGCCGCGCGCAGCAGACCTTCGAGGTTGACGATGGCCCAGAGCAGGGTGTCGGAGATGTGGCGGAACACATCGCCGTAGTTGGTGACCAGCGAATCGACCCAACCGTTGACCCAGTCGGCGATGGAAAAGGTAAAGCTTTCGGGAAACATAAGAGACTCTCAATCAAGGGGTTGCGATCAAGCGTCCGGCTGCCGGTGGCGGCAGCCGGAATGGCTCGACCTACAAGGCCGCGTCGATCTTTTTGGCTGCGTCTTCGCTCACCCATGCGTGCCAGACTTCAGGATGTTCCTTGAGAAAGATTTTCGCCAGTTTTGGCGACTCGATGCGCTCCTTGGCCATGCGCCCCAGGTTCTGGTTGAGCAGGTCGATCGGCAGGTTGACCTTTTCCAGCACGGCGACCAGTTCCGGCGCTTCGTCATGGAAAGTTTTCGACAGGCCGACCTTGATGCTCACGGTTTTGTCGACGCCGGGTTTTTCCTCAAGCTTGACCAGATCCACCTGCCCCATCAGCGGGGTTGGCGACCAGTAATAAAACAGGATCGGCTCGCCACGCTTGTAGCTCGACAGCACGGCTGCATCCAGCGCAGGTCCGGTGCCCGGACGGAAGTTGGTGTAGCTGTTTTCCAGGCCATAGCTTTTCAGCATTTCGCTGTTGTCGAGTTCGCAGGTCCAGCCGGCCGGGCAATTGTAGAAACGGCCCTTGGACGGCTCTTCGGCGTCCTTGAACACGGCGGCGTATTTGCCCAGGTCAGCGATGTTTTTCAGGTCCGGCGCTTTCGGTTCCAGCTTGCGCCTGGCGTCGCCTTCGATCACGTAGCGCGGCACATACCAGCCTTCGATTGCACCCACCACCGGCGCGCCGACACCGACGACCTTGCCGGCCTTCTCGGCCTTGTTCCAGACCTCGCTGCGGCCGACCCACTCTTCGGCGAACACTTGAATGTCGTTGCTGCTCAGGGCGTTTTCCATGGTGATGGAATTGCCCGGCAGGCTGTCGGTCTTGCAGCCGTAGCCTTTTTCCAGCACCACTTGCATGACGTCGGTCAGCAGCATGCCGCTTTCCCAGTTCAGGCCGGCGAATTTCACCGGTTTGCCCGATTCGCACCAGCCGGCAGCCTGGGTCGCGCCGGCACTGACCAACAGGCCCATGGACAGCAGTGTGGTCAGCAGGGTCTTGTTCGATTTCATTGTTGTGACGCTCCTAATCATGAATGGGCTTACGGCAGTCAAGAGGCATCCAGCCTGTCCACGTCCAATTCAGGCCTGCGCCGCAGCGCGACCGGCCCCGCTTGTTTTAGGTTGTACAACGCTGTTCTGCTCGATCGGCAGAATCAGGTAATCGGGCACTGCGCTGTGCCATTTTTTTGCGCAGACGTAATAGACGGCAGCGGGCAGCACCAGACCGATGATCCAGGAAATGTCCACGTCACCGAGGGCAGCCACCAGCGGCCCGGTATAGAACTTGGTCGAGATGAACGGCAGCTGCACCAGCACGCCGAACACATAGACGCCGATACCCAGCAGGTTCCAGCGGCCGTAGCGACCGTTCGGATCGGCCAGCGCCGGCACGTCATAGCGCTCGCGGGTAATGCAGTAGTAGTCCACCAGGTTGATCGCGCTCCACGGCGTGAAGAACGCGAGCAGGAACAGGATGAATGACTTGAACGCACCAAGGAACGAATGCTGGCCGAGCAAGGCAATCAAGGTTGCCGCGCCGACGATAAACAGCACGAACACCAGCCGCTGCAAACGCGTGACCTGCAAGTGGCCGCGAAAACCACTGATGATGGTCGCGATGCACATGAAGCTGCCGTAGGAGTTCAGCGTCGAAATGGTGACCTTGCCGAACGCGATGCTGAAATACAGCAGCGCAGCGGTGGCGCCGGTGCCGCCCAGACCGACGATGTAGGCCACTTCATGACCGGCGAATTGACCGTTGGCCGAGGCCGCGGCAAACACCCCGAGAATCATCGCAACCTGAGCGCCCACCACCGAACCTGCACCGGCGGCAAAGAAGGTTTTGACCGTCGACGTATTGCTCGGCAGGTAACGGGAGTAGTCAGCGACGTAAGGCCCAAAAGCAATCTGCCAAGAGGCGGCGAGCGACACCGCGAGGAGGAAACTGCTCCAACTGAAGTGGCGAATTTGCAGCAGTGCGCCCACGTCGGTCTGGCTCATCAGCCGCCAGAACAGGAACACGAAGGCGATCACGCCAATGACACTGGCGACGCGGCCGATCCAGTGGATCACGCGATAACCGAGCACCGTCACCAGCACGATCACGCTGGCAAAAATCAGAATGCCAACGCTGTCGCTGACGTTGAACAACTGACCCAGCGCCTGCCCGGACAGCACCGTACCGGTGGCGGTGAAGCCCAGGTACATCAGGCACACCAGCACGATGGGAATCGCCGCGCCGTAAACGCCGAACTGCACACGACTGGAAATCATCTGCGGCAAGCCCAGTTTCGGCCCTTGCGCCGCATGCAGCGCCATCACGCCACCGCCGAGCAGTTGCCCGATCAGCAGACCGATCAACGACCAGAACACATCACCGCCGAGCACCACGGCCAAGGCCCCGGTGACAATCGCGGTGATCTGCAGGTTGGCGCCCATCCAGAGGGTGAACTGGCTGAACAGACGACCGTGTCTTTCCGCTTCCGGGATGTAATCGATCGAACGCCTTTCGATCAACGGTTTGCTGCCTGCACGATCGTGGTTAACCGCCATGATTCAACCTCTGTGGATTGTTATTCGGGTTCACTGAGCTTCGGTGGAGCTGCTTTTCTGTGGGAGCGAGCTTGCTCGCGAAGAGGCCAGCACATTCAACATCTTTGCTGGCTGAAAGATTGCTTTCGCGAGCAAGCTCGCTCCCACATAAAGCAAAAGCGTGTTACTTGCTGCCGGTGATCATCGGCAGATTCAGCCCCTGCTCTTTCGCGCAGTCGATTGCGATCTGGTAACCGGCATCGGCATGGCGCATGACGCCGGTTGCCGGATCGTTATGCAACACGCGCGCGATGCGCTCGGCCGCTTCATCGGTACCGTCGCAGACGATCACCATCCCCGAATGCTGCGAGAAGCCCATGCCGACACCGCCGCCGTGGTGCAAGGACACCCAGGTCGCACCGCTCGCGGTGTTGAGCAGCGCATTGAGCAATGGCCAGTCGGACACGGCGTCGGAGCCGTCCTGCATCGATTCGGTTTCGCGGTTAGGACTTGCGACCGAGCCGGAGTCGAGGTGGTCGCGACCGATCACGATCGGCGCCGACAACTCGCCGCTGCGGACCATTTCGTTGAAGGCCAGACCCAGCTTGGCGCGCAAGCCCAGACCGACCCAGCAGATACGCGCCGGCAGACCCTGGAAGCTGATGCGCTCGCGGGCCATGTCCAGCCAGTTGTGCAGATGCGCGTCGTCGGGGATCAGCTCTTTGACCTTGGCGTCGGTCTTGTAGATGTCTTGCGGATCACCCGACAACGCCGCCCAACGGAACGGGCCGATGCCACGGCAGAACAGCGGACGGATGTAGGCCGGCACGAAGCCTGGGAAATCAAAGGCGTTTTCGACGCCCTCTTCCTGAGCCATCTGACGAATGTTGTTGCCGTAATCGAAGGTCGGGATGCCTTGCTTCTGGAATTCCAGCATGGCTTTGACGTGCACGGCCATCGACTGCTTGGCAGCCTTGATCACCGCGGCCGGTTCGGTCTTGGCGCGGGCGCGGTATTCGTCCCAGCTCCAGCCGGCCGGCAAGTAACCGTTGAGCGGGTCGTGGGCGCTGGTCTGGTCGGTGACCATGTCCGGACGCACGCCGCGCTTGACCAGCTCCGGGAGGATTTCCGCTGCGTTGCCGAGCAGGGCAATCGAAATGGCTTTGCCTTCTTTGGTGTATTTGTCGATGCGCGCCAGGGCGTCGTCGAGGTCTTTGGCTTGCTCATCGACGTAACGGCTTTTCAGGCGGAAATCGATGCTGACCTGCTGGCATTCGATGTTCAGCGAGCAGGCGCCGGCCAGGGTGGCGGCCAACGGTTGTGCGCCGCCCATGCCGCCGAGGCCTGCTGTCAGCACCCAGCGACCTTTAAGGTCAGCGCTGTAATGCTGGCGACCGGCTTCGACGAAGGTTTCGTAGGTGCCCTGGACGATGCCTTGGCTGCCGATGTAGATCCAGCTGCCGGCGGTCATCTGGCCGTACATGGCCAGGCCTTTGGCGTCGAGTTCGTTGAAGTGTTCCCAGCTTGCCCAGTGCGGCACCAGGTTGGAGTTGGCAATCAGTACGCGCGGCGCGTTGCTGTGGGTTTTGAACACACCGACCGGCTTGCCCGATTGCACCAGCAGGGTTTCGTCGTCGTTCAGGTTAGTCAGGCTCTCGACGATCTTGTCGTAGCATTCCCAGTTGCGCGCGGCGCGACCGATGCCACCGTAGACCACCAGCTCTTTAGGGTTCTCGGCGACTTCCGGGTCGAGGTTGTTCATCAGCATGCGCAGCGGCGCTTCGGTCAGCCAGCTCTTGGCGGTCAGCGTGTTACCGCGTGCAGCACGGATTTCGACGTCGCGATACTTTGTGGTTTTCCGGGTATTGTCAGTCACGAAAAAGACTCCTCAGCGATCAATTCAAACCAACCCTGGCAGTGGGCAGCAGCCTGCGCGCATCAATGCGCGACAAGCGAATCAGTGGACGCTGCGGAGAGTCTCGAGCGACTCATACGCATACGTCTTTACTTGTACATACAAGCATATGCAATCAAGCGGCCAACTTGCTGAAGGGCTGTTCAAGAAAAATTGCGAACGAGGCTGGAGAACGCCTGAATCAAGGGTCCTGGCGTGAATGAAATTTTCTTCGCGAGTATTTTTGGGAGGTTGGGATTGGCTGCGAGAGCGTGGTATTGCGCCACGCTGGGGCGTTCGGTAACAAGTTGGTGCGCGGTGAGAAACAACAGTGGGATGACTTTTGTGGCGAGGGGATTTATCCCCGCTGGCTCGCGAAGCGGCCCCATTCTTGATTAAAAAAAGCGGTCTGCTGCGCAGCCCAACGGGGATAAATCCCCTCACCACAGGGAGTAGTCAGTTTTTGAGGAGTTCGATCACGCAGCATGCGGCGTGGGTGGAGACGTCGACCAGCCCGCTGTTGCCGTCCAGTTGCAGGCAATCATGCCGACCGAGCTGCGAAACACCGTCGCCAACACGCACGTCCATCAGCTCACTGATACTGAACACCAGTACCGTCCCCGCCGAACTGAAAAACCGTTGCTCGCCATCCAGCCACTGCAACCGCGCGCTGTAACGTTGCGGCGCATAAATCAGATTGAAGTCGCGAATCGCACCGCCGAGCAAGGTGCACGACACCTGGCTTTCGCCACTGAAGGCGAACGGGTCGAGGGGTAACAGTGGACGGGTATCGTCACCGTCGACACACAGGGTCATGCCGTCACCCTGTAACACGGTGATCACTCGCTGGTAGCCGGCGAAGGTCGAAAAACCGCCCGATTCGGCGATGTCGGCAATCGACAGCCGCCAGCCGAAACCGTCCAGGCCGGCACCCGCGTCGCGGCTGATTTCTTCAGTGCTGCCGCCGCCATTTTTCCACGGCATGCGCGGGTAGCCCTCGGCGCGGAGAACCTTCACTTCATATTTCATTTATGGAACCGCCCTTCCAGACGATGACGCGAACCCGGATGGATCAAACGCGCCGCCGTCACCGGCTGGCGCCCCGACCAGGTACGCCGGCGAATCAACAGGCACGGCTCGCCTTTTTCAATTTGCAGCAATTTGCACTCGGACGGTTCGGCGAGGATCGCCTCGACCACATGTTCGCCTTCGGTCAGCGGCGCCACCTGGTTCAGATAGGCATAAGGAGTTTGCAGGGTGAAGTCCTGCTTGAGGTATTCCGGGGCGACCAGTGCGTTGACGAAACGGTCTTCGATTTGCACGGGAATGTCGTTTTCGTAATGCACGATCAACGAGTGAAACACTTTCTGCCCTTCGCGCATGTCCAGCGCCAGTGCGCGCTCGGAACCGGCGGCCTCTTCTTCCAGCGTGATGACCTGGCAGGTGTGACGGTGGCCGCGCGAGGCGATTTCGTCGGCGATGTTGTGCACTTCGAACAGCGCGGACTGGCTCTTCGGCTCGGCGACAAACGTGCCGACGCCCTGCATGCGTACCAGCAGACCGTCGGCGGTCATTTCGCGCAGGGCACGGTTGATGGTCATGCGGCTGAAACCGAGTTGATTGACCAACTCGCTCTCGGATGGCACGCGGTAGTGCGGCGGCCAGTTACCGCTGTCGATCTGCTGGGTGATCATCTGTTTGACGCGGGCGTACAAGGGCGCCGGACTGTCGCCCATGTTCGCGGCCAACGGAGAGACTGGAGGCGGAGTCGGCACGGTTGATCCCTGTTCATTGGATGAAAGTGACTAGCTTGCCGGAGTTTACCGGGCAGGCAAACGTCTGTATATGTATATACAAATAACACACGATGGGGTGCTGAACCATGTCCGCTTTCTTTGCCGAACGCGCGCTGCTGCCTAACGGATGGGCCAACAATGTACGTCTCGAGGTCAGCGCCGAAGGCCTGCTGACCCGCATCCAGGCCGATTCCACTGCAGATGGCGCCGAACGGCTGAGCGGGCCGTTGCTGCCGGGAATGCCCAATCTGCATTCCCACGCCTTTCAAAGGGCAATGGCGGGTCTGGCCGAAGTGGCCGGCAATCCGAACGACAGTTTCTGGACCTGGCGCGATTTGATGTATCGCCTCGTCGGAAAAATCAGCCCCGATCAGCTCGGCGTCATCGCCCGGCAGTTGTACATCGAAATGCTCAAGGCCGGTTACACCTCGGTCGCCGAATTTCACTATGTGCACCATGACAGCAACGGCCAGCCGTACGCCGATCCGGCGGAACTGGCCTTGCGTATCAGCCACGCCGCCAGTGAAAGCGGCATCGGCCTGACCCTGCTGCCGGTGCTTTACAGCCACTCCGGTTTTGGCGGTCAGCCCCCGAACGACGGCCAGCGCCGTTTCATCAACAGCACGGAAAACTACCTGAACCTGCAATCGCGCCTGCAGCCATTACTGGCGCAGAAAAAGGCGCAATCGCTGGGGCTGTGTTTCCACTCGTTGCGCGCGGTGACACCGCAGCAGATCAGCGAAGTGCTCGCCGCCAGCGACAAACAATGCCCGGTGCACATCCACATCGCCGAACAGCAAAAGGAAGTCGACGACTGCCTGAGCTGGAGCGGTCGTCGTCCGCTGCAATGGCTGTTTGAGAACACCGAAGTCGATCAGCGCTGGTGCCTGGTCCATGCGACCCACGCCAATCCGGAAGAAGTCACGCTGATGGCCAAGAGTCGCGCCATCGCCGGTCTGTGCCTGACCACCGAAGCGAATCTGGGCGACGGGATTTTCCCGGCAGTGGATTTCCTCGCGCAGGGCGGGCGCATGGGCATTGGCTCCGACAGCCATGTATCGCTCAGTGTGGTAGAGGAACTGCGTTGGCTGGAATACGGCCAGCGCTTGCGCGATCAACGACGCAATCGCTTGTATGGCGCGGATCAGCCGATGGTTGGGCGCACGCTGTACGACGCCGCGCTGGACGGTGGCGCGCAGGCGTTGGGGCAGCCGATCGGGGCACTGGAAGTGGGCAAACGTGCGGACTGGATCGTGCTCGATGGCAAAGATCCGTATCTGGCGACGGCCTCGGGTGACGGGATTCTTAATCGCTGGTTATTTGCCGGCGGCGATCGCCAGGTGCGCGATGTGCTGGTCAATGGTCAGTGGGTGGTGCGCGATGGCCGGCATGCCGGTGAAGAAGACAGCGCGCGGGCCTTCACCCAGGTCCTGCGCGATCTTTTAGGCTAGCGCAAAATAAACTGTGGGAGCGGGCTTGCTCGCGAAGAGGGCGTGTCAGTCAACGGATTTGGCGACTGACCCACCGCTTTCGCGAGCAA